>CAYFOX010000013.1:300-6792 GCA_964344875.1 uncultured bacterium
CATGGGGTCTGTCCTTTCCTTAGTGGGTGGTAAGGGGCGTCGCTTTTGTTTTCCTCATGCTAGAATTATGATCCACCAACCACGAATTGGGGGAACTTCTCAGGGGCAGGCATCGGATATTAAGATAACTGCTGAAGAGATCATCAAAACAAAAAAAGAGTTGGTAAAACTCTATGTTGAAGCGACAGGCAAGTCCCAAGAAGAGGTGGAGCGCGCTCTTGACAGAGACTATTGGCTCACTGCCGAAGAGGCCGTCCGGTTTGGTTTAATCGATAGGATTATCACAAGCATCGAAGAAATCTGACCATGATTGTATTTGCCAAATATGTGGCCGCTGGCAACGATTTCATCGTTTGCGATCAACTTCCGCAAG
Source organism: uncultured bacterium (assembly GCA_964344875.1). Classification (GTDB taxonomy): domain Bacteria; phylum Chlamydiota; class Chlamydiia; order Chlamydiales; family RGXB01; genus RGXB01. The sequence continues at coordinate 674 of CAYFOX010000013.1, forward strand.
CAATCGATGTGGTGTGTGATCGCAGACAGGGGATAGGAGCTGACGGCTTGATTTGGCTTGAGGGGGACTATGTCCATTTTTTTAATCAAGATGGTAGCCGAGCTTTCTGCTGTGGTAATGGCCTCAGAGTCGCAGCTATTCATGCAAAAAAAACGCTTCTGAAAACCGCTTTGGGGGAACATCAGGTGGAATTTTTTAAGGGGGGGTGTCGTGTTAGCTACCCTGATCCAAGAAAATACCATAAGGTTTTCGAGGTGGAGGATCCCAGAGCAATTTATCATGAACCTGTAGAAATCAATTGTAACTATGTCAAAGTGATCGAAAATGATAGAGTCTTAATGAAAACGATTGAGCGGGGTGTGGGCGAGACATTGTCCTGTGGTTCGGGTGCGATCTCTGCTGTTTTGGAACTCAACGAGAAAAAAAGATTGGGGTCCAATATTTTGGTCGAATTTACATCTGGTGAAAAATTACAAGTGGAATTGAAAGAGTCCACAACCTGGTTGGAGGGTCCCGTTCGGCAGGTTTTTTTTGGGACTTTACCATGAATATTGTTTTTAGTGATAAGACCTATCAGGTCGAAATAGACGGCATCTGGGTTTTCTTGCAGCTTGGGGAGGGGAGAGAGGCCGTAGACCGTTTTTGCAACTGTGAAAAGGCCTCGTCTGAGGGAAATTGCGCGCATATCGAACAAGCCATAGATCGCATTTATGGAGGGACACCTTTTCCGTTACACAAACGTTATGGAGGTTCCTTAGAAGAGCAGATAGCTTTTTTGTTGTATAGGCGCCATGGGATGGGCCCAACCTTTGTGAGGGAGGGGAATAAAATCCTGATCGTTGTGGAAAATTTTGTCCGGTTTTCATTGGAGTGCAGCCATCCGGACTGGGAAAAAACCCTTTTTGATCTTTTGGAGAATCGTGTCGAGGAAAACGAGGCAAATTCGATCAAATTCTCTAACTTGCCCATGAAAGAGCTGGAGTTGTTTAGAAGGCGTCGTCCGTCAGATAGATTGAGTTTTGAACTTAGCCCTTTTCAAGATCTTTTCAAAACCCTGTTCACTATGGAGGAAAACCCTTTTCTAGAGGTGGATAGTAGTCAGGATGGGATGCCCGCAAATCTTGAGTATCGCCGTGGCAAAGTAACGGTGAAACTTTCTATGGGTTTGAATAGTTGGCGCCCCTTTATTTCTTTACTTCATGGTGTGCAAACCAACATAAAAGTTTTTCCTTACCGAGACAGGCAAATCGAGACCTTTCGCTATAATCAGGGTGGGGGGACTTTAGAGATTCACACAAAGAAAATCCCCATGGACATTCCCCATGATCGCAAACGGGGAGATGTGGGGGATTATGAGTGGATTGAAGGGTTTGGATTTTTAAGAAAAACCATTGATCCGATGATTTTGAGCCTGATTATTCAAAAAAACGAGGTGGGTTTTTTCTTGAGTCGAAATTTGGATTTGGCTCAGAAATTTCTAAAAGAACCGATTCACCTTAAGCCTGTTCCCCTCAAGCACGATCTCTTCTTTGACAAAGATCAATCACTAAACATAAAAGCCTATCTTTTCGAAAAGGGGGATCTAGAAAAGGTGAATGCGCACCTTTATCAGGGTTTTGCTTATGTGGAAAAAAAGGGTTTTTTTAGGGTTACGCCTACTCCGTTTCATGAAGTTACAAAGCTCGTCAAGCGGCAAGACGTCTACTCTTTTGTCGAAAAACACCGGATGTGGTTCCAAGACAAACCCGGGTTTCAGATCCATTCCTCTGCTGTAGAGGCAAGCCTCACCTATAAAATGCTCCCTTATGCTCTGATCATTGAACCCGAAAAAGAGGAGGGGCAATCAGCAAAAGGATTAATAGATTTCGGATTTATCCTTTATGTAGAGGGGAGTGGGTTTTTTCCAAAAGTGCGGGGAACCAGTACTAAATCTGCCATAAAAAAGACCATCCCAAAAGAGGAGATCGCAACTTTCATTAGGGAAAATCGGGAAGAGTGCGATACGATTCGCTCTTTTTTTATCCATAGGCCGATCCTTAAGCGCTGCTATCTGGAGGTAAGTCTTAACAAGTTTCAACAGATTGTCGTTCAGCCAGTTTATGTACAAGAGGGAACAGCAAAAATCACCCCTTTCGGTGAATTTTTATATTTTGAAGATCTAGGCTTTTACGAGGTCCCTTTAGAACAACGGTTGCCAGAGCGCTACACAGAATCTCAGCTCATTTTAGCGGATGAGGTCCCCTATTTTATCACTCAGGAGCTTGTAAGACTCATTCCCTTTACAGAAAATCTCGATTCCCATTTTAAGATTCCGCAAAATCTTAAATTGGTACTGACCGATGCAAAGTCTGAAAAAGGTCGTTGGAAAATGCGCCTTGTTTTCCGTTCCGAGTTCGGGGAGGTATCGATTAAAGAGGTGGATCAGGCTTTAAGAGGATTGAAGGGTATGCTTTTGTCTTCTGCAGGGGCGATTCATCTCAAAGATCCACGGTTTCAATGGATACAAAAAGGGCCCAAAAAAGGGGAGTGGATCGATATGAATCCTCTTGATTGGCTCAAACTAAAAATTTTTGAAAATATTGAGGTGGATGAAAAAGCCTCTTTGGAGTGGGTAAATTTCTTTGAGAGCTTTGACTCGGCAAAGCAGGAAGAACCCCCTTTGGAGGGATTAAAGAGCACCTTGCGGCCGTATCAACAGGTCGGAGCTCGCTGGCTTTATGCACTCTATCGTTTCGGTCTGAGCGGACTTTTATGCGATGATATGGGTTTAGGAAAGACTCACCAGGCGATGTCGATCATTGCAGCAGTGCATAACGTCCAAAAAGAGGAGAAGCCCTTCTGTATTATTGTAGCTCCCACCTCAGTAATGTACCATTGGGAAAAGCTGCTACACCAATTTTTGCCTCACCTGACAGTACGGTTGCACCACGGACCTATAAGAAAAAAACCCGCCTTAGAGCAGGATATTTTGGTAACCTCCTACGGGGTTTTGAGAAGTGATAAATCCGATTTTCGGGGTTTAGAATTTGACCTGGCTGTTTTTGATGAGATGCAGGTGGCTAAAAACCATAGCTCACAAATCCATAAAGTGCTCCTAACGCTCAATGCTAAGATGCGTATAGGATTGAGCGGTACTCCTATTGAAAACAGGCTTTTGGAATTGAAATCGTTAATCGATATTGTTCTACCCAAATTCCTCCCCTCGGATGCGATGTTTAAAGAGATGTTTGTCAATCCGATAGAAAAGGGTCAATCACATGAGAGGGCGCAGGTGCTAATGCGTCTTATTCGCCCGTTTATTTTGCGCCGCAACAAAAAAGAGGTGCTTTTAGATCTTCCCGATAAGATGGAAGAGGTGATTACTGTCGATCTATCAGACGAGCAAAAAGAGCTCTATAAAAACATGTATCGCGTTTCTAAAGAGGTGATAGATCAAGAGATAGAAAAAGATCCACATAGACAGGTTACAATACACATCTTTGCTCTTTTGACAAAACTCAAACAGATTTGTAATCATCCCGCTCTTTTACTGAAAGATGTCCCCAATTACATGGCGCACCAATCGGGAAAGTGGGACCTCTTTGTGGAGCTTTTGCACGAAGCGCGTCAAAGCGGGCAAAAAGTGGTGGTATTCACACAGTTTTTAGATATGGTTGCCATTTTTGAACACTATTTAGAGACGCAAGGGATTGGGTATGCCAAATTACATGGGGCTACTTTAGATCGGAAAGGGGAGGTGGAGAGATTCCAAAACGATCCCGAATGTGAAGTGTTCATTGGCACTATCCAGGCTGCTGGGGTGGGGATTGATTTAACAAAAGCCTCTGTGGTGATTCACTATGACCGCTGGTGGAACTTTGCAAAAGAAAATCAGGCGACCGATAGGGTTCACAGAATTGGGCAGACCAAGGGGGTACAGGTATTTAAATTTTTATCTAAAGACTCTATAGAAGAGGATATCGACTGGATCATCGAAAAGAAAAAGCAGCTGGCAGAGCAGATCTTGACCTATGACAGCGCTGATGAGGATAAGCAACTCAGCCAAGACGAGTTGATGGAGCTCATGCGTCGCCTAGACCAGTCCATGAAAAATTTATAAAGAAAATCTTATCATACTTTTTGGACAATTGGAGGTAAGATTTCTTTTGAAAGGTCCTCTCGTCACCCTTTTACCTTTTGTTTTAACAAGAATTCTCCTATAATTTGACGTCTCTTAAGAGGAAATTTTTCACCGTGTTGACCGCAACAGAAAAAAATATTTTGCATATAGTTATCGTCGGCCGCCCAAATGTCGGGAAGTCGAGTCTATTCAACCGTTTAGCAAAAAAACGTGTTGCGATCGTTCATGACGAGCCGGGGGTTACGCGTGATTGTATTCATGCAACTGCCGAGTGGGATCCATTAACCGATATACGGGTTGTGGATACCGGAGGGATATTTCAGGGTTCTTCCTACGATGCGCACATCCTTGAGGGCGCTGAAAAAGAGGCGCGCCAGGCGGACGTTATCTTTGTAGTGGTGGATGGTCAAGTGGGCGTGCAGCCGCTCGATCTGCAAGTACGTGACTGGTTGTTCAAATTAAATTTGAATAAGCCGCTCTTTACTGTTGTCAATAAATGCGAGTCCTATGAGCTTGTCGATGTCTATCCATATAAAAAAATGGGGGGTGCTGACGTATTTGCCATTTCTGCTGCGCACAATAGAGGTCTAGAGCCTCTGATGGATGCAGCTCTCCTTTCTAAGGGAATCACCCCATTCGACCCCGAAGCTTGTTTGGATGAAGAACAGATGTTCGATCCGTTTGAGCCTACGCCTCAAGAGGAGACACCGGTCCAAAAAAAGCCAAAAATAGCGGTAATTGGACGGCCAAATGTGGGGAAATCGACTCTGCTCAATTCTCTTATTGGAGAGGAGCGGGTTCTGGTATCGGATCTGATCGGAACCACTAGGGATGCCATTTATGTTGAAGAAGAGGACTGTATTTGGATTGATACGGCGGGAGTGCGAAAGAAACACAAAGAGACCACAGTCATTGAAAAATTTGCAGCGATGCGTACACAAGAGGCAGTAGAGTCAGCAGATGTCTGTATTGTTTGTTTGGATGTGCAGCAAGGGGTAACAGACCATGACCGGAGAATCGCCGATATGGTGATCCAAGCGGGGAAGGGGGCGGTTGTCTTTTTGAATAAATGGGATCTGGTCAAAGCGATCCGCATGGAACACGTGATGCAAGCGATCAAACAAGACCCCTCTTTAAGTTGCTTTTTGCCTGTCATCGGTTCTGCAAAGACCGGTCGCAATACCGACCAGCTGAAGAACGCTTGTTTAAAAAGCTACGAATCCAGAAATCGACGTATCTCTACAGCTGAATTAAATAAATGGTTAAAAAATCTTTTGATCCATCAATCTCCCCCCAGTGTTAGAGGACGACCCACTCGCATCTCTTATCTTACCCAAGTCTCAACAGCTCCACCAAGCTTTGTGATCTTCTGTAATCAGGACGAGGTAGTGCCTAGTTATTTGAGGTATTTAGAAAACCGTTTCCGTTCAGAAATGGGCTTTGTGGGTACGCCTATAAGAATGCGTACTAGAAAGCGTGCCACCTGGATTGAGAGAAGAGAAAGGTAGAATCTTTTTAAGAGCTCAGGATACGCTTTCCTTACATAGTTTTTACCTCACAGATTTCTTGTAAATAAACGCTATTTTCTTTAGGGTCTTAACAGACTTTTAAAGAGATTTTTCTTTTTTAGGTCTTTTGAACTTTTTTACCGAGTGAAGATGTACATGGTTAATATGTTTGTAAAAAGCCTTTTTCTCTCAAAAATTCAAAAAGAGGTGATCACTGATTGTGGAATAAGAAATATTTCCACAAATCTAAAAAGACCCGCAGATGCCGTTTTTCAGATCATGCTTTATTCTTTATCGGGCCTTGGTTTAGCGACGATTATCGCTAAAAAAGGGTTTCATTTGGTGTCAAAATGCTTTTGTGGAACCATTTTTTTGGGACTCCTATTTAGAGCGCTTGCCCAATATACCACGATAAAAAATCTTGCCCTTTCAATGGAGCGGTTTGAAATAGATCTTCTTTAGAAGGCCCTTTTTTTCGGATCGAAAAAATC
>CAYFOX010000013.1:6802-12114 GCA_964344875.1 uncultured bacterium
TTTCTTTTGGACTAACCTTTATTTGCTACCTTTTTTTGGTTTTATTTGGTCGAGTCTCAGCATTCTCCTCTTTTGATAACCTTTTGCATGAACCCAAAGAGGTAACCTTTTTTGAAGAGGGGCAATTTATTAATGGAGCTTTTGTAGACTTTCAAGGGAGCCAATGGATGGCCCTTAGAAAAATTGATAGAAACAACTCCTATATTTATGTGGGGAATTTTTCGCATGATATGGTTTCCAATCTCAAAAGACTTTTTTTGAGATCACAGCATGCAGAGGATCCCCGCCTATTTGTTTTTAAGGATCAACTTGTTTGCGTATACAACGATCTGATTCAAGGGCAACGCAGAATCCATCTGGCTTTTTTGCAGAGGGAGGGGCAGGGATTGATCGTACAAAAAATTCAGGCGCTTACCAAAGAGGGGGGGCTAAAACAGACCGAAAAAAACTGGGTCCCGTTTGTCCATAAAGACAAACTCTATTTTCTCTATGAGACAAACCCTTGGACAGTTTTAGAGTACCGTGAGGATGGACACTGTCAGATTTTGACAAAACAAGAGCTTTTTATCCCTGGAGAAACTCCAAAACTTTCGGGGGGAACTCCCGCTTTGGAGTGTGGTGGAGAGTATGTGGGATTTTTTCACATCCGTTCCGGAATTACCCGCTCGTATGTCTCCTGGAACCGATATGTCTATTTTGTTGGAGCTTATGCTTTTGATTCTTCTCCCCCATTCCACTTGAAGCGATTGACTATCAAACCCCTCTCTTATCCAGGAGCCTACCATCTGTTTAAAAATCCAAAGAAAATCCTCTACCCTGTAGGAATAAGGCAAAATAGCGAGAATTTCTTTGTCAGTATGGGGGTGAACGATGATAGGACGGAGTGTGTGAAAATTCCCAAAGAGGCTCTCTTCTCAAATATGGTGAGTGTGCAATAGGCTATCAGAGTAGCTTTGGCATATTCCTCAAGAGGGGATGCACTAGAGTAGAAGACCGGCTTAGGGGGGTGTTTCGTAGCTAGGATCCCATTTGTACTCGATGTTGTCGATCAAGACCGTGCGGTACACCCATGGGTCGCTATTTTCACGCATCAGTCGATCCATCCCTTTCAGCCATCCCTTCAAGGGACCAAAACGGCGGATACTTAAAAGAGTGTAGCGAGAGCTTGTGGGTCTAAAATGGCTCCTAGGGCCATCGATGGGAGAGAGCACTTCTTGGTGAAATAAAATGATGTTCTCCAGAGTTTTCCCAATAAAGTCCTCACTCTCTTTCAGGACAACTTTGGTGAGAGGTTTTTTAGCTAAAGCGCTATCTTTTCCCCAAGGTTCGACATACCCTTTGATTGCCAAAAAAATTAAAAAGCTAGAAACCATATTCCAACTGCAGTAAGGGGTAAAGCTTTTTTTCTTCCATAACAGGGTGTACCAAAGCCTCGTAAAGGCGCTCATTGTAGGTTTTAGCCGCTTGACCTGCTCCGTAAATGCTTCCAAAATACCAACCCGCTTCAAAGCTTGTGGTTAAAATACCAGCAGGGACGTTACCGTTTAGAAAAAAATAGGATGCAGTTCCTATAAAGAGAGCATTGATCGAAAAAGCGGTGATTGCCGATTGGTACTGCCCAAGGTAGGCATAACCTCCACCCGGAATGAGCCCCAGCATTTGAGCTGTAAAGGGGGACTTCTTTTGAGCTAAATAAGAGGTTTGCGTTTGTTCTATCACAGATTTGAGTTTGAGCGATTTGTGCTCCTCAAGTTGGTCGTAGGCTAAGAAGTGGTGGGGGTGCATTGTTTGAGAGAGAGCTTTTTGGATCGAGACCTCATGCGTTTGAGGAACTCCTTTTTCCTGATTGAGAATTGCAAAAGCTGTTTTACTGTCAGCAGATTGTAATGCGTTGCCTACAAGAACGGACTGTGCTGCACTGGGGTAATTTTGAGCAAGCGCTTGATGAACACTAAAAGCTTTATGCTTTTGCTTGGTTGCATCATAGGCTTCTCCCAAAATTAGTAGTAGGTCTTTATAGGCTTTAAAGTCTGGGTTGACGAAGGCTAAAGAGGAGGATTCGAATGTTGTCACGAGGTCATCATGTCTTTTTCCTAGCGAATAGCATAAGAGCGTGTAGTATTCCACCTCATGTTTTCTTTCCATGCAAAGGACAGGGTTGGGCTCTTCACTTAAAAGAAATTCGGCTCGCTGAAAAGCGGTCACTGCTCTGTAAAGGTCTAGTTTTTTAGCAAAAAAAAGGCCCATGCGGTATTCTGTGGCCCAGTTTTTTTCCAGTTCATTTTGAGTTAAAGGGGTAAAAGCATTTGGCAGAGACTGGATCAACTTCTCGTGGACGCTGTAGTGGACGCTCGGATTGATCTCCTCACTCACCGAGGTGCAGCCCAAAAGAAAACTTAAAAAGAAAAAAGAAAACCGATTAATCCCTTTTAACAAGATCGACGGCTCGATCGAATGCCTCGGGATTTCCTTGTTCACGCACGATATCTTCTTGTTGTTCACTCACTTCTTTCCATTGATCGCTGGTTTGGATGATTTCGGGTCGAATGAAGATGATTATATCGGAAAGCGCATCGTTACTGGACGATTGGCTGAAAGCAGCTCCAATCACGGGAAGACCGCCTAAACAGGGCAGACCGGATTTAGCTTTAGTCTGCGTATTACGAATCTGGCCTGAGAGCACTACAAATGCTTTATCTGGTACATGGACCCGAGTCTGCATGCTGCTTTTCTTGGTTCGGATCCCTGCCACAGCTTGAGTATTTACCGCATCACCCTGTGTTCCAGTGTTCGCTTCCTCAGTAATCTCTTCATCAATCTCTAAGGTGATGATACCATTGTCACCAATATTTGGGGTAATATTTAGTGACACCCCGATATTGCGATACTCCAAGTTTGCGTTGGTAGATTGTGAAATACCCGATGTTGTGATAATCGAGCCGGTAAAAGGGACGTTTTGCCCTACGAAAATTTGGGACATGCGACTGTCTTGAGCCATAATCTTTTGATTCAAAACAGTGGTAATACGAGCCTCTTCTTGAAGTGCAGTTAATAAAGAGCTTAAAGTGAGATAGGATTTTCCACCGTGAAAAATGATATCACCAATAATCCCCAATTGTCCACTTGAGAGTGTATTGAAAAGGTTTGGAGAGGGGCCGTTCACCGCATTGACCCCTGAAGACGAGCTGCCAGCAGTTGTTGAGCTCCCTTTGACAGTGTCTTGAAAAGTCACCCCATCGGTTGAATCGACTCGCGGGTAATTCGAACCTACTCCAGCAAATTTCCCTTTAAAGTTGGAATAACCACCCCATCTAAGACCCACATCAAGCGTGTTGGTGGTATCGGTCTCGATCACAAGAACTTCAATAAACACCTGTTTTAAAGGGATGTCTACTGAAGCGATGATCTCTTTGAGCTTTTGTAAAGTTGTAGGATCGCCTGTTGCAACCAAGGAGTTCGTTACACGAATCCATTGTAACGAGCTTATGGCATTTACTAGAGATTCGTTCTTGGTATTTTTTGTGAGTTGTAGCTCATCACCGATTTGCTTTAGAGCCAGTTGGATATCAGAACCGGTATGAAAGTTAAGCTTATAATTTAAAAACCCGATATTTTCATAAGATTCAATCGATGTAGAGGGCTTTGAGAGATCAGCAGAGGGAGTATCAAACTCTTGCAAAAGCTTTAAGATCTGCACCACATTCTCTTGAGTGCCGACAACAATGATTCTGCCATTCAAAAATTTAAGGGTTTCTACAGATTTGATTAGCCCCCGATTATTGACCCCATTATCCGAGATATGATCCACGTAGCCTTGCACCTCTTTGATCAAGTCAGGCCCCGTTTTGTAAACCGGTTTGTAATTTTGGTAGTTATCCACCTCTTGCTTCGTCGTAGAACCTGGAATTTTTTGGTCGAAAGATTCTAAAAGCTTTTCGATTTTTTCTAGATTTTCTGAACTGCCGCTGAATACGATAGTCCCTTCCGAAATTTTCGCATGGTTGATAGTTTTAACAAGCTCAGGATCTTCGTCTTGGATGTCTTGTGTTGTCGATTTCAGTTGAGCCAAGAGCTCTTTTGCCGTTTTGGATTTGGGGACGTAGCTCAAAAATGTTGCGGTCCCCACTTGAGAAATTTTTGATGGGGATTGGGTAAGAGAGTCGACAGCAGTAATCATCTCTCGTATTTTAGTGATGTTGGCCTCGCTGCCACTCACAATTATCGAGTTGGAGTTTTTTATGGTTTTGATCCCCTTAATGGTTTGTATGAGGCTTGGATCTGCAGTACCTGCATTTTCCAAGTCATGGGCAATCCCCTGAAGAATCTTTTGCAGCTCCGGTGCGGTCATATTTGTAGGTTTATAGATTATATACTGGGTAGAAGATACGGTGTGGATATCCAGTTTAGTGATGATATCGCTCAGCTGTTGAATGATCTGTTGGTTGCCCCTAATGGTGAGTGTATTGTTTGTTTTATTCCATTGCACATCATTCACCGCGTTGATGAAGGGCATATTTTCGGTGGAATCGGGAAGTTGAGAGGCCATTTGGTTAAGCTGATCGAGCACGTATTTACCCGATACGTTTTGGCTGGGGTCTGGGTATGAGTGTCGACAGAGGTAATCATTTCCCGTATTTTACTGATATTGACCTCGCTACCACTCACAATTATCGAGTTGGAGTTTTTTATGACTTTGATCCCTTTAATGGTCTGAACAAGGGTAGGATCTGCAGTGCCAGCATTCTCCAAATCATGGGCGATCCCCTGAAGAATCTTTTGCAGCTCCGGTGCGGTCATGTTTGTAGGTTTATAGATTATATATTGGGTGGAAGAAACGGTGTGGATATCCAGTTTATTGATGATATCGCTCAGTTGTTGAAGGATCTGTTGGTTGCCCCTAATAGTGAGTGTATTGTTTGATTTATTCCATTGCACACCATTCACCGCATTGATGAAGGGCATATTTTCGGTGGAATCGGGAAGTTGAGAGGCCATTTGGTTGAGTTGATCCAGCACGTATTTACCCGATACGTTTTGAAGCTTGATGATCGAAAAGTCGGTTTTTTCTGGGGTCTGGGTATGAGTGTCGACAGAGGTAATCATCTCCCGTATTTTATTAATGTTGGACTCGCTTCCACTCACAATAATCGAGTTAGAGTTTTTTATGACTTTGATCCCTTTAATGGTCTGAATAAGTGTGGGATCTGCAGTGCCTGCATTCTCCAAATCATTAGCGATCCCCTGAAGCATCTTTTGAAGCTCCGGTGCGGTCATGTTTGTAGGTTTATAGATTATATATTGGGTGGAAGAAA
>CAYFOX010000013.1:12214-15689 GCA_964344875.1 uncultured bacterium
CCTTTAATGGTCTGAATAAGTGTGGGATCTGCAGTGCCTGCATTCTCCAAATCATGGGCGATCCCCTGAAGCATCTTTTGAAGCTCCGGTGCGGTCATGCTTGTAGGTTTATAGATTATATACTGGGTGGAAGAAACGGTGTGGATATCTAGTTTATTGATGATATCGCTCAATTGTTGAATGATCTGCTGGTTACCCCGAATGGTAATAGTGTTGTTTGTTTTATTCCATTGGACATCATTCACCGCTGTGATGAAGGGCATATTTTCACTTGAATCGGTGAGTTGAGACGCCATTTGGTTGAGTTGATCGAGCACGTATTTACCCGATACGTTTTGGAGCTTAATGATAGAAAAGTCGGCTGTGGAACCGACAGGCTTGTCAATTTTATCGATAAGGTTAGTGATCTCTTCGATCACATGGGGAGAGCCTTGTACAACAATAGAATTGGTATCTTTATTCCAACGCAAACTATCTAGCGCTAAAATAAAGTCCTCATTTGCATCATCCTCCGGGATATCTTTTCCCATAGAGCGGATATTATCGAGCACTATTTTTCCTGAGGCATGCTTTAATTTGATGATTGAGAAAGTAAGGTCTGATTTTACCTGTTGCGGGGTATCAATAGTTTTGATGAGGTTCGAAATCTTGTTGATTTGGACGGGTTCTCCAACGAACAGAAGCATGTCGGGTGCAATAAGATTAGCTTCGTCCACCATTTTAGAAAAACCAGAAGAGTTAAAATCGCTCCTTTTCGAGTCTTTAGCAATAGTCCTTAAGGCGATTGCAATCGACTGAATGGAGCGGTTTTGGGCCCTATAAAGGAGAATGTTGCTGGTGGTAATCGAGCTTTGTTGTTTCGAGGCTTTTTCCTCAATTTGTTGAAAGACCTCAAGGGCTTTATCTGCAAGCTCTGAGCTGCCAACGATATACACCCGTTGAGTCCCTTCCTGCGGTAGCAAAGAGTAGCTTTTCCCACCGCAGAGAGCATCCAGGATTGGAGAAGCAATTGTGACCAACTCGCTTGGTTGAAAATATTGTGTATCATAGATGATATTCACCGCCCCTGTCTCGGGTTGGTCAATCGTTTTTACCAAAGAGTCTATCGAAAGGATATTTTGCACCACATCAGAGATAATCAAAAGCCTTCTCTCGCTAAAAACCTCAATCACACTTGTGGTCGATAAGAAGGGTTGGATCAAATTGGAAATAACCTCTACCGGGCTGTTTTTGATTTGATAGATTTTCGTTACAATAGGGGGGACTGATTCCCCTTTCGCCGACTCTGAGTTCAAAAGCATAGGCATCTCTTTGATGTCTTGGCTTCGATGAATAATGAGAGTGCCATTCTCTTCGAGTATACTAAAGCCCTGAATCCTGAGAGTTTGTACAAATCCCGAAACGACAGTCTCGATCGTCATCTCTTCATCCGAGACCAAATTTATGGAGAAATTAAAGTCGTTTGGATTGTACACAAAATTCAGACCGGCGATCTCGCTTAAAAATTGTAAAAACTCTTCCGCTTTTACCTGTCTAAAGTTGATTTTATAGCGTGATTCGCGCGAGATTTTCTGCTTAGGTCGACCCCAGGCATCGAGCCCATAAGGGATGATCGACGCTGCAACGCAGTAGAAGAGTATACATTTTTTAAAGGCCGGCACCATATGCCCCTTACATAGAAAAAACTCTTAATTATTGCAATAGAGCTCTTTAGAAAATGTTCGAAACTATGAAATGGGCATTAAAAAAAGAAAAAAAAGAAAAAAAGATGAGCCGGTGTTCACCCCTTTTTTTTAAAAATCTTTGTCAAAACAAAATCCAAGCTCCTCTAAATCTTTTTGAAGCTGATCTGCACTCGAAAATACCAGCGCGTTCCAGTGATGTTTCTTGGCTTCGAGGACGTTTTCTATCTTATCATCAATGAATAGGGCTTCATGAGGCAAAAATTGGGCCTGCTCTTCCACATAATCGTAGGCCGCTTTATCGGGTTTTCTCATCCCTATTTCGTAGGACAAAACAAGTTGATCAAAAGGGGCGTAGTATCCCAACTCCCTATAGGTATCCGCCTTGTGTTTTTCGGTATTGGAAAAAAGGATCACCCTTCTATTTTGCTGTTTCAGAAGCTCAATCATTTCCATAACTTTTTTGTTTAAAAAGATGCAGTCTTCCAATTTTTTTTTGAATTTTTCCTGAAATTGCGCAGGCACCTCTTTTCCAAAATTATGGAAAACGTTTTTAAAAAAATGTTTTTCCGACTCAGAGCGTAAGAGCGCCTCCTCTCTTTGAACTAAAAGGGCTTTTCCTTGTTCAAACGAGATATCAAGCTCATTGGCTAAAAACTGGGCAAGGGGGTCACAGTTTTTTTGCACTACAACCTTACCAAAATCGAAAACAATGACTTTGATTTGGTCAGAGGGGAGCTGTGGCTTTTTTGAACAGAAGGAGAAAAAGGGGAAAAAAATTAAAAAAATAAATATCATATTATTCACGATCGATCATTCGTATTTTGGGGGTAAAGGGGCTTCTTTTTAGAAAATAATAAGAAAGCACTCCTTTGGGGGGGTTAAAACTACCGCTATTATAATGAGAGGAGTTCTTTAAAACAAATAAAGATCTTTATGGATAGGGGTGTGTAAGAATTTTAGTCGATTCTTTGAATCACCAAAGCAGCAGGACAATCCCCTAGAACATTATTTCGAAATAAAGACTTGTCAAAGCTTTCTTGAAATAATAGGTCGACGGCTAGTTTAGTTCCATCGATACCGAGAATGAGCGTATCCAAAGAGTCAAGCCGGTCCTGTATCGGATTAGGTAGGGGGCCCCCTTCACCAAACAAACGGCCACCCGCTTCAAGATAACGGGGTGTTTTTGCGGCAAACGAGTGGTGGGCAAGTGTGGTGTTTCCGAAGGAAAACAGGTGAAAAAAGTTGCTGGTAGTGCTGGCATGAAGAAGCTGCAAGTGGCATATATGGTGGATCCCTTTTTCTAGCCTTTCTAAAAATTGGGACAAGGAAAATTCATTTTTAGTTGTCATCCATTCCAAAAGGAGCTTAGCTCTTTCGACAATTGTTTTGAGTTCTAAAAGGGTGTGCATGTCGTTTGTAGGACAAGAGGCCATGAGCCCTATGTAAGAGCCATCAGGTAATATATGGTGGAGAAGGGTGTAGGGAATTTGCTTAGGGTGGGCCGAAACAACGACATCAATAGAAAGATCCATCAACATCTCCGGAACGGGGAAAATCAAGGACTGCTTACTCTTTTCAATACTCTCCAGAAGGTCTTTAAGGGTATCCTCTGTGCTTTCATCTTTCGAAATAAGATTCTCTTTCAGATAAACCGAAAGATCTAGAATCATTTCCATTACATCTTGGTATCGTTTGAGGGGATCCTGTTCGGTAGCTTTTTTAACTATAGGGCGCAGAAATTTGGGAACCAAGTCCAAATTGATTTTTCCAAAAGAGACTCTTCCCAAAAT
>CAYFOX010000013.1:15699-16920 GCA_964344875.1 uncultured bacterium
GCGTAAATGTCTGCGCGAAAATCGACTTTTCTAGTCCCGTTTTTTTCGTTAGGAGGCATATATGATGGGGTGCCGTAGAGTGGACCTTCGATCGATTCCTCCTGTGAGGCTGCGATACCGAAATCGACTAACTTGACCTCGGAGGTCTCGGTGATGAGAATATTTTCTGGTTTGAGATCTCTGTGTACGATCCCTACTGAATGGAGATACAGTAGGGCGTACAGCGTTTTTGTGATCACCTCAATCGATCTTTTTAAAGAGAGCGAGCGTTGTAAAATAAACTGTTTTAAAGAGATTCCCTGGATGAATTCGACAGCGATATAGAGACCCTCTTCGAATTCACCCTCCTCTAGATAGTGGACGATGTTTGGATGTTGAAGATTTTTAAGAATGGAACCCTCTTTGAGGAAAATCTTTTTGCGCGCCGAATCTTTAAGGATGTCGTAGTTCAAAACCTTGAGTACTGCAAGTTGGCGGCTACTCTCGTGAACCCCTAAGTAGAGGCGAGAAAGCGCTCCTGTGGTCAAAAGCTTTTCGATCCTATAGGGTCCAATTTTAGCGGGGAGGTCAGAGGCGACCGAAGCTACATATAAAGGGACTGTAGGCTCGTGATAAAATTGGGCCATTTATTCTAAAACTTTAAAGAAAAGTTGTTGATCGAATTCGACAATTTCTCCTCGGCGAAGAATTTGTCCTTGGAAAGTCAAGTAGACTTTTTTAGGGTCAAGTTCCACTTTCAGAACACTTTGAGGGTTGAGATCGGCAAGAGTTTGGTAAGGGACAGTAATAGAACCAAGTTCAATTTTACAATCGAGACCCACCTCCTCTAAAACTACGGTTTTAGGGGCATGCTCTTTTCTGGGAGGGGTTTTTTGAGGTTCAAGATCCTCTTCTCCTTCATCAAGCATCTCGTTTTCGTCTCCATCCGGAGTGGAAAAATCCTCCTCGAGGTCGGAAAATTCTTTTTCATCAAAGTCATCTCTAGAGGACATAAACTTCTCCTGAGGTTTTGTGGATAGCGGCATGAATTGGTTTAGCTGAGATTCTTTCAGCACTGCACTTAACAAAGGGGTATTTTTATAACAGATGTGCACCGGATATTCATCATCGAGAACTGCAGTAGAGATTCCCTCCAAGTGAACTAAATCCAGCCTTTCCAACCCTTTGATCTCTTTTTTGCTGAGTTTTATCGTCCCTAATTCCAAATGCAACGGAAGATCT
>CAYFOX010000014.1:0-5542 GCA_964344875.1 uncultured bacterium
TCCACATAAGGTTGAATCACATGTCGGTTTTGTTTAGACCTATTTTCGATCAAAGTAGAGGCTTTGATGCCGTAGTTGAAATAGACCAGCGTCTCTTGTGATTGCAGCGGGGTGTTGTTGTAGTAGATAGCGCTAAACAGACCTTCCGGTTCGATTTTTAACGGTCCAAAATCTAATGGCCAGTCTAATTTTTGCGTTGTTTGTAACCTTGAAGCATGAAAAGGGAGCACCGCCTGGTACAAATTATTTGAGAAGGTGTAGTCTTGATAGCTCAAATCAAAGGTGTTATAAAAATGGAGGCCTAGAAAGGGAAAAACAATCGGATCTACCTGAATTTTGAGAGCGGGTAATTGTTGACTCAAGCTCTCATAGGAGTTTGCTCTGGGGCGAAAGGCTAAAAGATTTTCAGAGAAGAATTTATTGATCCCCAAAAGCCCCTCTGTGCGCATCACGTCGCGCGCTTCGAACTGGGCTGCATAAAAGTTCAGCCTGAGGTTTCTATCAGACTGCACGTCGTATTGAAATTTAACAAAAAGATCCTCGTCCTTGGGGAAAGCATCAAAAACCCCTTTGAACCGATAGCGTGTTTGCAAAATTTTTGTATTATTATCATTGTAAAATGTATCGAAGTCGAAAAAATTTTCTGTCCAGTACTTGATGCGATCCCTATTCAATGAGGTATCGGTCTCTAAGGCGGTGCCAAATCCCTTCCCGATGCGGTAATCAAACCGAAAAAGGGCCTTTGCATTTTTTTCGGCGATGATAGGGTAGCGAAAAGAAAAGAGGGGGTTTTGACCTTGGTTGTACATGAAAAAATAGCGGACACCTTTTGTCGGTAGCTGTTCAAGATTCCATCTAATTCGGGGTAAAAATAGGACAGGGGCACCGATCAACTGGGCAGAAATAGATTCCGCTTGTAAATTCTTCTCCTTATCGATAGAACCTTGGAGAACATGAAAAGAGAATAAAAGGGGTGGTTGATCAAAAGGGGTGATCTCCACTTTTTCAAAAGTGATGGCCCCACTCGTATCCAACCCCGTTTTTTTTGCCTCGATGTAGAGAGAGTTGATTTTACATGTCAGATCTTCGAAAAAACCGGTTTGGTTTTTTAGGTCTATAAATAGGCTGTTTGCTACAAAAATTTGCCCATTTAGGATAAATAAAAGTGCATCACTTGCCTCAAGGATACCGTTTTCGCGATCGAAAGAGATGTTTTGAGCCTGTAAACTGAGTTGATCGGAAAAGAACAGCCCTCCGTTTTGCGTTTCGTAACGGTCGTTGACAACTTGAAGATCATTTAAATAGATCTTCACCTGCGCAAAGAGGGGGGTGATAGCTAAAAGCCACCAAGCTAATTTCACTGTATCATCTTTAAGAGTAATCCAGCTAAAGCATACCTGTTATTGGGGTGACCTTTCAATATACATTCTAAAATAAGATCAATTCCTTCACTTTCATGACGGATGAGCAGCGCCTCAAAGGTCTCAAGAAGAAGCTGCGACTTTTCCGAGGGGGTGAGTTGAAAAGGGTTACTATGTGTTTTGTTTCTTGGGTCAAGATCTATCGGTTGAAAAGAGATCATCTCGCTAGAGACCGAATCTTTTACAAATTCGATGGTAGCTTTATCAAATTCTTTGTAATTGCCTAGCCGGTACATGGCGAGGTTTGCATAGGATCGGATAAAGGGGGCCCCCGGCATTTGTGTCGATTTTTTGAGTAAATCGACCGCCTCTTTCGACTGCAGATTTTCTAAAAGCCTTACAAGCACAGGAATCATTTCCGATTTTTTTAGCGATAAGAGGGTTGTAGCAATATTTAGGAAATAGGGCTCGCCTAAATCTAAAGCTTCAATCAACATCGATTGTTTGAGAAAATTCGTGTAAGAGGCAATCGAGTTTTTCAATTCTGCCTCTTTGATAGGGCCGAAATAGGACTCAAAACTGGAAAGGCTCCTTGCTGGGCTAAAGAAAGGGACCAGATTTAGATCATATGTGGGGGTAACAAGGATCTCAATGATAGTAGCTAAACAGCGGGGGTCTCTTTGTTTTAACAGCGCATAGGCTGCACGATAACGGGTCATGTGGTGAGGACTTTTCAATAGATCTAAAAGCTCTTTTGTCCCTCCACCAACCTCTCCAAGTGTAGAGATGGCAAACGGGTGACCTGATTGCGCAAGACGCACGATCTCCTCTTTATGTTCAAAAAACCCCAGTTTGAGCAAAGCCAACGAGGAGGCCAGGCGAACATCGGGACTTGCCGTTTTTGTCAATCTTTCGGTTTTGGGTTTTGCTTCGATGTCCTTGAAAACACCTAGAGCATGCGCTGCGACCTCTTGTTCAATTGGGTGGGGGTGGGTAACAACGGCTCTGATCACACCAAGAAGGGTGTCTCGGTCGTATTTTACTGCAGAAAGGATGGCACTTACTCTTACATAGATGCTAGGATCATGCGTCATCTGCTTGAGGATGTTGATCGACTCATCGGTTCCGTCGAGTGCATAAAATTCAGGAAAGAAAAAATGGAGCTGGGGATGAAGGATATTTTTAAGCGATTCGACAAGACCCATAGCATGCCTGGAGTGCCTTTGCACTAATTGAAAAAGGGTCTCTAGCCTAATCATCAAGAAGTCAGATTTTACTCCCTCTTTGAGAATGCTTTCGGTGTCGTCCATCTCCTCCATGGAAAGGGTTTGTAGAGCTGCGCTTTGAAGAAGGGGATTGGAACTTTTGAATGCGCGGGTTAGAAATTTTCGATCTACTGGTACGCGTGCAATATTTGCCCCAAATAAAGATAACAGACAGGTCTCAGGATCTTGTGTTTTGAATCCCATCTGCAAGATTTTTAGGCCGATCTGCTCTAAAAGATCGATGGAGTGCTCTTTTGAGCTTTGAGAGTGCTTTAGATAGGTCTTGATCGCTTCATCAACCTCCCCTACGGCAGTAAGATGCAAAATCTGCTTTTGGCTCGTCTCGGTGATAGAGTACCCTAATGCACAAAAAATTAGGGAGGAACAAGAGAGTAATCGGTAAAATCGCACAACTGGCCTCCATGTTTTTTGATAAGATCTTCTAGTAGATGGACAGGCAATCCCATTACCGAATCCTGCGTTCCCTCAATTTTTTCTATAAAAAGGGAACTCAAACCGTCGATCATGTAGCTACCAGCCGCATCTAATACATCTATAGTACTATGGTAATATCGAATCCAGTCAGAATTGAAAGATTTAAAAAAAACTTTGTTGAAATGGGCTGCCGAAAAAACTTTGTTTTGATGAAATATAGCGATAGCGCTAGTCACAATATGCTCCTTTCCTTGCAGAGAAAAAAGCATCTCTTCAGCCTCTTTAAAAGACTTTGGTTTATTAAGATGCCGCCCTGAAAAATAGACAGAAGTATCGGCTGACAAAACCCACTCCTCAATATGTTTTTCACTAACTAATCTCCCTTTTGAGAGAGCTACCTCTAAAGAATAGTTTTCTACCCCATGGGTTAAAGGGATTAGATCCTCATCGAAATGAGAGGGTACAACCCTATGACGAAGTCCGATTTTTTCTAGAATCTGTTTCCTTCTTTTGGAATTGGAAGCTAGTATTAAGGTTTTTTGCATGGAAATGATTCTACCAATTAATAATTAATTGAGCTATGGTTTGTCCTTTTAAAGTTCTTATTAAGATGTGGCTTTTAAGGGAAAATAATTAGAATTAGGAATCTTTATCATGCAAACTACAAACCTTGAAAATGTCGATTTCTATGTGGACGAAGATTTTGCTGTTGTCTACATCGAAACTATCACCCCCCCCTTAACACCACAAGTTGAAATGAAGAGAGAGGTTACAAGTGTAGCCTTAGAACTTTTCCCAAACGAACCAGATACTATCAAACCGCAAAAGGCTCTCGAGGGGCGCCTGCAACAAATCGAGAGTAAACCCTCTCCTGCCTTTTTCCCACAAATCGATCCGAGCTCTTCTACCATTTTATCCATGTCCGTAAAACCTCCAGAGGCTGTCAATTCGATGGATAGAGAGCCTTTTTGTTCCAAAGAAAATACTCCCGAGCCCCTATTGGAAGAAACCGTTTTGCTTAGAGCCTGTATAGGTCTTGCCTTTAGCTACTACCTTCTTTTTTTGAGAGACCTCTTCGTTCTCATGATGTTCATTATCCTCAATAAAAATGGGGGAAGTGATAAGATAGGCTCCATCTTCTTGAATAGCCTTGAGATAATAATAGCAGAATCTAACCCCATTTGCCTCATGAATCAAAGCCTGATCTAATTTAGATTCATCGTATTCTTCGAATTCCACAAAAGAATCGAGATTCTTGAGAGTGATAATCGCAACGTCATTACGATAGATCGTCAATTCTTTGAAAGGTTTGTTTCCGGCAATAAAGCCTTTGAGGTGACGCACGTACATCAGCCCGGGTCTTGATTTTGTAGTCAAGACGGAACCGATTGGTTGGGTTGCAATAGAAAATTGGGCTAACATACGACCATGAACGGAGGCGAAGGTTTTCCGATTTTCTATTGCAGTGATCAAAGTGTCCCGATTGAGTTGGTTAGCCAAAATACAGGTAAGATCCTCACCGATAAGAGCAAATCTTTTACCCTCATCATAAAGTTTGAAGATCTCTTTATGTTTAGATGGGCGATAGACCACCCCTTTTTCAAACTCCTCTACCAATTTACTCGAGGGGTCAAGGCTGATAACAAAAAGATCCTTGGGGATATGCGCCTTTAAAATTTTGGAAAGTGAGGAGGTCTTGGTCTCTTTTTTACGATAGATCGGTTTTTGATCTTTCGAGAAAAGGAGGATTTTTGAACCCTCTTGAGGCTCTTGGGTATTGTAGGTAAAGCCTAAGAATGTAACAAAACGGTCCTCTTCGTTGAATTCGGCGCTATAGGTTTGAATCTCTTTCCAAAGCTCGTTGCTCGTCTCTGTTTCAGAATCTTGTGGAGAGAGAGAAAAGAATTGGAGATGCTCGGTATCGCGAGCCTCTCTGAGTAGGTACTCCACCTGGTCTAAAGATTCGATGGGGCGCATCCCTTGAAAAGAGCCGTAAAAAGCCTGATCCCCCTCTTCTGCCTGGCAGAAAATAGGGTGGGAGAGGGTGACTTCAGAGGTGAGTGTGTTCTTGAAACTCAAACGATAGACGCCCGGTTCATTAAAATAGAGGTTAGGCAAGCAGGTTACCCCCGATTCCGAGACGAATAAGCGCATTTTGAGATTATCGCGCAACCTGTCGTGGGAAAACTCGATTAGGGTATCTTGAGGGGCATTCGATGTAAGATTGGAGTACTGGTCTTCAAAACGGACTACCACATCAAAACGCTGATTTCTGGAGACCAAGGAGGGGGCCAGAATGCGAATGTTTTTTAACTCAGCACCTTTAATGTCCAGAGTGAAAGTGTAGGGTTCGTTAAAATCCCCCTTTCCTTTTGGATCGATGTAGAGATGGATCGGGCGCTTTCGCTGAGCTTTGAGTGGGGAGCGTGTCCCGAAATCTTTCGCTTTTTCTGCTATTTGGGAACCTAAAACGATCATGAG
>CAYFOX010000014.1:5552-16698 GCA_964344875.1 uncultured bacterium
AAGCATTTTTGGCAGAACGAAATCAAATACGGGTTTCCCTTCAAGATCCTTTTTTTGCTTTCCTTCAATGACTTTTCCGTCACTTAGGCTTAACCAGATACAGTTTTGTTGTTCTTTTAGATTGGTTGTAGGGATCTCAAAATCCTTTTCAGGGTCATTTATACCAAGATCAAAACGAATCAAACTTTTTTGGGGAAGAGCTATATCGGTAACAAAAAGGAAGCGAAAGGAGGCTTTTGTTCCGGCTGATATTTGTTTCGGTTCAACGAATGTGACGGCACGGGCCATGAAGGTATCCTAAAGAAAAATAAGCCCTAAGTATAACAAGAGTTTTCTTCTCATGTCAACTTTTAAGAAGGAAGTGTAAAAAGGGGTAAATACCTTGAATCGGGGAGGGTAAAAAAAACTTATTCGAAAAAAGAGAAAAATTTTTTCTTTTGGGTTTATTCGTAGAAATTTTCTGCTTGAGTGGTGGGAGTAAGCCTTACTTTATCGATGACCCTATCGCTCCCTTGGATCACCTCTAAGGAAAAATTATCTAAAAAGATTTTGTAACCTACTTCGGGTATAGTCCCGGCTTTGTGGTAGATGAAACCGCCAAGGGTATCGTACTCGACAAGTTTTGGAAATACGATACCAGTGATGGCTTCGACATCGACAAGGTTGATCTTAGCGTCGACTAAAAATGAGCCATCCGCATCGGTATCGACTTTATGTACAATTTCATCATGATCGTATTCGTCGAAAATATCCCCAACGATCTCTTCGAGAATATCTTCGACTGTGATAAGCCCCTCGGTTCCACCATACTCGTCGAGGATTATCGCCATGTGGATCTGTTTTTTTTGAAATTCTTTTAACAGGGTAGAGATTTTTTTTGTCTCGGGTGCAAAAAGAACCGGTCTGACAAGATCTTTAACTACCCCCTCTTTTTTTTCATAGAGCTTTCCAAAAACGTCTTTGAAATGAACTACACCAATAATGTCGTCGGGGGTAGTATGGTAGATAGGGATACGACTGTAGTTCTCTTTGAGAAAAATCTCAGCTGCATCTTTAAGGGTGGTACTCTCATTTAAAGAGGTGATATTAACTCTTGGGATCATTACCTCTTTACAAAGTCTAGTCCCCAAATTCGAGATGGCAATCATGATCCTTTGCCCCTCGTCATCCAAACTTTTTTCGCTATCGGTCTCATCCAAAAGCTCGATCAATCGGCGACGAAAGCGCACACCAGCTCCGGCAGCTGACGATAGATCCTCCTTTTTAGAGAGCCTGCGTTGAATTTTCAGCGTAAAAAGAACTATTGGATAGAGCACTACTAAAAAAATGTAGGCCATCCACGAGAGGGCCTTGAGGACAGAGTAGGGGACAAGAGAGGTGAGGATATGGGTTAGGGTGTCTAAAACAGTTGTAAGGGCCAATAAAAAAAAGAGAGTTAGTAGAACGAAAATGGCGGTGAATTCTACACCTTCTGCCCCCTCGGTAAAAAACTGTCTGAACCAGGGTAATGTCACAAAAAGGAGGGAGCTGGAGATGCCGAAGCTTAGTCGCACAATCTGATGCGTTTGGGATATAAAGTTTAAAACCTCATCAATCCGATCCTCTTTATTGGTTTTTTGGATCAAGTGGAGAATATAAAAAGTATAGGGGTGCCGTCTGATTGCCTCCTTAAATTCTAGGTATCCTATTTTTGCAATTGCGGTCATGATAGCCACAAGGGATATAGAACCTAAGAGAAATAGCGAGGATAGTAGTATTAATGCAATCATTTCAGGTGGATGTTGTTAATCTTTAGATGCTCTAATACTTTTTTTTCTGCAATACGCATTTTTTCTGCCTTCTCTGCACTCGTATCCTCAAGGCCACTGAGATGGAGCAGGGTGTGTATTAGGTAGAGCAAAAGTTCGTCGTAGGGGTCAAGGCCCCTTTTTTCGGCATATGTTTTGGCCACCCAGGGGCAAATGAACACCTCACCCAGGAAATGGGGAGTTTTTAACTGATTAGGGGGGTCAAAGGGTTGCGTGATACAATCGGTAATGGTCGGGTCATTAAAAAGTTGCTGGTGCAGCTCTTTAATCCGTTGTTTTGAAACAAGGTGTACAGATAAAAAATCGGTGTCTATCCTAAGAAAATTAAGGGTAGCCTCCACAACGTGGACTACCCTTTCTTGAGAAACCCTAAGAGATCTTTGGTTATCGAAAACCTCGATGTTCACCTAAGACCTAGTTTTTGGTAAGCCTGTGACTTTATGGCTATCTTTATCGAGACGACCCTCTTTTTTGAGGATAGCGATTCTATCGTATCTTGGGAGTACAGTTTTAGCCCCTTGAGCTTGAAAACGTTTCCCGTAACTTGTGTGTTTTGACATCTTAAAAGCCTATCTATGAAGCGTTAAAGTTGAGGGATGAAAGCTGCAATATTACCGTTTTGGATTGCGTTCACTTTGCTCTTCAACTCTTTTTGAGGAAGGGCACCTGTAGTGATCTTGCGTTTATACGCAAGTTTACGAGGAGAAACGGAGCGTCTTTCTTGTTGTTTGCTGATTCTTACCATGGTTTAACCCAGTCTAAAAAGTTTTAAAAGGAGTATAGCAACTATAGGCTTATGAATCAACTTGAAAAATCGTCTCGAAAATAGGGGAGAAAAAAAGGGGGTAATAAATAATTTATTTTATGTTTTTTAGCCCAAAAGGGAGATTTTACAGCCGCTTTTTTTATAAAAATGGTAACGCTCTAACGAATTTTTTGCCGATTCGGGGGAGCTCCTGTCATCAAAATCGTAGAGGTGGACCCACTTCAGCGAATTAGGTGGAGGTGTTTGATTTAGCCAGAGGATATGGGTAAAGGGTTTTTGAATCTCAGTATTCAGGGTGAGCAAAATAGGCTCTAAGGTAAACTCTTTTTCCTTAGCATGGGGGAGAAAAGCATCAAATGGTGTTTGCCAAAGAAGGTTGTCTAAAAAGTCGATTGTTTTTTCCTGAGGGCAGATAATTTGTAAAAAAATTTTTTTCTCTACAGCTTTTTTACAAATGGACACAATTCGTTGCGTAGCATCAGATTTTTTTTCTAAAGAAAAAAGGGTAACATTCATGAAATTACACCACAGGAAATAATAAACTTTATCATTTCCTCGGAGTTTGTCTCAAGTTCTTTACCCTCTTTGGAAAAAAGGAGAATTCCATGCAGGGGCTGCGGGGACGTGGGGAGATAGTAGGCTTTAAACCCCGGAATACGCTCCTTGATTTTTAAAGGGACATGGGGAAGTTGCGAGGTGATGATATAACTGCTGTGGGGGATATAGGGGATGATGGAGGGTTTTTCAAGCGGGGACTGGGCGCTGCTGGTAAACTGTTTCAATACCTCTTTGACGACTTTATGCACCGTTTTGATACCAGGCATCCTAGAGATAACAGCATCAATTGCACGATGCAGCCAACCCTCTAAAAGGTGTTCCCCAATAAATCCAATCACCAAGATGCTAGAGAAAAGGATCAGTATAGAACAAATCCGAGCTATAAACTGTAAAATATGAGGGTGATCCCACCTCTCGTTAATCAGGTCGATCGATGGAGAAATCACGGCTAGCAAAGGTTCTGAGAGAAGATCAAAAAAAATTTTCACAATCCAAAAAGTGATGGCTAGGGGAATCAGTAAAAGAAAGCCTGTAATAAAAGACTGTCTCATGCATTTCCTTTAGATGGGGGTTCGGGTATCAGGATACCGCAAGAGATGATATATTTGACGGCATCCTCAATTTTCATATCAATCGGTATGAGATCTTCCCGCGCAAACATCATCAAGTACCCGGTTGTTGGATTAGGGGCGGTCATCACGAAAACAGTCACCAGTTCTTTTTGGGTAGCTTTTGAACAATATTTAGGAGCATCTCTCGAAACTAAACCCAAGGTGAATGTCTCTTTATTTGGAAAAGGGGCGAGCACTACTTCCTTAAAAGAGTTTTTATCGCTTGAAAAAAGGGTGCGTATAATCTCCTGAGTGGTCTTATAAATCTTGTTTACCAGGGGAATTTTAAGTAGTAATGAATCAAAAAACTCAATCATCGATTTGATGAAGAACCAACGTGTGATCATCCCTAAAAAGAGGGTAAAAATAAACAGGGTAAAAAGAATGAGCGCTTGAGCTGAAACTAGGATAACCTGGTCTTGACTTAAGAAAAAAAACTTTCCCGGTTGCAACTGGTGCATCTGGAGAAAATTTTTGACCCAGCCGACAAAAGGGTTTGTCAAAAGTCGCACAATAAAAGCGACCAGCCCGACGGTCACCGCCAAAGGCAAAAGGATGATCATTCCTGTGATAAAGTATTTTTTCATAAATACTATGTACTCATTCTCCAAAAGATCTCTTGAAACAAGAGATTCACCGATTCTATTTGAACTTGGAATTGATGGCCAAGCTCAAATGTTCGCATCGACTTCGATCCTGTGATTTTTTCTTTTTTTGGATGGAATTCAAAGTAATCATTTCCTAATTTGGAGATATGCAAAAAGCCCTCTACACCGAAATCTTTCACCTCAAAGACAATCCCGTACGGCTTGACTCTAGTCACTGTAGCCTTGTAGATCTTTTCTGGCTCTTTTCTATGTTTTCTCTCTAAATAACGGACTTTTTTGAGCATCAGATAGCTCATTTCGGCTCTTGCACTATGGCGCTCTTTTTCTGAAGAGCTTTTGGCAATCTCATCGAGCTCTTCTTGCGTATACTCCTCATTGAAAATAAGTCGGTGGATGATGATGTCCACATATCTGCGGATCGGACTGGTGAAATGGGTGTAATTTTCCAACATAAGCCCATGATGGCCCACCTTGTCGGTAGAATAGGTGGCCAAACGCATACTGCGAATGTACCTTGACGAGAGTTCAGAAATAAAAGCCGATTCCTTGTGTGCTTGAAAAATTTGACTAAGCTCTTTAGGACCGAATTCTTGAGGAACAAGTACACCTAGGCGCACACAGAAATTTTTAAATTCCATCATGGTTTCAGGAGAGGGGGGCTCATGTACCCGATAGATCAATGCCACATCGCGGTTTTTGAGTTCTGTAGCGATCACCTCATTTGCTTTGAGCATAAACTCTTCTACCAGCTGGTGGGTAATATCGTAGTGGCTGATCTCAAATCCGCTGGGGACGCCATCCTCACCAAGTCTCCACACAAGCTCACTTAAAGAGAGATCGACCGAACCTCTTTCATTTTTTAACCCCTTGAGATGAAGCGCCAATTCCCTCATGAGCTGGAGCTGCTCTTTAAGAAACGAGTCTTTAGGCTCATGCATGATTTCATATGCCTGCTCATAAGAGAGGCGATGATTGCTTTTGATAATGCTGCGATAGATCTGGTGGTGCTCGAGTTGCCCTTTGCTGTTAAGATCCATTTCTATAGTGACAGCCAAGCGATCAACACCCTCCTTAAGACTACAAAGATTGTCTGAGAGGACATGGGGTAGCATCGGAATGCAAGTGCCTACAAGATAGGTAGAGTTTTTTCTTTGGATCGCCTCTAAATCAAGATGGGACCCCTTTTTGACATAGTAGGAGGCATCGGCTACGTGGACAAAAAGCTTATATCCTTTCTTGGTCTTTTGGATCGAAAGGGCATCATCGAAATCTTTGGCTGTTTTCGGATCGATTGTGATCGTAAAAAGATCGGTAAGATCTTTTCGTTCGAGGTGATGAGATTTGACAACTTCTGCTCCAAACGCACGGGCCTCACTAAGAGCCTCCTCGGGAAACTCTTTCGGAAGGGTATACTCCTCTTTTATCGCCTCAAGATCTTTTAAAGGATCAAATATGGAGCCAAGCTTTCTCTCGAATGTGAGATGGAGCTGGTTGCGCAGGGAGTGAACCTCCAACAGGATTCTATCTCCTACCTCTACAGGTGTTGTTGGGAGCGGTACATGTGCCAACTCACTTTCGCCTTGTAAAGAGGCTCGTACACTTAAAGCTCCCGGTTTGATCTCTACAACAGTCCCTAAAATAGTAGCTCTCGTCCTTTTTACAACGCGGTTAACTTTCCCCTCGGGCCCTTTTTTATTACGCCCCTCCAAAGAGAGAATCTCCACTTCAACTATATCTTGATCCATCGCGTTCAAGATAAGATGTTTTGGGATAAAAACATCATACTCTTTTAAACTGACGAATCCAAAACCGCTTTGGTGGATTGAGATTTTTCCCACATTTTCTGTCGACTCACTCAGGGGCGATTTATGGCCGTTCAAATGGTAGACATCTGAATTTTTACTAAGATAACCCTCTCGGGTTAGCTCCTCGACAAAAAGGGATAAAATCACTCTGAGCTTATTGGGTAGGCGAAAAGATTTGCTGAGATCGTGTAGTTGAAACGCATCGCGCCCCTTTTTTTCTAAAAAGGTTCTGATCAACTCAAGACATTGTTGCATTTCAGCTTTTAAATGGGGAGCTTGGATCGCGAAGCTTTTCTCTAATTCTAAGGGATTGTCACTGTTTTTTTTCGTCAAGGGGGACCAGCTTTGTTCTAAACGGTTGCTTTTCTTTGTTTATGTGCTTTTATCGTATTTTGAAGCAATGCATAAACAGTCATCGGCCCTACACCACCGGGGACAGGAGTTATGGCACTTGCTTTTTGTTGTACGCTCAAAAAATCGACGTCGCCGATGAGCCGATCATTTTGACGGGTAATCCCCACATCGATAACGATGGCACCCTCTTTTATATGCTCTTGTTTGATAAATTCGGGTCTACCGATGGCGGCAACCAAAATGTCGGCCCTTTTGGTATGAAAAAATAGATCTTTAGTCCCTTGGTGGCATAAAGTCACTGTCGCATCTATCGTCGATTTTTGAGAGAGTAAAAGAGAGAGAGGGCGACCTACTATAGAACTCCTGCCAAGAATACAAACCTCTTTTTGCATGAGATCAAGTTGATAAAATCGCATGAGCTCCAAAATACCTAGGGGAGTACAAGGTAGCAGACCCGATGTGTCGCCCAAGGCCAGACGACCCAGGTTGTAGGGATGCAAGCAGTCGACGTCTTTTTTAGGATCTATCGCTTCGAAGATCTTTTTTTGGCAAATGTGGCTGGGTAGTGGCAACTGCACTAAAATTCCATCCACGCCATCCTGAGCATTCCATCGGTAGATAGTTTCCAAAAGCTGTCTTTCAGAGACATCCTCTGCTAAATGGCAAATGGAAGATTGGATAAAAACCTCTTCACAGCTTTTTTTCTTGATCGAGATATAGGAGAGCGAAGAGGGGTGATTCCCAACAAGGACAAAAACCACGTGGGGAGGTTTTGTTCTGTCGACTTGGAGTTTTGCCCTAAGGGAACGGCTTGCAGCTCTACCGTCTAAAAGAAGCGTCATTTCAGCCCTTCAAAATGTTTCTGTTTGAGTTGCTTGTTTGAAGCAAAAATTGACTGAGGCTGAAAAAAAGCTAGGGGGGTATTTTCCATGGTGCACGCTTCACCACCTGCCTCCTCTACGATAAGGGCGCCGGCGGCAAAATCCCAGGGGAAGATCTCATGTGCTTTGTAATAGGAGAGTCGGCCACACGCCACCCAGGCTAAAGAGAGCGCTGAGGTTCCAAAATGGCGGCTGAAATTTTCCATCTCATTGGAAACCTTAATAGGCTTATCGTTTAAGGTAACCCCTTTTCCCCTTGAGGCCACGAACAGCTCTTGAAAGTGGGGGACATAAATCACCCCTATCTGGGGTTTAGCTTGTTCCACATAGCAAATAGAAACACAATATAGAGGTAAGTGATGGGTAAAATTTTGGGTTCCGTCAAGAGGATCAATCACCCAGAAGTTCTTAGTGTTTGTGTTGTACGCCCCCCCCTCTTCTCCAATGATTCCATCATCGGGATAATGCTGTTGGATTGCCTCTACGATTATTTTTTCACATGCGTGGTCCACATCGGTGACTGGGTCGGTGCCTAGAACATCTTTGTATTGAACTTGATGCACTTCATTAAAGTGTGAAAAAGCAAATTTACCCGCTTCAAGAGACAGTTGTTTCGCTAATTCGAGTCTGGACGGTTTCATAATTTTTCCTCTTGAATAGCTGGTTTTTTGGCACGCTCTTTTATGTTCGATGAGGACAAAAAAGAAAAGTTGGATCTTTTTACCTCTTCCTGACTCACCTTACGAAAAAAAGGATTTTTTGGCGAAAAGAAGCGATTTTTTTTCCAACCAAAAAGGGGGAGGGAATCTCTTTGAAAAAAAGGAGAAATTTTTAGACTAGCAAATCGTAATACCAAAAAAACCCCGCAATCTAAAGCTGGCCCTAAAAAAAGATCTTCAAACGGGTGCGCTAAGAAACCCACCAAGGTGCACTCCAGAAGGGAGAAAAGAAACAAGAAAACGAAGATGGGCGGAACAATCAGAACCCCTTTCAATGAATGGAAATAGGGCTTAGCCAGACTCATCAACATAGTCATGAAAGCGCACAAAAATAGATAAAAGCCCAGAGGTGTACTCAGATGAAGAAGGTCAAAAAAAAGGCCTAAACAAAGGGCTATCCAAAAAGCTTTGGTTCTATCAAAACGGAGGGCTGTCGCTAGAGTGGCTAATGCTATAAAGTGGACTACCATGATTGGAGTCGATGGTTGATTAGTTCATAGCGCTCTTGCATCTTAAGTGCAAAATTGCGGTCGTGGGTAACCATAACAACTGCCTGGGGAAGAGAGAGTAAAAGCTCCATCATCTGAGACGCTAAATCTTGATCCAACTGACCTGTAGGCTCATCGGCGAAAAGTATTTTAGGGTTGTTAACAAGAGCTCTTGCGAAAGCAACCCTTTGTTTTTGCCCCCCGCTCAAAACTTTCGCCAAAGAGTCTAATTTATCCTCAAGTTGCACCTTTTGTAGAAGAGTAAACGCCTCGTTTTTCGAAAGCCTTTCCCCTTTGATTAATCTGGGGAGCTCGAGATTTTCAAAAACAGTCAATTCGGGATTGAGGTAATGAAATTGGAAAATAAAACCTATTTGCTGGTTGCGTACTTTATGGGAGTGTGTATGTACAGTCTCTCCTGCTAGCTTTACCCTCCCTGCATCCGGTGACTCAAGGAGACCTAGGATATTCAGTAAAGTTGTTTTGCCGCTTCCGGAAGGGCCAACGATGGCAATCTTTTTTCCCTCGTCGATAGTGAGATTTACTTCGCTAAACAGTTTTCGATCCTCAAAACTTTTTTCCAGGTTTTCTGCTACTAAAATCACAAAGACCTCAAGAGTTCACTAGGTTTATACCTTGTCGCTTTGGTGGCAGGGATCAGCCCGGCAATCCAGGCAATAAGGGGCGTGCCGATCAGAACAACAGTAAGAGAAAAAGGGCTTAGTGTTGTGGGGATAGAGTGGGAAAAAAGATTTTCATATCCGTGGAAGAGCTGCAGGTTTTGCAAAATGGAGGGGAGTTTTTTCATGGTGATAAAAGCAAGCCCAAGCCCGCACAAAGAGCCAAAAGAGCCAAGGACAAGCCCAAGTCCCGCGTAAATTCTTTTAAGCGATCCGGGGCTGGCACCCAATGCGGTAAAAAGGGCGATTTCCTTTCTAGACTGGTAAACGATAAGCAGTAGTACAGAAACTATGTTGCTTGCCGCCACAACAAGAACAATGATTGCTATGAGACTATAGAGTAGGCGATCGCTTTGAAAAGAGAGGAGAATGTCTTTCACGAACCCATATTCGGTGTAAGGAATAACGTTGAAGTAGGAATCCAAGTTTGCATTTTTTAAGGCTTCATCAATTTTTTTTGCTAATAAAGGTGCTGAGGAGCTTTCTGGTAATTGGATTCTGATACCGCTTGTCAAAATGGGGTCTAATGATTCCATCTGCCCGAGGCTTGCCAGTCTGGATACAAATGAGTAAGGGGCAAAGAGGCATTTCGGTCCCACCTGTAAAGTTCCCGCGTCGTAAAAGCCCACTACTTCAAAGGGGTTATTCTCCTCAATAGTGGCTGTAGAAAAGCCATTGTAGATAGTTAGTTGACCCACGTCATGCACTTTGGCGCCCATTTGTTGAAAACTCATAGGCAGGTATAAGGGGATGTAAGAGGTTCTTTGTGTTACAGGCTCCGGAAGCAAGGCGAGAGTTGTCGCATCGTAGGACATAATGTAAGAGGCTTGGGAAATCAGGTTGTAGCCATGCTGCTTTTCCGAGAAGACCTTTAACCGCATCATAGCACCCGTAATCTCATACTCCTCGGCTTGTTGGATAAGGTTTTCTTTTTTTAGGTCATCTAGGATCGAGAAAATTTTTTTTACCAGGTCAACGGGATGCCCGTTGGCATCTAACAAAGGTTTGGGAAAATCATCGGGGAGCTCCTCATCAATCTGGGGATTGATCTCTATCGGGGAGGCAGAGAGTTTTTTTTCTTTCAAAGAGAGGGTTCTATAATTGCTGTCGTATTTATACAGATCCACTTTGCTATAGTAAGACTCGTGAAAATTCTCTGTGGGGAGAATTTTTAGGGGTCCATGTATTGAGGTAAGTCGGTAAATCCAACCCCTTTCGATTCCGTCTGCAATGGATAGGAATACGAGGGAGAGCCAGGTGACAAGGGTGATGATAAAAAGAGAAATGAAAGACATAAGGGAAGAGGAGATCTCCCCTTTTTTCGGAATGATATAACGAAAAATTGTCTTTAATGCAAACAAAGGCTTTTTTTGAAAGAAAATAATTCCTCTCTTTATACATTACGTGCTTTTTTACAATAGGATCGAATTTCATTAACTCTACACGACCAGTGGTGTTGTTCTTATTCTTCTGGGTAGAGTACATGTGGGAAGATTCGCTACTTCTTAATTGAATTGTGTGACGGGCAGCTTTCTTTTTGGCCATTTTGAATACCTTAGAATTCTTTCCTCGAGAT
Organism: uncultured bacterium; assembly: GCA_964344875.1. Lineage (GTDB taxonomy): Bacteria > Chlamydiota > Chlamydiia > Chlamydiales > RGXB01 > RGXB01. The sequence continues at coordinate 16,407 of CAYFOX010000014.1, forward strand.
TCTAGCGCTTTTTTGAATTATATGCCACAGAAAGGTGAAGAGACTAAAGGGCTAACATGTTTTGTATATTCAAATGGTTTTTCAAGATATCGGGAATTAGGGATATTAGAATTTTTAAAGAGTGATCAAGCTGCAAAATAGTAAAGTAAAAAATTTTATTTGTATGCCTTATTTTTTGAAATAAAATAAAGCTTAAATATACATGTTGTGCACTACTATAGCCTGTTCATCTTGCGTTATATCCCTCACAGATCAAGATTCTAGTGGAACTAAAGGGGGAAACTCTATTTAC
>CAYFOX010000015.1:0-4547 GCA_964344875.1 uncultured bacterium
GAATGGGGAATACCGCCATTTGCGGTCCCATTCCCAGTCCCATTTCGGGCAATGGATCATCATTGACTACGCCCGATTTTCGACCGAGGAAAGCCGTTATGGGATTACTGTAACAAAAAGATTTGGGAAAGCTCACGAACGGAATCGATTCAAAAGAATCGTTCGTGAAGCCTTCCGACTTACCCCGCTACCAGAGGGAATTTGGATAAATATTCGCCCCCTCAAAAAACCACAGTCAACCTTAGACATTAAGAGTGATCTAGATGGCTTCCACACTTCTCAACAAAGAGCAAAAACTAGCTGTTGAGACGACCGACGGCAAAGTTTTGGTTTTAGCCGGCGCCGGTAGTGGCAAAACTTCTGTTTTAATTCAAAGAATAGCTTACCTTATTGAGCAAAAAGGGGTCTTACCCTCCAAAATACTCGGTCTCACTTTTACCAATAAAGCTGCTCTCGAGATGCGTCATCGGTTAGCAAAAATTGCTACCCCTTCAATTGCTAAACAGGTGCAACTTTCTACATTTCATAGCTTCTGTTACCAGCTTCTACGAAAAGAAATCCACAGATTGGGGTATACAAAAAATTTTACTTTGGTGGACGAAACCGAGGCTAAAAGAATTGTAGAGCATATTGTCAGAGAGCAGCTGGAATTCGAGGGGCGTCTCCCCTCCATCTCTTCTACATTTGAGGCGCTAAAAACAACCCGTATCTCCCCGATGGACTTTGGAAAATCCGGGGAAAAATGGCACGACAAACTTTTAAAAGATCTCCCTGAACTTTTCAAACGCTCCATGCGTGCTTACAATACCGTCGATTTTGATGGGCTGATCGAGCTGAGCCTCTCTTTATTTAAAGAAAACCCAACTCTTTTAGAGGAGTACCAGGAGAGATTCAGTTACATCATGATTGATGAGTATCAAGATACCAGCCCTCTGCAAGATGAACTCGCTAAGCTTTTGGCCTCAAAGAAACGTAACCTTTGCGTTGTTGGAGATGATGATCAATCTATTTACGCTTTTCGAGGTGCAAAAGTGGATCAAATTTTGCAATTTTCTTACGATACTATTATCAAGCTTGAACAAAATTATCGCTCTACTCCCCGAATCCTCTCTGCTGCCAATAGTGTCATTCAGCATAATAAAACGCGCCACACTAAAGCTCTCTGGTCCGAAAAAAATTTGGGTGAAGAGCTCCATGTTTTTGTAAGCGATGACGAAAATAGCGAAGCTGACGGCGTAGTTTTTAGAATTCTTGAACTGAAAGAACAAAAAAAACTGCGATGGAAAGACTTTGCGATTCTTTACCGATCGAATATCCTTTCCAGACCTATTGAGCTCGCCCTCATGCGAGCCAGGTATAAGGACGAAAACGGGGATACTCGCAGTTCTATACCCTACCATATAGTTCAAGGGACGGAGTTCTACGAAAGGCGAGAGGTAAAGGATCTTTTGGCCTACATGCGCGTTTTAAGCAATCCCAAAGATGAGACGGCCCTTCTACGTATTATCAATACACCCCGCAGGGGAATTTCCCATGACTCATTAGAAAAAATCACCCGTTTCCAAAGAGAAAATCACCTCCCTTTAATGCATGTACTACAAAAAATCAAAGAGGATACAACCCTAATCCCCTCATTAACATCTAAAGCGGTCGAAGGGGTAAGCTCTTTTGTGGATCTTTATGAAAAAGCCTCGTTAAGGCTTGAGGCAAAGCAGAGCCCTTTTAGGGTAATGAGCGACCTGGTGGAACAAATAGAGTACAAAAAAATGATCTTAAACGAGGTCAAAACTGAAAAAGCTGAGAACTTTAAAATAGAAAACGTTCAGGAGACGTTAAAAATGATAGAAAGATATGAGGAGGATTGTCATCAGTCAGCCGAATCAGAACCTACTCTCTCAGACTTTCTAGCTCATTCCCACCTGGATCATGATGCCTTACAGAGGCAAGATAACTCTACCAAAGAGGATCTTGTACAGCTTTTGACCTTCCACAGCGCCAAAGGACTGGAGTTTAGGGCCTGCTTTCTTATAGGGCTGGAAGACCACATTCTACCCCACGAAAAAAGCCTTAAAGAGGGGGGTCTTGAGGAGGAGCGCCGCCTGTTTTATGTTGCCATCACTAGGGCTATGGAATATCTAACGCTCTCCATGGCTACCTCGAGAAAAAAAATGGGGCAGACTATTGCTACCACCCCATCAAGATTCTTACACGAGATAAACCCAGAAAACTTCAAACCCTCAGTCTGGAAACACCCTGCACCTTACACTCATTAGAAAAAAGATCTTACTTCTGTTTTTCTAGTTCTAAGAGAAGAGATTTGAAAGAGTTAGCGTGTTTTGAATACCCACCAGCTGCCACCAAATCCAATACGTACAAGTTTTGCCTCCACTTTTTTGATTTTTTTACTGAGCATTCTCCCTTTGGCTGCAACTCCCCTAGGATATTTTTCCCAGCGGATCTCAGGTTCTTTGCGAGTTGATCTTAAATAAGTCTCTTTTAAGAACTCAGTTGCCTTATCATTTGTGGTTGCTGATCCATTTTTATACGATTTGTACGCCGATTCATCAGGTGATTGCACGGCCTCTTTTTCAAAGCTTTTTTGGATCCATTCAAAAACAGGGTTATTGGTGGAGGGTTCAAATCCATCGGTGTCTTGTTTTTTTACTTCCCCCTGTTTAGCCCGATTATCAACTTTTGGTCCCTTGCTATACCTTACGGACTTTGTGATTTGATCTTTAGATACTGCATCAAGATCTCTATTCGGGCTTGTCCCCCAGGATCCCCCCTTACCTATATGTATCCCCTCAAATCCATTTTCAAAAAACTTCTCTTTAAGGCGGAGAGCGTAATCTTTTGGTGAGATATCTCTAAAACCAGACTCTCTAAATAATTTATCTGTTCTAGGATCATAAATAACAACTGTAGGATAACGGCCTATGCCAAACCTTTTTTTATAGGTCATCTCATTCTTTTTTTTCCCGATTCCGCGGGGAAAGTCAACCTCTAGAACAATAAAATCGTTTTCAACATTTCTTAGAAATTCTCTCTTAGAGAGAATCTTTTTCTTCATCTCTTCGCACCAGTGGCACCAGCCCGAGCCCATAAAGAAAATCATCAAGGGTTTGTTTTCTTGTTTAGCCCGTTTTTCCGCGACCTCAAACGGCTCAACCGCTGCGAGGGTACGAAATAATGATAATACAAGGAAGATTCCTAATTTGAATCGCATACTTTCCTTACAATTGGGGCCATTTAATGGCAAAAACACCCCTTTTACGCTTTAAAAGGGTTGATTATTCTCTTCTTGCCAGTTTAGGTATTTATAGCGCAATTAAGAACGTTGCCTTTTTAAATCAATAAATTTCTTATAAAAAGAAACTTGTGGCTAGGTCACTCAATTCCAGAAAAATAACCAAAAAGCACATTATAAAAAATAATATTAATGGAGCCCAGTGTGTTAGATACCTTGAACCCGATTCATATCCATCCACGTATTTTCCCTTCGCAACTATTAAGATAGGGATTAGAGAAAATAACACAGCACAAAATAATGCCCCCACAGCCCCTAAAAGAAACAGGAACATATTAGGATTTAAAATCGAGAATAGAGTGGGCGGGATGATGACTAAAAGAATAATCGAAGTTCTATTACTAGACGTATCATCCCATTCCAGGGCATCGAAAAGAAAATCTACCAAAGAGAGAGTAACCCCCAAAAAAGAGGTGACAAGAGCGAAAAAGGCGAACCATACCCCTAATACCTCTACAGGGGATCCAGGCAAAAGGTAACTCAAAGGTTCAATCAAAGATTGACCTAAAAGTTTAGCCTCCCCTAGGCTGTCCGGTCCATGCAGAGGGATCACTCCCTTAATAAGAATATCCCAAAGGATGTATCCCACAAGGGGGATAGTGGCACCAATCCAAATACAGGTTTTGGTTCGATTTTTATCCCTCTCAAGAAAATGATAGATGCTTGGGATGATTCCCTGGTAGGTAAATGCAGTAAAAACCAAAGGAACAGCGCTTAATGATTGGACTATGCTTCCCATGTAAAGAAATTCAAATTTAAATTGCTCCGAACCCACCCATAAAAACCCAATGAAAGTCGTGACCAGACCCAGCATTAAATGCAGATTCACACGACTAACCCCCCTTATCCCCAAATAGACAATGTGTGCGATAATAATCGAAATCACTATGGGCGCAAGCCAAACGGGAAAAATGGAAGGAAGAGCGGACTGAATGATAGAGCTTGAGCTTGTAATATAGACAATCAGAAGCGAATAAAAGAATAAAACGTAAAAAAAACCTACCACTAAGTAGCCCGTCCACCCCAAAAATTCTTTGGATAGCGATAAAAGATTCCCCTTTTTTTGCATCCAAGCGAGCCCTTCTACAAAAAAAAGGCCCGAACAAACCGACAAAAACCAACAGGTTACATATAAAAAAATGGAACCTAAAACTCCGGCTTCAGCGGTTGCAACAGGAAGAGCTATCAATCCGGCCCCCACAGCAGTGCCGGTTATCAAAAAAATGGCATGAATTAAATC
>CAYFOX010000015.1:4557-15894 GCA_964344875.1 uncultured bacterium
GGTTAAAGATTTTTTATCTATTTTTAAGGGGATAAACCCGGCAGAACGTGAAACAGGTCTACACAAAAGAAAATCACAACATTCCCATAGAGGGCATAGATAAGGATGCCTTGTATGTGATTAGAAAATTACAGCAAGCAGGGCATACCGCCTACCTTGTGGGGGGCTCGGTAAGAGATCTCCTTATGGGCGTAACCCCAAAAGACTTTGATGTATCCACTTCGGCAAGACCGGAGGAGATTAGAGGAATTTTCAAAAATTGCTATATCATTGGGCGCCGTTTTCGGTTAGCGCATGTCCGTTTTGACGAGAAAATCATCGAGGTTTCGACTTTCCGTAGCGGTGATCCACAAACCGAAGATCTTATCGTCAGAGACAACGAGTTTGGCTCACCCGAAGAGGATGCCCTACGTCGCGATTTTACCATCAATGGCCTCTTTTTTGATCCCTCGAATGAGACCGTAATCGACTATGTCCATGGTTTTGATGATGCCAGAAAAAAATTTTTACGCGTGATCGGAACACCACATGTGCGCTTCAAACAAGATCCGGTGCGCATGATTCGCCTTGTGAAGTTTCAAGCCCGTTTTAATCTGGATGTTTGCCCCCAGGCGCACCTGGCGCTACTTGACTGCCGAGCTGAAATTTTAAAGAGTGCCCCAGCTCGTGTCTTGGAAGAATTACTACGCATGCTCGAATCGGGATTTGCCCACCCCTTTTTCCACAAACTCACAGATGCAGGTCTTTTGCAGCACCTCATCCCTACCCTTTCCGCCTATTGCGAGCTCGCCGAAAAAAATATCGTATTCGACCTTTTGGAAATCGCCGATCAAGTGCATAAAAAATCCTCTCAAAAATTTGATCGAGTAGTTTTGCTTACTGCTCTTGTATTCCCTATTTTTGAACGACATATTCAGATTTTACAAAAAGAGGGCTCCCCCTTCCATTTAGGCCGTATCGAAAATGAGGCCTATTTCATCATAGAAGAATTTTTTTCCCCTTTTCTAGAGATCCCAAAAAGAATTGTGGGGACTCTTGCTATGGTACTCACGAGCCAATTTCGCCTGCGTCCTCAACCTCAAAAACCTGTGCGGGTAAAAATTCCACGTATCTCCGATTTTCATTTAGCAGTGGATTTTTTATACTTGGAGAGTCTTTACAATCCCCTTTTAAAATCGGTACATGAACCTTGGAAAAAAGCGCTTAAAAAGTACTAGAATGACCCTTAAACCTCGTATTTTAGAACCTTCTCGTCCCCAACAGCTTCAACCCACTGTAATTTTTTTTACCACAACAGCGAAGGAAGCTTTAGAGAGCCCTCCCCTTTGCCATCCTGCAGTTTTTTTAAATCAGCACCATATCCGAGTGATTTCGTTTGATTTGCCTTTACACAATGATGAGATCCCCTCTTTTGAAGGGGTTCAACGCTGGACCCATGAGATGTTTGAAACACAAACCGATCTTTTGTCCCCCTTTTTACAACAGGTGAGTTTTTGGATAGATCAACATCTTGACCCCAGGGCTCCTTTGGGCTTCATGGGGATATCTCGCGGAGCTTTCATAGCCGCTTTTTTAGCTATTCAACGGGCGATGCCAGTCCCTATAGCCCTCTTCTCTTCGATGCAAGATTTGGAGTACTCCTGGCTTTGGCAGGATCCTAAACCCCCTTTCCCTTTTCTTGATTTCTATAAGCTATCCCACCATGCTACGTTTTTGAAAGATTGCCCCCTCTACTTTTCCATAGGCAATAACGATGAGAGGGTATCGACATCAAAAACACTCCATCTCTATCAGGAATTGCTCCACCTAAAAGCAAAAGAACAAAAAAGAAACATCCCTATCGAGCTCCACGTTTTCCCTTCCGTCGGCATGTACGGGCACGGAACGCCGGACCACATATTTTTAGAGGGCGCAAAATGGATGAGCGAACACCTAAAGAGATAAAACCTCTCAGAGTTTTTGTCCTTACTACAGAGCAAAGCGCAGAGGCGATTTTACAACGTCTCTTAAAGCCCCTAAGGGCTGCTTTTCCCGATATGTACGTTGAGGGGGTTGTCTCAAGCACATTCCCTCAAGAGGGAATCCATCTTTTTGAAACCTCTGACAAACTAAGGATTATGGGCCTTATGGACGTAGTGTTTTCTATTGGGCGTATCCTGAAGATGCAAAAAAGGATCAAAAAAAGAATTCTCGAAAATGATTTTGATCTTGTTTTAACTATTGATTCCTCCTCTTTCCACCTACCTCTTGTAGAGGATTTGAAAAAAAGGGGTTGTAAAGCGAAATTTGTGCACGCCGTTTGCCCACCCATATGGGCTTATAGACCCCATAGAAAGCCGCGCATAGCAAATACATTTGATCTTTTATTGCCCCTATTTCGATTCGAAAGCCCCCTTTTTTCAGATACGAAACTCCCCTCTTTGTGGATTGGCCACCCCTTTCAGTCCTATCAACCTGTAAAAAAGGATCCCATTGAACAAAATATTCTCCTTATTTTTCCTGGTTCAAGAAAAAGGGTAATTAAACGGAATCTCCCCCTACAGCTTGCAGCGGCTAAAAAATTTCCCTATAAAATCGTTGTAAGTATCGCCTGCTCAACGCTAAAAAAAGATATTGAAAAGTTGGCACCTGGTATCGAAACCGTAGAGAAAATGCCCGATCAAAAAATCTTGGGCAAAACAGTGTTGGCATTAGCCACTTCGGGTACAATCACTTTAGAGCTAGCTTTGTTGAGTATCCCCACCGTTGTGACGTATAAAATCCCCCTAATAGATGCAATCGCTGCAAAACTAGCCAAAATGCAGGTGCCGTTTTTTGCTCTACCGAATCTACTCACTAATAGAGAGATTTTTATTGAGCTAATCCACCCTTTCACTACCGTCAAAGAGGTTGTCGCGGCGATGAAAAAAACTCTTTACAAACCCCGGCCCATCCCTTTTTCTCTTTTGCAACACGAGATACTCACCCCTCACACAAACCAGGAAATTGTACAAAAAATTGTTGAAAAAACCCCTTTCTGTGGAACCCTTAAAGAAGGCTAAAAAAGAGATTTCTCTATGTTAAGATCTTGTCTTTCATTTTATCTAGAAAGTCGGTATACTCTGGGAACAGGTTTTTATGTCCTCAGAACAGGTACTAATCGATTTAAGAAATCTTGAAGGTGGAGAGCAGTGTACTTTAGAAGGGGTACTGCCGCCTGCAAGCCTCGCATTGGATCCCTCTGAGACAAAACAATTTAGCGTAATCGATTACAAGCTTGAGGTTCAAAAAGTGGATGAATCTCTTCTTGTCCGAGCGGATATTCGGGGTGAACAAAAAAACCCCTGCAGAATTTGCAATAAAATGCTTGTCTCCTTGATTGAAGTTTTTCAAGCAAGCGAGGTGGTGCCGCTCGATGACATCAAGGGATATAAGGTAGACCTTACCACTCTCATAAGAAACCTTTTCCTGGTGGAAGCTTTCGATGTTGTCGAATGTAACAGCGGATCTTGTATTGAGCGCAATGAAGTAGAAAATTTTTTAAAGCGTAAAAGACTATCCTCATCCCCTTTCGATAGTCTAACTTAAAGTTTTGGAGTATACCATGGCAGTACCACGCAATCGCATGTCTAAATCTAGAACACTCAAAAGAAGAACCGAGCATGCTTTCAAGCCCGTCCAATTAGTTGAGTGCCCTAACTGCAAAGCACACAAAAAATCCCACAGAATGTGTCTATCCTGTGGCCATTACAATGGAAAGAACGTTTTTAAAGAAGCCAAAACTGCTTAGTCTTTTTTGTATGGGAGAAGCGCCCAGGTTTTTTTAGAAGTGTTTCGATAAATACCCTTTATCTGACCGCATAATCACTTTTATTGAGTATTTTCGTAGAAGCCCTTACCTTTAAAAAGCCGTTTGCTGTATCCCAAAGCCTTATAAAAGAGGATTCGCCCTTTTGAATCTTTTACCCTTCCAGGGTAACTCATTCATGAATGCAGTCCTCCTAAAGAAATTTCTTTTCAGGCGTTGCAATGAAAGATTCCAAAGAGATTATGGTAAGCGTAGATTCAAAAGAGACGCGTATTGCGCGCATGAATCAAAAAAAGCTTATCGAGCTCAACATCGAGCGAAAAAAGAATAGACTCATCTCTGGTAATATTTACAAGGGTAAGGTCACCAACATTCTCAAAAACATCCAATCCGCTTTTGTGGACATCAATGAAAACGAAAACGGCTTCATCCACATCTCTGACGTCATTGAAAACTCCCAAAAGTTACAGGAAATGTTTGAAATCGACTTCGACTTCAAAGGCGAAAAGGCTGTCGAAGATGGGGACATCTCCTCTCATTTCAAATTAGACCAATATATCCTTGTCCAGGTCGTCAAAGACCCTATCGGCTCCAAGGGAGCGCGCTTAACATCAAACATATCTATTGCGGGTCGTTATCTTGTTTTATTGCCCAACTCTCCACTTAGGGGCGTATCAAGGAAAATCAAAGAACAGCCGGTACGTAATCGACTCAAAGAAATCATCGAAAAATTCGAGCTCCCCTCCAAAATGGGTCTTATTTGTCGTACAGCAAGTACCAAAGCGACTACCGATCAGCTGATTGACGAGGTGAGAGAGCTTATCAATACTTTTGATGAAATCATCGAAAACTACCACAAAGCAAAAAGCTCAACTTGCCTATATCGCGAGTCGGACATCACCAAAAAAGTGCTCCTTACTGCGATGGATAAGGGCTACGAGAGAGTCTTGGTCGATCATTATCCCACCTACAACGAGTTAAAAAAGCTCTACTCGCGCCATTTGGATCACCAGGCGTTGAAGATCGAATACTACCGAGATAAACTCTCGATGTTTGAGCGGTTTGGGGTCGACAAAGAGATCGAAAAGGCCCTAAAAAGAAAAATCTGGTTACAAAGCGGTGCCTATCTCTATTTTGATCGCACCGAAGCGATGCAAACCGTTGACGTCAATTCTGGTCGCAGCACTAGCGATATCGATACAAAAGATGTCGAGGAGGCACTGGTACAGATCAACAAAGATGCGGCCTTAGAAATCGCACGCCAACTCCGTATTCGCAATGTTGGCGGCCTTATCGTCATCGACTTCATTGACATGCGTTCGCGCAAGAACCAAAAAAGGGTTCTAGAGACACTTAAGGACGCTCTTTTAGAAGACTCTGCAAAGTGCACCGTTTTAGGCATGTCAGAATTTGGTCTAGTTGAGATGACCCGTCAGCGCAACAAAGAATCGCTTATCCAAACCCTAATGTGCCCCTGCCCGTACTGTAACGGACAAGGAACCATCCAAAGCCACGAAACCGCTTCTATTGAATTAGAAAGGGCGATTAAAAAGCTCGTCATGGATGGGGTCAAAGGGAGTGTTGAGGTAACAACCCACCCCGATTTAGACCGTTATTTAGATGGTGAAGATAAAGACTTTTTGGACAAATTTGCTAAAAAAGAGTCGATAAAGCTTATTTTTAAAACCAATAACGAACTGCACCTGAATGATTTTCATTTAGAAACACCTAAAGGGAGCGCGAGTGCCTCTAGAAAATAATTTTTTGTATCACATGATCACACAAGCAGATCTAAAAGAACCTTTTAAAACAAATTTTTTAGAATTTATCGACTGCTTTTTAAAGATATGTTTCAATAAAGGAATTTCTTCAGAGCATGCAACGCAAACGGTGCTCTCGTTATACGAGAGTGTTACTGCACAACTGAGTTCCCCCTATCCTTTTCAATCTGTTCATATACCAAAAGAAGAGGATGCGGCTTTATATGAGCTGGGTTTAGAGCTAGCACGCCCTCTTATCCATGGTGAGCCTGAACTCATCCATCCTCATAATCTTTTGGCAGTAAAAGAGCTGTTAGATAAAGGGGAAAATGTGATCTTTGCCGCCAACCATCAAACAGAACTTGAGCCCCAAATTCTTAGCATCGCTTGTGATCCTTTAGTGAAGGATTTATTCAAAAACACTTTTTTCGTTGCAGGAGAGCGTGTCACAACAGATCCAATAGCAGCCCCTTTTTCGCGCGGACGAAGACTTTTTTGCATCTACGCAAAAAGGTACGTAAGTGAAGATAAAGAGATTGAAATGAAACGAAGGCTGCATAATCTCTCAGCAATCAAACAGATGAAAGAGATTTTAAATAATGGTGGCGCATGCATCTATGTGGCTCTTGGTGGGGGTAGAGATCGCCCTGACCAGAATGGAGATGTTCAGCTCACTCCATTCGATCCTAGTAGCGTAGGTCTTTTTACACTATTAAGCCAGACAGCAAAAAAACCGACCCATATTTTCCCGCTTGCCATTTCAAGCTTCAACATCCTCCCACCCCCGCTTTCGATACAAAAAGAGCTCGGGGAAAGGCGTTGGACTCAAGGGGGTGATCTGCGAGTAGCCATCGGGGAACGTTTTGACTTTACCCCTTTTCTTGCGATTGAAGACAAAGATCGCATGCTTAAGGAGATTACCGAGCATCTTTTTTCTAAACTTGTGCAGCTTTACAAACCATTTAAAGGGGATGTCGCCCCTACAAAAATTTCTCGCTGAAGCTATTTAGGCTTTTTTTTGCCGATACAGGCCAAGAGCCCAAAGGGGGAATAGGATTTCATAGCCATGGTATTTTAGGTAAAAGATACGGGGAAATCCAGGAGCATTAAAATGCTCATCCTTCCAATCGCCTTTTTTACTCAGTAAAAAATCTATACCCCTTTCCACCTCTTTTGTGGAGTATTTTCCACAATAGATAAGTGCAATCAAAACAATACTGGTATGAAATAGAGAGCTTTTTGTTGCGAGATATCTACCGCTAGTGTAGCTATCACAAGTTTCCCCCCAACCCCCATCAGGATTTTGACGATTTATAAGAAATTCTATCCCCTTTTGTATCCACTGCTGATTCATGTCTTGATCCACTTGGGCTAACCCTTTTAAAGCGGAAAAGGTGCCGTATAAGAAGTTCGTTCCCCATCGACCCCACCAGGATCCATCCTCTTTTTGCGTTTTTTTAAGATAATCGACCGCTTTTAATATAGAGTCCTCTAGCTGCTTTTTTACTTTATCTTGAATTTTTTTATCCCCTGTAAAAGTGCGTCTACGCACCTCTCCAAAAAAGGCGAGGACTCGTCCAGTGACATCCTCTGTTGGTGGATCTAAAAGTGCGCCATGGTCTGCAAATGGGATAAGATTTAAGTAATCATAGTTTTGATCGATCGAAAAGGCGGCGAATCCCCCCTCTTTAGATTGCATTCCCAAAAGCCATTCCAGAGCAGCCTCTATATTTTTTTGATACCGATTCTCGTCTACAGCAATCTTTGCCCAAGCACACATAGCTGTATCATCTAAATCGGGATAAAACGGGTTGTTGTATTGAAAAGCCCAACCACCCCCCCTTAAATTGGGCCGTGAAAGGCTCCAATCTCCGTTTATACCAATAAGCTGTTTTTTACTTAACCAATCCAGCCCTTTTCGGAGAGCATCTGCATTTGGATCAAGTACATGGCGCAGTGCATGCATCGCAATCGATGTGTCCCAAACAGGCGATACACAGGGTTGCATAAAGCTCACAGCATCGTCTCTCGCCTCTAATTTGCGAATAGCCTCTAGAGCTTTTTGAACCAAAGGGTGATCTAAAGAATACCCTAAACTCAAAAGAGCTTTGATCTCATATTCCATAGCTGTATAGATTCCACCCAACCCATCCTCTTTATTGTGATGTGTAAGGATCCAATCCAGAGCTTTTTTTTCTGCAAAACTGCGTAGCTTATGCGGAATCCAGATTTCTAAAGAGCGGCCGACTTTATCGAGAAGAAAAAAAAGCCTTTTCAATCCCTTTGGAGACGGGTTGCTTTTAGTTACAAGAAGCTCCTCAACACCTATTTGAAGAGGGTTTATAGCGCGGAAATTTCTTGTCATCGCGATAGATAATGGAACTACGACCGCTTTAGCCCAATAGGCGAATTTTTCCACACTAAATGGAGACCAATGGGGTTGAAGATTCATTTCTACAGGCATCCAGGGGACATCACTCTTATCAAGCTGTCCAAATTGCACAAGGGTGTATCTTGTAAAAACATTCGCTGCCCTCAATCCACCATGAAGCCGAATCTTGTTGGCGATCCCTTGCATGTAGGGTAATTGGGGTGATTCTTGGGCACATTTAAGCGCATAGTAGGCTTTAATTGATGCGCTTAGATCGTAAGGGCCCCCAGGGTAGCGATTCCATCCGTTGTCTACCAGAGTCCTTTTTAGATACTGCACAAGCCTTTTCTCAAGCTCATGATCTATGGAATTGATTGCATGCATCAAAAGGATCGTTTCACTGGTAATCGTAGAATCACACTCAAGAGGATATACAAAATACCCTTCTTCGTTTTGTGACGATAGAACTTTTTCAAGAAGTTCTTCCAGTAGAGAATCGACCTGCTGCAGTTTATTCATCTAGTTTAATTCCATATGAGATTGCATCAACTTTCTCCTAGCGAATAGAAACTATGTTTGTCAATCGATTCTGCTCTTTTTACGCCATATTCGTAAAAACAGCATCCACATCGTCTAAATTTTCGATCCAGTCAATCAGATCCTCATTTTTTTTCCGATTCTCCTCATCGACCTCAACTAGGGTTTTTGGTATCTGTTCTAACTCGGCTTGGAGAATTGAAATGCCTTGATGGGAGAGCTTTTCTTTAATCTCTAAAAGATCATCTACATGAGTGAATAAAATAAACTCCTCATCGCTCGACTCTATCTCATCAACTCCTACTTCAAGGGCAATCATGAAAAGCTTCTCCTCCTCAATAGCACTTTTCATCACCCGAATCACCCCTTTTCTATCAAATTGAAAAAGGACGCTTCCAGGGGTTGCGATACTCCCCCCCCTTTTATTTGTAGCGATGCGCATATCTGAAGAGGTCCGATTTTTGTTATCGGTCAAAATCTCCACAACAATCCCGACACCTCCATGACCATAAAGCTCATAAGTCAGAGAAAAGTACTCTCCCTGATCAGACGAGCTCGCTTTTTTGATATTTCGATCTATGTTATCTTGGGGAAAATTCACCTCTTTTGCTCGGTCTATAGCCGTTTTTAAACGGGCATTCATTCGCGGATCCGGGCTACCCCCCTGCTTCACAGCGGTAATAATCTCTTTTGCAACACGTGAAAAAATTTTTCCCCTTTTTGCGTCCACTTTTTCTTTACGGCGTTTAATATTCGCCCACTTGCTATGGCCTGCCATCGTCTATAACCATTGTTGCATTAAAATTTTATCTCTGTAGGTCCCATCCTCTTCTTTCAAAAAATTGACGTGAACACCATACTCCTCAAAACCCTCCTCTAAGTAGAGTTTCCTAGCGGGGTTTTCTCTATACACTTCCAAATGGAGTAACGAGATTCCGAAATCGTTTTTTGCCCGTTTTTTTAATTCTTGCAAAATCTGCCTACCTATTCCCCGACCCCTTTTTTCGGGATGGACAATGATGGAAAATAGAGTCTGATGTCTGAGTTTTTCTATAGGCGAAAGATAGAAATTGAAAAAGCCAACAACCTGCTCCCCCTCCCAAACGGTAAAAGCCGACCCAAAAGTTTTTCCGAAATAGCCGATCCAGATCTTGGAGGCATCCTCGATCTCAAGCTGATTCACCATCGGGAACCATCTGAGAATTTGGGGATCGCTTAGCCAGGAGGCTAAAATAGGAATTTGGTCCTCTAAAGAGACCTCATACCTCAATTTGATTGGATCTTTCAAAAATTATCCTCGCTCTAGTTTCAAATTCTGAAAAACGGACAAAACCTTCTTGGGTAAACGCCTTCTCAAACGAGAGTCTTTTTAAAATCCCCTCAAGGGCGCACCCCTGGTAAATTTCACATTGGACTTTTTCGATGATCCTGAAATCACGGCTTAAGTGAATCAAGTTTCTCATAAGAGAGGTTCCTACCCCTTTTCTTTGGAAAGCAGGATCCACAAGAAGATAAGCCATAGTATGAATAGCTACTTTTTTATAGGGAAGAAGGAAAATAGAACCAAAACCTATTGGTTGCTGATCCCAAAGAGCAGTTATGGCCGTGCGATGCTTCGCAAAATTTACCCAGTTACGGGTAAAAAGATCCACATCTATTTCTGATGATAAAGGAAACCATTTCTGCACATGCGGATTAAGCAAGTGGCTTTTAAGAATAGGTGCATCTTTTTCCTCAAAATAGCGGATATCAAATGGACTCAGTTTAGTGATATCATGAAACATTATCAAGATCCCTTATTTTTTAGATAAGACTCCACAAACGGATCCAGATCCCCGTCAAGAACCCCCTCAACATCCGCGGTTTCATAATCTGTTCTCAGATCTTTGCACATTTGATAGGGCTGAAGAACGTAGCTTCGTATCTGCGAACCCCAGCCATTAATCAGCTGCTCACCGCTAATGTTTTTAAGGGCCGCTTCTTTTTTAGCTACCTCAAGTTCATAGAGTCGGTCTTTAAGCATTTTGAAACAACGTTCTCGGTTTTGAATTTGGCTACGCTCTTGTTGCGAAGAGACCACTATCCCCGTTTTCAAATGGGTAATGCGCACGGCTGAATCGGTTTTATTCACATGCTGCCCTCCAGCCCCGGAAGCTCTATAAGTATCCACTCGAATATCATCGGGTTTTACCTCAATAGGAATCTCCTCATCTAGCACAGGGGCCACCTCTACAGAGGCAAAACTTGTATGGCGTCTTCCCGATGCATCAAAAGGGGAGATCCTTACAAGTCGGTGGACCCCTTTTTCTGCCTTGCAATAGCCGTAACCGTAGGGAGCTTCAATTTGGAATTGGATGTGTTTCAATCCGGCTACCTCCCCCTCAAGCCTATCGAGAACTTGAACTTTCCAACCCCTTTTTTGAAACCAGCGCTCATACATTCTAGCCAACATGGAGACCCAATCACAGGACTCGGTTCCTCCAGCTCCAGCGTTTATCTCAAGCGTGCACCACTTCGGATCAAGTTCTGAAGAGAGCATTCTTTTTAACTCTAAAGATCGAAGCTCCCTCTCACATTGAGTCAGCTCCTCTTCCATCTCTTGAATCAAACTCTCTTCCTTAGAGATCTTGGCCTCGGGATAGAAGGTTTCTAAATACTCAATTAGCGATTGCATCCCGTTGAGAGGTTGCACCCAATCCTTTAAGGTATTAGCTTCAGAAATTTTTTTCCTTGCTAACTCCTGGTCCTCCCAAAAGGCGGAAGATTTCATCTCCTCGTCTAATTCTACAAGACGCTCTTTTTTATGAGCCAAGTCAAAGAAACCTCGAAAGTTCATGGACGCGAGATTTGACATCATGGATGCGAGGGGTAAGGTCTGTAAT
>CAYFOX010000016.1:0-2546 GCA_964344875.1 uncultured bacterium
TTGTTAGATAATTTCAGACATAATGAACGGCAAAATGAAGGTATTCATGCGGTTTATCATCGTGCTTTTTAGTCTGGGGCGCCTTTTGACAAAGGAAGATTTACCCAAAAATGAACCCTCTGGTTATGCCTCTTATCGCTATTTCAGCGATGAAGAGGGTGACGGGGTGGAGCTTGGTGCAAAAAATCACTCATTTGTTTTTAAAGCTAAACCTATCCAAAATGGTCAAAAACCAACAAAAACACCTGTTCGAGAAACCGGCTTTAAAGGGGGTGGATGTTACCGTTTTAAGCATAAGATTACAAGCACTTAGTTTTAGGCTTGAAAACCACTTACGGTCAAAGTGCAAAAAAGGACCTGTCCAAAGATATTCTCAATCAGAAAAAAGAGGTATCTCTATTAGGAACAGTAGGTTATGAACTCAAACTTAGGGATGGAAATACTTTCCAAGTATTTTTGGACACGGGCGTTGAGCTGAATGCAAGAACCATAAACCCCAACCGGGGAATCCAAGACTCAAAAGATCCTTTCGCCGACAGATCCCAAAAGGGGTTAGGGGCCAGTGTATCGATCACTAAGACCTTTTAACATGCCCCTGAGAACTTTCTAAGCAGGGAATCTCTTCATTCCTCTTTTGTGTTTGATTAGGCATGAGTTAGAGCATTATGCGCATTTTTTAAATCATTAAACTTTAGTTGGTTGTGTTCTTTTCCCTAGCAACCATCACCCATTTATTTTAAAAATATTTATTGAATTTTTAATAAATTTACTGTAAAATAATTATTAAGGACGGGTGGAGCTCGTTCCCTAGTAAAAAAGGGGTTTATGTTATGTCAGATTCATACATCAAAAGTTACCGAACCTGTCAAGAGGCCTACAACGGGTTTACTCCGGATTCCACCTGCATTGATTACGCAGCGCAACAAGCTCAACAGAATTTTGAAAATTATCTCAAAAATTTTACCAAAGGCTCTGGTGATCTACAGACCTTGCAAGATAGTTATGGACAGTCCCAAACGATTACGTGTAGTTATCTAGAGATTCATGATGCGGGAGGAAGGGATATATTCGTAACAAAATATATGGATTTTTCGGATAATAATTCCCATTTAGACCTACCACCAAATTGGGATACATATTTAGGTAGTTATCAGGATAGCGATCCTACTAGTGATACTCCACATACCTCTAATAACTTCACAGCCCAATTTTTCAACTCACTTGAAAAGCTAGCTGGAAATAGCGTGCTAGAGCAACTAAGCGGAGGATTATCAGATGATGACTATCATTCTACCCTTGGAAACCTCACCTCGCCGGCGGATCAAGAAAAATTATGCGCAGTAAGAGAAAAAATTCGACCTCTAGTTACCTTTTTCACCGCCTTACAAAAGAGCGCACAAGCTGTTAGGAGTAATCCGTCTGCATGTCAGAATGTCTCTTTGGACCTTCCTGGTCAATCATTAGCCCTCTCTTCTTCCGAATTTGCAAAAATGCTTGTCGATCGCATAAATGACCTTAATAATCTAGCAACTTAGGTTATACGGGAGAAAACATTTAATTAGTATTTTGAGTGAGAAAAAAGAGGTTATTTTATGTCAGATTCATACATCAAAAGTTACCTAACCTGTCTAGGGGCCTACAACGGGTTTAGTCCGGATTCCACCTGCATTGATTATGCAGCGCAACAAGCTCAAAACAAATATGAGGACTACCTAAATGGATTGCTAGACAACGGAGATCAGGGGGACTATCAGGCTCTTCTGAGTAGCATAAACTCAGGAGAACACATAATCAATAACGTCCAATTTTTTAGATATAATCTTGATACAGGGCGGAATGTTTACTGGACTGGTCAGTGTAATTTTTATGATACCAATTCTCAGTTGGAGTTGCCACCTGTATTCGGAGATACGGCTCCCGGTGGTCCATATGATGCAGATAGTGATCCAAATACATGGAGCCATACCGCTAACGCATTTACCAGAAATTTTGATTCTGCCTGTAAAAACGGGGTTTTTGCCAATATTTTGGAACATTTGAAAGCGAAAAATATGTCTGATGAGGATTACCATTTTACGCTAGGGAATCTCTCCTCTCCGGAGGATCAAGAGAAACTATGCGCTCTAAAACAAAAAATGCAACCTCTTGTGACTTTTTTTACCGCTTTAAATAAGGTTGCTCAAGCTTACGCAAGTAATCCTTTTTTTGGAAGCGCTAGTTTAACTTTGGATCTTCCTGGTCAATCGATAAGTATTACCTCGACAGGCTTTGCCAGTATGCTTCAGAATTATCTAAATCAATTAGGTAATTTGGGTTCCTAATAGAATTTTCACCTCTAACGCAGGGCAATTTTGTCAAAAAAAGAGCGATCTTAGTCGCTCTTTTTTTCTTCTTCAATTTCAAAATCAAAATTGGGCTTTCCTAAACGATTCCCCACAATGGTATCTCCATGGTCATCTAGCAAAACCTTTTCTCTATGAGCCTCATTTTTGGCATCTTCTAAAAGTTTTTTCACAATCTTTTTTTCTTTTTTGAAATCTTCTTCC
>CAYFOX010000016.1:2556-7454 GCA_964344875.1 uncultured bacterium
CTTAAAATGATGCGCGAGTGACGATAGATTTTTATTTTACTCTAAAAATTTTACCCGTTTCTTGGAAATGTTTTTATCCTAGTAACTAATTTTTGGGATTCATTTTTTCAAAAAAAAGGATTTAGGGTAACCTAAATAAACACGTAGAAAGTGTGCCCATTTTCATCGTGTTTTCGGCTATTTGTTTTAAAATTGACGGGGGATTATCTCATGTTAACAAAATCAATTCAGGATAATAGTGCATTAAAATGGGTGTTTCATGCCCTTTTTGTTGCAGTTTTTGTTTTATTCATGGATCAGGTGCATTTTTTTCGCACCTCAAGGCAAATAGCCTCTTCTTTCATACAGGCAACTAGCGGTATGGTTTTATTTGAGGTCAATAACGAAGATCTTCAAAGCTTCATTGAATCGCAAGGAAATTCCAAGCTCGAAAGTTTCATCCTTAAAACTCTAAAAGAGGAGGGGGAACCCAGACTTCAAGTTTTAACCGATGCGACCTCCAGCTCTTTTGTGAAGCTTGAGCATGCCAAAAAAATTCAAACGAGTGTGCTCCTTGGAGTTATAGATCCAAAAACCTACACGGCAGCTAGTAAAGTCTACTTTGCTACGACTTTACAAAAAGGGGTGAGCTTGAAAAAAGAGATCCTTAAACCGATTACAAAAAATGAGGTTTTAAAGAGTCTTGGCTGGGCTTTGTATAGGGAATCGCCCCTCATGCAAAAGTTTGGATTGCAAGGGGGAGCCTTTTTTGCAACTCTATTTCTTGTTTTGAATTTTTTATTTGCCTCGGTCTATAGGTGCTCTTTAACCGGAATTTTAAACCTTAGGTTTTTTGGGGTTCCCTCATCCACGATCATCCCATTAATGCTTGCAAAAAACGCCCTTTTACTTTTGCTCTCTTATGGTTCTGTCTGGCTTCTTTTCACCTTCTCTGGCCTCCATTATCCCTTAATAACTTGGTTTTTAAGCTATTTTTTAACACTTTTATTAAGCGCCTTTTGGTCTTTTTTTGGGACTTTTAAAACAAAAGCTTCTACTTAATAGTAAAACTTATTTTCATAGAGTCGAATAATACGGGGAAGCGATACAATTGGAAACGATGCAAATTTTTGACCCGGTACACAACTTTATCCCTTTCAACTCCATAGAGGAGCAGCTTCTAGCCCACCCTTTTATGGTTCGCCTCGTCCATATCTACCAGTGTGGCCCCGCTTTTCATGTTTATCCCGGGGTGACACATACCCGTTTCTCCCACTCCATCGGGGTGATGCACGTTGCTACCTTGCTATTTGATCAGTTGGCAATTGTGGAAGCGGAAAAAGAAAATTGGGCTTTCTACAGACAAGCCGTTAGGCTTGGGGCACTTTTACATGACGTGGGGCACTATCCTCTTTCCCATACAGTAGAACTTTTTTTACCTAAGCATGAGGTGATGGTTCATAAAACATTTGCCTCAGCCTTCTGGGATCCGATTTTTTCAGAGGTGGCTAAGATCTATAACAAAGAAATTAGAGAGGTCTCCCAATTGGTGCGTTCGATCGCTTTGGGGGAGCCAACAGAGCCCTATTTCTTAAGTCAGCTAATCGCAGATCCCCATTTTGGTGCCGACAGGATTGACTATCTTCTTCGTGATTCGCTTTTCTCGGGGTTGAGTTACGGAAAAATTGACCTTTATCAACTGGTGCGCTCGGTCCGACTCGACCAGGAGAATAGATTAGGGATCAGCGCATCGGGTCTACCTTCAGTGGAAGCCCTTTTGCTTGCTCGCCATTGGATGCATGAGAGGCTGTATCAACACCGGAGGGTGCGGTCATATGCTTTCCATTACGCAAAAGTTGTCAAACAGATCCTTATGCAGCAGGGCGCTTTAGACGATTTGGAAACCTTTATGAAAATCAACGACCATCATATATTTGCTTCCCTTCAAGATTTTCCGGAGGAGGAAAAAGCTATTCAGGATCCGCAATTTCGGGTCCAAGCTTACAAATGCTCCATCGACAAACTTGCTGAAGTGAAAAAAATTTATGAAAACAACAAAAACGTATGGATTGACGTCCCCACACAGACTGGCATGACTTTTTTGGAGGGGCAAAAAGTGCGGTACCAAGAGGAAGAGATGTTCTGGATCTATACCGATCAGAAGGAATTATTTGAAAGCATCCAAAACTGAGGCAAAAAAGACATGTGGACCGCATTAAAAGAAGAAATACAAAAATATAAAGGTTTTGAATTCTTCTTCATTATCCTTGCAATGCTCTCTAGTTTTCTCATCACTGCGGAAGCTTCGATCACAAAGCCCGTAGCACATGCACTATTTATGGAGGCATTTGGGGTCCCTTTTTTTCCTTACGTTTGGATAGTTGTCAAAATAGGCTGTTTTAGGATGCTGTTTTTGACCGTTTTGGCTGGAGCAATTGTGAATGTCTCAACAGCCTCTTATGTTCATGATTTTCGGGCTTGGCCCTTCTTTTTTTACATCTGGAAAGACATCTATATAATGCTGATGTTTCAGCAGCTTTGGTCTGTGATAAATTCCACAGTCCATCTTGCAAAAGCAAGATACTTGTACGGCCTATTTTTTGGATTTGGCGGATTGGGCTCTATGCTTGCAAGCATGATTCCAGGATTTTTGGCTATGCGTGTGGGAACCGAAAAGCTCCTTTATTTCTCTTTGCCCTTTTTCTTATTTCTTTTGTTGGCCTACTATTTTTTGATGCGAGCAAGGCAAAGAATCGATCAAGTAGAGACGATTGCATTCTCACAAAATAGGGTTTCGGACTTTTTTGAGGGGATCTCTCTAATCAAATCCTCTTCGCTTTTGCGATTCATACTTTTGATCGTTGTCGCTATGCAAGCCGCTTCTACTCTACTTGACTACCAGTTTAATATTTATGTCTCCCAACATCTCACAACAACCAATGAACGCACCGCCTACTTTGGCTGGTTTTTTGGGTTAGTCAATATTATGAACGTTTTATTACAGCTTTTTGGCTCCTTTTTTCTCATAGAATTGATCGGATTGAAAAGATGTCATTTAAGTATACCCGTTTTTTTAGCCAGCGCCCTTTTAAGTTTCCTCTTTTTGCCCTCTTTTGGCCTGATCGCTTTCACCTATGGCTCCATTAAGGCGCTCGACTATTCGATTTTTGGCGTAGTCAAGGAGATGCTTTATATCCCTTTGGGTATCGATCAGAAATTCAAAGCTAAAGCGGTGATCGATGTTTTCCTTTATAGGAGTGCAAAAGCGATTGCCTCTTTGGCTATTCTGATTTTGCCCATTTTTTGGATTGACTATGTAACGATGGCCGTCTTTATGATATGGATTACAGCTGTTACCACCCGATTTAGGCACGTTCCTTCCCTAGAACCTAAATCTTCGTTACCCTAGGCAACAGCTCGATCAGTTAGACGGTTTGTTTTTCTAACGCTTGAAATCATTTTTTTGCTAGTATGCAACCGCAATTGAACACCTGAAAGCCAAAACTTTCTCAGGGAAAAATCAACGTTTAAAACTATTCAAGGCAAGATATGGGACTGAATCGGTCGATTTTCCAACCATTTGGATATCAAAATCAGACGCGCGATCAAGAGCTTCAACGTAGGTATTTGCAGTTTACACGCATACAAGACCCACTAGATAAATTCATCTATTTAAACAAAATGATTGAAGAGGATACCCATTTATTTACCGATTTTGCAAAAAGTCACATTCATGAGGTGTTGCCCATCGTTTATACACCAACCATTGGAGCTGCTTGTCAGAATTTTTCAGTCATAATGAACCGTTTCCGAGGGATCTTTGTGAGCGAGGAAACCATTGATTCCCTGGAAGAAACGCTAAAAAAGATGCCCCAAGTTGAGGTAATAGTCGTGACAGATGGGGAGCGGATTTTAGGTTTGGGGGACTTGGGAGTTGGAGGAATGGGAATATCTATGGGAAAAACCCTCCTATATTCCCTCTTCGGCGGTATAGATATCCAAAAGACCTTGCCGATTGTTCTTGATGTAGGGACAAATAACCCCGATTATCTAGCCCATCCCCATTACATGGGGATAAAAAAGCAACGCCTTAAAGGGGAAGAGTATGAGTCTTTTGTTGACCGGTTTGTTAGGACGGTAAAAAAGACCTTGCCCCATGTATTGTTGCAGTGGGAGGATTTCGCAAAAGACAACGCGCGCAATCTTTTGAAAAAATACCAAAATACGATCGTCTCCTTCAATGATGACATACAGGGCACCGCGGGTGTCACCATGGCATGTCTACTTTCGGCTGTCAAAGAAAAGGGGTCTAAATTAGAGGACGAGAGGATTCTATTCATCGGAGCCGGCTCAGCTAATTTAGGGATAGCTGAGCTAGTTGTCGATTATCTTGAGGAAAACGGGATAGCAAAATCTAGAGCGGTAGACCACATAGCTCTTGTCGATTCAAAAGGGCTGGTAACAAAATCACGCGAAGGGCTTATCGCTGATCTCAAGCCGTATGCAAAAGATTTTGCAGCAACAAAAGATCTTATGGAAATGCTCAAGACCTTCAAACCCACAATTTTGATAGGTGCCTCCATGCAACCGGGCATTTTCGACAAACAGGTGATTGAGGAGATGACAAGACTGGCAAAAAGACCTATCATCATGGCTCTATCCAATCCTACAAGCAAAGCTGAATGCACGCTACAGCAGGCTATAGAGTATTCTGACGGTAAAGCCCTTTTTGCATCAGGCAGCCCCTTTAGCCCCGTTGAATATAAAGGGAAAATATATCATGGAACGCAAGCGAATAACCTCTACATTTTCCCAGCTATGGGATTGATGGCAAGTCAGAATCGATTGAAAATGATCCCCTCAAAACTGTTTTTGGAATTAGCGAAATCATTAAGTGAAAATAGGGGGCCAAACCATCT
>CAYFOX010000016.1:7464-12353 GCA_964344875.1 uncultured bacterium
GATTCCTCTTGTGCCCAAACTGGCTCATCTTTTGGCGCAAAAAGCGCAACAACTCCAAATTCTCGAATGATTTTAAGACCTCTTTTTTTAAGAGGTCTTATCTTAGCATTTTTTCTTGATATAAAGTTAAACAGATCTTGGGCAAACATATCTATTCTTATCTTAAAAAAATTCCTTGCTTTATTGTTAAGGTATTATTAAACTATCTTTAAAGAAAACAAAAGAATGCCCATGGTATCTGCTCAACTTTCCCTGCAAAAGATTGCTTCGTGTTGGCAAATGGCTTACAAGAAATCGGGAAAATGCAAGGGAAAAGCTTTTTCTACTTTGATACGTGTCATTGATTTGCCGTTACCTAACGGAGCCTATTGCTATGAAGTGGGGCGCTACCGTTGGACAATAAGAATTGAGGATGTCTATACCTCTGAATGTAGCGCACAAGAGGTGGATCAGGTTTGTCGTCATCAGGACCTATACAAACTTCGCTATGAGAAAATATTCTATGAAAAAAGCCTGCTTATACGGCGTATTTCTCTTATACGGCTGATCCGAAAAATACCCGAAATATTGCTAACACCGCAATCTCAAAGCTTTTTTACAGTCCCTGCAAAAGATGTGCGTATCCTTTTTTCCTAAAAAGCTCTTCTAAGGATAGGGGTAAGCAGTACTATTCCCAAACTGAAAAGAAAAATCCCAAGAATTTTTTCGAGCACTTCTCCCTCAATTCTTTTAGCGACTTTGAAGCCTAAATAGGAAAAAAGTGCGCCCATAGGTATGATGCTAAGAAAACAAATGTAATTGACTTGCTTCAAGAGGGGAAGTACCCCTATGAAAGAGATGCTCATAGAAACCATTGCGGTCAACCCAAGCATCTTTTTGATTGAGATGCCAGATAGAAAATAGTAAATTGTTGCAATGACCCCTCCTCCGATACCTAAAAATGAGGCGAGGCTAGCACAGCCAAGACCAAAAAGGAAGAGTTCTCCGGATCGCTGCATTTTTTTTGAACCCGAGGGGATTTTGCGCACACCGATCAGAAAAAAAATCGAGATCAGTAGGATGAAAACACCGAAAAAGTTTCTTAAAAATTCCTGGTTGACCTCTTTTGCAATATAGGCCCCCAAAAAACTTCCTATCAAAACCCCCGGAAACATTTTTCTGAAAGTGGAAAAATCGACTGAGTTTTGTTTGATATGTAAATAGGCTGATATAGACGTAGGAACTGTCATTGAGGCAAGAGAGGTAGCAACCGCCTGCAAAGGGTCTTGAAGAGTCAAGATTAAAAGAGGAGAAATAATAATCCCCCCTCCAAGTCCTCCTAGGCCCGCCAAAAAGCCTCCAAAGGCCCCTATAAGGGGAAAAATCCACCATTCCATAAACAGTAGAGCATAACGTTTTTTTCAATAAATCTGAAATAAATTGCAGTATCAGTTTTTCTGGTATGTACAAAAATGGTTAAAATCTTTAGAAGGGCGTTATGTGGCGCAACACACTCATTTTCATCGTTTTACTTGGATGTAACGTCTCTTCGAGAAGTGCAATGACGGGTAGTGCCGGTCGAAATTCTTATAACGTATTGATTCAGGAAACCAATAATGAACAGATGCTTCTGAATCTTGTACGTTTGCGTTATGGTGATTTTCCCTTCTTTTTGGATGTGGCTAATATCACCTCTCAATTTTCTGAAACAACAAAAGCTTCGGCCCTTTTTCCTATTCCTGGATTTTCGATTGATAACCCTACAACGCTGGGAGGGGAAGTCTCCTGGTCAAGCATACCTACAATCCAATATGCTCCTCTTGAGGGGGCTGATTTCATTCGACACATGATGAAGCCGATTGACCTCATGAATATTGTGCAGCTTATCTACTCCGGATGGGATGTTGACAGAGTTTTTAGATTGACCATTCAAAACATCGATGAGCTTTCAAACGCCCGTAATGGCCCTTTTGCCGATATCCCCCCCAAGTATCGCCGTTTCGGAAGACTGTGCGAGTTATTGAAATATTTCCAGGATATTGATGAATTGACGCTTGGATTAGAGACAAAAAAGAAAAATATTGCGGATACAGAAACTTTAACCGCGAATGCACTGGAAATTTCCGTTCCAATCGACAATCCTAACACTGAAGAGTTGATGTATCTTTTGCCTTACGGAAAAAAGGAAAAAGGGCGTTACAGAATCCGTTTGGATATTGAAATCAACCAGTTTAATGAAATAGGAATTCTTCCCCGATCGGTTTTAACCATGATGTACCATCTTGCCTTTGGCGTGGAGATTCCTCAGGAGCATTACGACAAAGGATGGGTAAATTTAACCTATCGCTTGGACGGAAAACCTTTTGACTGGCAGGAGGTACTACATGGTCTTATGCAGGTAAAAATTTCTAAAACCAAACCAAAAGAATCCTTTGTTAAAGTCCATTATAAAGGATTCTGGTTCTACATAGATCTAAGTGATATCCAGTCGAAACGCACTTTTGTTTTGCTTCTACAGCTCTATAATCTTCAGGCTACCGATGCAAAATCGAATGCACCTTTGCTCACGATTCCTTTGGGGTGATATTTGCTGACGGTTCAAGAGGGGTTTTTCTGGGACAAAGAGGGGGCAAGGGTACGCTTGAAAGGGATCAACCTTTCGGGAGCCTCAAAAACACCCGATTCTCAAACCAACTCGTACATAAATATCCCTTTTTCTGTGGAAGAGTCCGATTCCCATTTCTCTCGTTTGAAAGAATTGGGATTCAACGCCATTCGTTTTATTGTCACCTGGGATGCTATTGAACGAGCAGGACCTAAGAAATATGATGAGGAATATTTAGATTTTGTCGATCGATTTCTCAAAAAAGCGGGTTCCTACGGGTTCTATATCCTTATCGATATGCACCAAGATCTTTTTTCCCGTTATTTTTTCGGCAGTGGAGCTCCTGCATGGGCAATAGAAGCGGCTGGTATCAATCTGAGCAAGGTTGTCAAAGCGGATGCAGTCATTCATCCCGAGCACCACCAAGAAAAAGAGCTTAAGCATCTCAATTGGTTTAATGCCTATAGGCGTATCGCCTGTCAAACAATGTTTACCCTTTTTTTTGGAGGAAAAACTTTTGCGCCAAAGCTCGAGGTAGATGGGCAAAATATTCAGGATTTTTTGCAAGACCACTACATAAAAGCTTTGGATAGACTCCTAGAAAAAATCTCTTCAAATCCCTGGATCATCGGTTTTAACACGATGAACGAGCCGAATCCTGGTTTGATAGGATCGGTTTTGAAAGAATCGCATATGTTTCTGGATTTGGGGATTACCCCTTCACCCTATCAATCGATTCTAATAGGGGCTGGTCTTCCCCAATCGGTCCCATTCATCAAATTTTCATATTTTAGAAAAAAAGAAAAAGAAAAGAGGATACTCAATCCACATCAGATCCCCATATGGAAAAAAAGATGTATTTGGCAAGAGCATGGGGTCTATAGAATCAATAGTGAAGGTTATCCCGAACTATTGGAGCCCAATTATTTCAAAAAAGGGAAAAAAGGCTCTTTCGAGCAACACTTTTACCGCCCTTTTATTTTGTCAATTGGGGAAAAAATCGGGAAAAAATACCCAAAATGGTCTTTTTTTATTGAGCAGGGTGTAGGGGAGCTTGCCCCTTTTTTAGCTGAAGATGCTTTAAAAAATCTTGTCGCTTCGATTCATTATTATGAACCTTTTACCATGGTGTTCAAGCAATACATACCTCTTTTGCATTACAGTATTTTTTTCAAAAAATTGCGTTTAGGGTTCCCTTATAAGGTGAGCCGTGCGGTTTTAGAGGATTTCAAACATATTGATTTGGAAAACAAAAAAAGGTTAGGCAAGGATGCGCCAACCGTCGTCACTGAAACGGGTGTCACACGGGATGTGGGCCGCTTTCTTTTTGAGGACGGGTCTAGACAGCGTATAAGAGCTTTTCATAGAACATTGAGTGCGATGGATACACTCGATTTAAGCTACTTTGTATGGCAGTACGCACCAAAAGGGGATCTTTGGAATCATGAGAATTTTACGATCTATCAAGAGGGGGAAAAAAATGATTACGCCCCTTTTTTATCCCCCCATGTGGAGCTTTTGCCTGGATATGTCACCCACCAGACTTACGACCCGTTTCGAAAGAGCTTCCTGTTACGATTTTGGTTTAAAGACTCCTCTTTAAGTCCTGTGCGGATTTGGATTCCCCCCTCATTAGAATATGTATCGGGAGTATTTACATTGGGACAGTTCCAAATATTAAAGGAGGAGAGTAAGATCGAATTCTATCCCGATGCTTCGGTTTACCAACACCGGATAAAGTTACAATTTAAATAGCGTAAGATTTCATGATTCTACAGAGCCTACTTTTGATTCCGTTCATTTTTTTATCCATCACCACAAAAGGGAAAAAATTCTTTGATGAAAACGGTAGGGAGCTCCTTTTAAGAGGGGTTAATGTATCAGGAATCTCCAAGTACCCTTCGTTAAAAGACGGTTCGTTTGTCAATCGCCCTTTTCCGTTAGAGGAGGCAAAGGAGCATCTCGATAGAATTCGAGATTTAGGGATGAACCACATCCGGTTTCTCACAACATGGGAAGCACTTGAGGGCAAAGGACCCTCTTTGTTTGATGAGGAGTATATTGCCTACGTAGCCGATTTTTGCCGATTAGCTGGTGAAAGGGGCATTTATGTAGTAATCGATATGCATCAAGATCTGTTTTCACGTTATCTTTTAGGCAGCGGTGCTCCTCGATGGGCTTTGGAAGCTGCCGGATTGGATTTAAAACGACTTTTTGAGGCGGATGCCCTTGTAGATACCCATCTTCTTGAAAAACACAACCCCGAATACCTGCACCTTGCCTGGTATTTCAATTACAATAGAAT
>CAYFOX010000016.1:12363-15594 GCA_964344875.1 uncultured bacterium
AACCATGTTCACCCTTTTTTTTGGAGGGGAGACATTCACTCCCTCATTTTTTGTGGGAAAAAAAAATATCCAGGAATTTCTCCAAAGTCACTATATAGAAGCGGTCTGCTATTTGATGGAGAGGCTTAAAGAAAACCCTTTTGTGATAGGGTGTAACACCATGAACGAGCCCAGCGCGGGTTTGATTGGAAAAAATCTATACGAGCGCCCCGAAAACCCTCTTGGCCCCTCCCCAAAATACGCCGATTCTTTGAAGATCGGTGCGGGTTTGAGTTGTGAAGTAGATGTGTTTGAGAGAAAATGGATGGGCCTGTTTCAGACAGGGACTACTCAATTAAATCCCAAAGGTCTTAGCATATTTAGAAACGGATGCCCTTTTGAAAAAGAGGGTGTCTATGCACAAGAAAAGGGGAGATTCCACCTTTTGAACCCCTACTACTTTACATTTAGAGATTTCCCTTTTGACTTTCAAAGAGATTTTTATCTCCCTTTTGTCGAAAAGCTCAAACTACGACTAAACAAAGTGCATCCCGATTATCTCTTGTTTATTGAGGGTTTAGTGGGGGAAAATATTCCAAGCCTGCCTGAAAGCCTTTTAAGAAATACAGTTTTCTCTTTTCACTGGTATGAGGGAATAGCCTTTTATTTAAAAAAGTTTCTTTCAAATTTAACCTATTCCCACTTGGAAAAGAGAGTAGTTTGGGGCAGATCCTCCTACATCTTAAAAAAAATGGAAGAAGAGCTTCGGATGCTCTCAAGCCACCCTGTACCATCTCTTCTATCGGAAACCGGTTTTTCGCGTGATATTCCTTTGATGGATCGAAAAAAATGTTTTGCTAGGCTGTTTACCCTTTTGGAAAAATTAAAACTTTCGACCACTTTTTGGCACTATTCTCCTAAAGGGGATGCTTGGAATTTTGAGAATTTTTCTATTTATAAAGAGGGGGAAGAAAATGACCTAACCCCATTTTATAGACCCTACCCACAAAGAATACCGGGAGAGCTAATCCATTTTAGTTTTGATCCCGATACAAAAATTTTATCTCTTGAGTGGTTGCAAGATCAAAATAATCGATCCCCATTAGAGATTTTCTGCCCCAAGGATTGGCACCTTACCAACAGCCCCGCAATTTCCTGGAAAAAAGGGGAGACCCTTTTTTTATTAAACCCTATGGAATCGCTTCAAACAAAAGAGGAGGGGGACATTTTGATGCATGTCACCCTCCAATTTAATTAGCTTGCAATTTCTTAGTCAGTACGAACATTTGTTTCGTCGGGAAATAGAGCTTCGCGCGCTTTATCGCTCAGCTGGTCGATAAGAGGTAAAGCTTTTCCTTTTAAAAGCTTTTTGCCCTCATCAGCCCCTTTTTTGAGGAGTTTTTTTACACTCTCGTTAGCGGGCCCTTCTAAAAGAGGTCTTGTGCCCCCTTCTGATAACAGGTCAGATTCTAAATCGAGTACTTTATCTAATTTTATCCATGTGGGTTTGATAATAGGTAAACCTAGCCATAAAGTAGGTACAAGAAAAATAGTGCATTGAAGAATGCAAACAATCCATTGCATAAAGTAGTTTGCAACTTTACGGATCATAGAAAAGTTTTTAAGTCCCGCCTCTGGAATCAAGGGAATAAATCCGTGCGCTTGGACTTCTGGCAAAGAGTGCCACATAAACCCTGGAAGAACCCTTTTGGTGTTTAACTCCCCATTAGGGTCGACGGCGGAGCGAAGATCTGCAGATACGCTATACTGACTCTGGAGCCCTTTAAGAAAAAGATTTTTGTAGCAATCCGATGCGATGATCTGTTCAAACGTCCCGACAAACGTTGGATTGTCGTGAAGAAGATCCTCATAAACAATCTGATTAGCAACCGAAACTGCCCCACCTCCAGAGGTTCTATCTACAACACTTTTACAGTGGTGTACTATGGGGACCTCGAGGATTTTACCCAACATGTCCACCATCGCAAGGCGAATATGCACAGGTACACTTGTGCTGTTTTTTCCATCACCAAGCCTTTGAACAATCTCGTCGCCGATAGTTTCGATTTGTCTTGAAAATGTCCCTTTTCTCTGGATAAACAGGTTTTTAAGCTGGCTGTACGAATCTGTATTGATCGTATTTTCTAACTTTCTTCCCTTGTCGCCTAAGGTGTTGTAAGTGCCCATACAGCTGACAGTATGATGGGTGTGCATCGGCCGCAAAAGGATTTGATAGTTTTGTCCATTATACGTGACACTAATGGGTTCATTTGAATCTCTAAGCGCTTTTAGAGAATCCTTTTCCCATTTGAGCGATTTTCTCTCATCAAGAGACTGACCAGCTCCTAGTTTTTCTCTCCACTTGGAAAGACCTTCAGTGGGATTTGTTAGAGAGTTGACAACGTAGTGAACCTCTATTGTTCCATTTTCTAAAGGTTTAAATCCCTTACTCTGACCGGTTCTTATTTCGTTCAGGAAGATGTCTACACCCTGAATCTTTGCTCTTTCTTGAGTATCGGGTCTTCCAGCATAAAAAATGGATTTCCCTTTTTCAGTCTCCGTTACACGCCAGGAGGGGATTTCATGATCGGTCCTATCCCAGCAGGACGAACAGGCATCTTTGATCGTAATAGTTTTCCCTTCTTGTACGTAGGAGCTGCCGTTGAATAGGCTGTTGCGGAAATAGCGATTCGTTAGTGTAAATGCAGAATCATTTTGGGTTGGGATGGTAGCTTTATAGTCTTTTACGGGCGCCAGGGAAAAGCCGATATGTTTTTTTTTGATTTTCATGCCGCCACTGACATTGCTATCACCTGAGATTTCAAGGCGTTTGGAGGAAATTTGATCTAAAAAAGCCTTTTTAGATGCAAAATGGACTTTTCTTACGCTAGAAAATTTTTCGAAAAGTTCTTGGCGCACGGGATTTTGTTCCCCGAGCTCGCTAAGGGGAGATTCGGCACAACGTTCAACCTCTACACCTGTTTTCGAAAAAGAATATTATCCTCAAATAGATCTTTAAGTTCTTGAATATGACTAGCTAAAGGTGCATAGTTTCCGCTCATAAGTACCGCTCTTAATTAATATAATACATTATATACTTTTTTTTAATATTTGTATATGAAATCGTAAGATATTATATTATAATCGGGTAAGACACGAGGGTGCAAAAAAATGCCCCTATTTGGTAGGAACTTTGGGTTGTTGCTTATGCGTATAAAAGTTAGTTTCTCCTTGTAAATAAGTTTTGGTTTT
>CAYFOX010000017.1:0-1087 GCA_964344875.1 uncultured bacterium
TCACGAGGTGGGTAGGAGCCACGCTCACCACCCTCTCTTGGAGGATAAGGTCTTCTTTCTTGCCCTTCACGAGGTGGATATGGGCGTCTTTCGGTAGACTGAGAGGGGGTTTGATCAGCTGCCTTAGAGGTTTGATCTGGTTGGATGTCTGCCGAAGAGGAGGGTTGGTAACGACGCTCTGTGGAGTAAGAGGAGGTGAAGCGGGGTTCTGTGCGTCCGGAAACAGGCTGATCGTTGGTATTGTTTCGCGGTCCCGCACTGTAACTAGAGCGCTGGTATCCCTCAGCTGGCTTTTCAAAGCTCATGCTTTTGGGTTGGAAACCAGACGGTTTAGAAATTCTCTCAGAGGAAAAGCTGGGACGAGTTGTTCGTTGTTGGGGTTCAATAGAACGCTGCGGTCTTTGTTCAAATGAAGACGCAGGTTTTTCTGTTTTTGTAGGCACTTCATCCTCAAATGATTTATCCAAAACCTCTTCTTTGAAGATTTCTTTTTCAATCTTTGAAAGACGTTCTTCTTTAGGATGAGATTCAATTATGGGTTTTGTCTTTTCGATAGCGGGCTCATCGAAAGCAACAGGTGTCTCCTTAGCTTCAGGAGCTACAGGTTTTTTTGCTCGAGAAACTTTTTTTGGTGCTGGTTTTTCCGTTACCGGAGATTCGACCGTTTTGGCCTCAATCTCACTGTCTTTAGTCGCAAGTTCAGCAGATTCGCCTTTTTTTTGACGAATCCCCTTAAGAACTTGACTGAGTTGACTATTTTTAACGTTAATCTTTAGATTCTTAGCCAATCGAACTTCCTACGTGCTTACGAATGCGGTCGATAGTGTCCTCGACAATCTCTAGGCTTAAGCCAGTTTCGCGAGAGATCTCCGCAGCATTCTTTTGTAAAATTTTTCTCATTGTGTCCAGACCGACTTGGATATACGCATCAATTACGAGCTGGTTGACTCCTTGCAGGTCGGTGAGAGGGGAATCGAGTATGGGCTCCTCTGAAAGGGCAAGTCTTCTTTGCTCTTCATAAGCGCCACGCTCAAATTCAGATTCCTTGAAGATTTCAAGTCGTCTTTCAAGGAGGTCAGCGGTGAGA
>CAYFOX010000017.1:1097-13251 GCA_964344875.1 uncultured bacterium
AGCTCCACGTCTGCCGAGTGCTGAGGGGTAAGATTCATCGGCAACAACGATCACAAAATCGCCTTCTTCGGTCTCATCGATGCGACGAATATCGCAGGGAGAGAGGGCGTTTTTGAGGAGTTGTACCGGATTTTCGCTCCAGGGAAAGAGGTCTATTTTCTCATGACCGAGTTCACGCAAGACGTTTTTGATACGGCTTCCACGTACTCCGACACAAGCACCTACAGGATCTAATTTCATATCTGAGGAGACTAAAGCGATTTTAGTACGGAATCCCGCATCGCGAACGATTTTACGGATCTGGATAACTCCTTCGGCTAGTTCGGGAACCTCTTGTTGCAAAAGGGCAACAACGAAATCGGGGTGGCTACGAGATAAGATCACCTCGGCTCCACCACTTTCGGTATCCTGCACTTCTAAAAGAAGGGCTAGAACTTTATCTCCCACAGCGTAGGTTTCCCCTTTTGGGTAGAAACGGGTAGGTAAAAGAGCCTCGACCTTTCCAAGATCTACGATGAGGGTTCCACCTTTCGAGATTCTACGAATAGAACCGGAGATAATCTCTCCAGCTCTATGACGAAATTCCTCGTAAATAACCTCTTTTTCTGCTCCGCGCAGTTTTTGAGAGATCACTTGACGAGCGGTTTGCGCAGCAATCCGCCCGAAATCTTCAGGGGTAACCTCGATGTCGATCCAGTCGCCAATCTTGACCTTTGCGTCAAGAGCTTGTGCGTCTTTGAGTAGGATTTCCTCTTCCGGGTACTCTACGTGGTCAACAACCTCTTTGTGTGCGATAGCGACAATAGAACCGGTTTTAGGATTGACCTCAACAACTACGTTATTGACGCCTTTGTTCTTTTTGCGCGCTGCGATTGTAAGGGACTCTTCGATAGCCTTGATGATCACATCGCGTTTGATCCCTTTTTCTCTCTCGAGATACTCAAATATGGCAATAAGCTCTTTATTCATCGGTTGCCCTAATTATCGTTTTTTACCATCAAGAACAATTGCATCGCGGCTAGTTTTTGTTGAGCCGAGTTCATGTTCTTTGATTGAAAGGGAGATTTTTTTGTGTTCACGATCAATTTTGATCACTTTAGCTTCTACATCAGCACCTACGCGGACAACGTCTTCAATTTTGTTGAAAGGACGGTCAGAGAGTTCTGATACGTGTACAAGCCCTTCGATTCCGTTAGCAAGCTCAACGAACGCGCCAAATGCGGTAATTTTTGTGACTTTACCACGCACTACGCTACCTACAGGCATCGTATCTTCGATCGACTGCCAGGGGTTGTCTGTAAGTTGTTTTACGCCAAGAGTGATTTTTTTGCTTTCTTTATCGACAGAAAGGATCACCGCCTCAACATAGTCCCCTTTTTTGAGCACTTCTGATGGGTGGGAAACTTTTTTGATCCAGCTGAGGTCAGAGATGTGAATCAATCCATCGACACCAGGCTCGAGCTCAACAAAAGCACCGTAGTTGGTTAGGTTGCGGATTTCAACTTTTACCGATTTACCTACTTGGTAACGGTCATCGACATTGTCCCAGGGATTTTCTTCCGTTTGCTTGATACCTAAAGAGATTTTTCCTTCATCTTTTTGGATAGAGAGAACGATCGCTTCAACTTCATCACCACGGTTGACGACTTGGCTAGGATCGGTCACGTTTTTAACCCATGACATTTCTGATACGTGGATTAAACCCTCAATTCCAGCTTCAAGCTCGATGAAAGCTCCGTAAGGTACGAGGTTAACGATTTTACCACGGACGCGTGTTCCGATGGGGTACTTCGCCTCGATCTCATCCCAGGGGTTGTGATCTTTTTGCTTAAGACCGAGAGCAACACGCCCTTTGTCCTTATCTACACTCAGGATCATGACTTCCACTTCGTCACCTAGCTGTACAAGTTCGGATG
Source organism: uncultured bacterium (assembly GCA_964344875.1). Lineage (GTDB taxonomy): Bacteria > Chlamydiota > Chlamydiia > Chlamydiales > RGXB01 > RGXB01. Next base: position 3,014 of record CAYFOX010000017.1, read on the forward strand.
GGTGGCGAACACGCTTCCAAGCCATATCTGTAATGTGTAAAAGTCCGTCGATACCATCAAGATCCAAGAAGGCGCCGAAGTCGGTGATGTTTTTAACAACGCCGATACGGATGTCACCCGGTTGAATGTCATCAAGCATCTCAGCTTTCTTAGAAACGCGCTCATCTTCAATGATTTCTCTACGCGAAACAACGATATTCTTTCTGTCGATGTTGATCTTAAGGATTTTCACCTCAAAAACTTTATCAAGGAATTCGTCTACAGTTTTGATGCGTTTATTGTCGATTTGGGAACCGGGGAGGAACGCCTCAACGCCGATATCCACCATCAAGCCACCTTTAACCTTGCGTGTGACCTTACCTTTTACGATAGAGCCTTCTTCGCAATGGTTAACAATGTACTCCCAACGACGAAGCTTAATCGCTTTTTCTCTGGAGACTACGATTTGACCGTTGTCACCCTCTGTTTGATCTAAGAGGACCTCGACTTCACCACCGATGATGATCTCGTTAGGATCTTCGAATTCGCCGAGCGGGATAAGCCCCTCAGATTTTAGCCCTACATCCACAATAACAAAATCTTTAGTTACCAGAACGATACGCCCTTTGAGGACTTGTCCTGGGACCATGGTGCTCACGGCTGTGGTATCATCGGTATGCGCACCTTTGATAAATTTATTGAATAGTTCGCGATCAGAAGCGCTGAAATTTTCCTCGTCAAGAATTTTGCTCTCATCTTGGATCCAGGCACTGTGTTGTTTAGTGGACATGTTAAAGGGTTCTCCTAGGGTTTTTACGTTTTGTTGACAAGTCTAACAACCTTCTGTAATAAAAATCAACACATTTGCTACCCTTTAAAAGGTTTACTATGCGCCCGAGAATTGTCTTAAAATTTGGGGGGAAATCCCTCAGTTCTGTTGAGGAAATCCATAAAATTAAAGATATCATTATCTGCTACATCCAAAACGGATACCAGGTGATTGTTGTTGTCAGCGCTATGGGAAATACCACTGACACTTTATTAAACCTTGCTTATTCCGTAGTTCCAAACCCCCAAAAAAGGGAGTTAGACCTTCTGGTTTCTGTAGGGGAGAGAATTAGTATGACTCTTTTGACAATGGCGCTGATCGACGCTAATGTTGAAGCCGTCTCTTTTACAGGAAGTCAGTCTGGAATCTTAACAACTAAAGATTTTACAGATGCTAAAATTCTCGAGGTGCGCCCAGCGAGGATTGAAGAGGCGCTCAGCAAGGGTTTAACTGTCGTTATAGCTGGTTTTCAGGGGGTATCTCTAGATAAAGAGGTGACTACTCTGGGCAGAGGGGGGTCTGATACGACTGCCGTGGCTCTATGTCATGCACTTTCGGCCGAAAAAGTATGCTATTTTAAAGATGTAGGGTCTCTTTTTAACGAAAATCCTCATAAAAATTCTCAAGCGCTGAAGATTAAAAAAATAGATTACCAGGGAGCTTTGGAGCTGTTAACCTGTGAAGAGCGCCCCTTGTTGCATCTTAGGGCTTTGAGTTTAGCAAGAAAGCTTTCTGTCCCCTTAGAAATATTATCGAGTGAAAAAAAGGGGGGCTTTTTTGAAGTGGGCACAGTGATCTCTGAGGACACTCCATTGAAGAAAGGGGTCGCAACGTCGGAACTAGTCACATAGAAATTTTCATGAGGCCCCAAATTTACCTCTTAGGCGATTAAGATCTATTTTCAAAAATAAACTAGAACTGCTATACAGACTAAAACCTCAAGGCACCCTAGGAAGAAAAAATCTTTCAGGGAGACTTAGTGGTAAGAAAAGGTATAGTATAGCGAAATACGCATGGCCAAACCGCACCCCAATTCTTCTAATTTCAAGGTATTGGATTTTTATCGCTCCACCAAGGAGCGGATCATGCAGCAAATTTTTTCTAATTGCGAGCACGGTAAAGATCTTGCAGATCGTCCGATGTTGTTGCGTTCAAAATTACCTCTTTTATTTGTGGAAAGAGCCCAAGAGCACCCCCTTGGAGTGAGTATTTATTTGCTTTCCAAGGAAAAAGAGGGGCTTTCCCACTATTTTTTTACGCAGTGTTCGACCTCATTAATACCCTCTCAGATTACTCCGCTTGAGCGTTTTTTCGCCTCCAACATTCGTCTTGAGGGTTACGAGGGGGCTTTGACTCTTATAGAGGCGTATGTTGTCTTTCGCTCTCAGGAAGAATTTGTCCTTTTTAATGAGCATCTTGACCGTTTCATGGAAGAGGTGCGAAGAGGCTGTGAAAAAGAGGATATTCTGGAACGTACATTCGACAGAAAGCGTGCTGGAGTGAATCAGGAGTATTTGCATCTGCAAGATCTCCTCCAGTTTCTATTAAGGCGCGTCCCTTTTTCTCGATCTCAAATGGAAAAGTATTTGCGCCGTTTTTGGATCGAGTTCAACGAGCGGATTGAAACCGATCCTTTTCAGACTAAATGGAAAAGGTGGTTTATCCGTTATGTCCTTTTACAAAAGCAGATAAGGGAAATAGAAGAGAGTCGTTTTGAAGAAAGAGAGCACAGAGTGCAGGTATTTCGATTAGATACACCCTCTTCGAGTGGGATTTTGGGTCTTGCTCTCTACCTTCCACTAGCACCTAACGAGGTTTTTGAGCTAAAACATCTGAAAAAATCGCTCAAGCTCATCCACCCTTCAATCCATGTGGATGAAAAAAGTTTTATTCGTCTGCATCAAGATTCCATTTTTTTAGTTGAGGTACAAACTCATCTAGATCGGCAAGAGATCGAAAAAGGGTTAAAATTTACTTTGAGCTCATCGATCGAAAGATATGTCCACCAGGTGTTCATGCCCAGAAACGAAGAGGATGTGATGCGTAGGATTGTCACTCTTTGCAACGAAATTAGTTCTAAAGAGGATATCCCGCAGGTAGCTATTCACTTTGAAAGGCAGTATGAAACTTATCTAAGCTACCTTGTCTTGATTGTTAAACCCTACGATCAAGTTCCTATCGAAAGGCTTACAACAATAAGGAAGCAGGGTATTGGAGTTCATTTAGAAGCTAGTAGGCGTTTTTACCAGCGTTTAGTAGAAGTTGAGGCGTCGACGGTTCGCCTAGATATCGATTTGAATGGATTTATCCGTCAAGATCACTCGGTGGATTCGTTAAAAGTACGGGCTCATATCACCGATTTTTTAAAAAAAATATTCCCACAGTTTAGGGATTACAACGGAGGGATGATCTCTAAGCAAATCGACAACTTGCGATTGTTTAAAGGACTTTTGAAAGAGTATGAGGACATGTGTTTAGAGAATTTTTTCCTCTCCTTACAGCCCTTGGAAATCCAGTATTTGTCAAAACTGGATCCGCTGATCGAGATGTTTCATTTTTTTATGAGCGGGTCGAAAAACCTAACTGGGGAACATCTGGTGAAAAAGGGGGTCGAGGGAGTGCTGATCCTATCGTCTTTAAAAACAGCTGCAAAAATAGATGAAGCAGCAAAGCTCTGCATCAAATCAAAATTTGAATGGATCAAAAGTCATGTTCTCATTTGGGGCAAGAGCTTCCATTTATTTTACCTCTATCAACCACAGATAGAAACTATGGTTAAATTTGAGGAGATGATGAACCAAATTTTTCTTGAGCGTATAGATAAGGGTGTGATTACATAGAGACGATGAAAAAAGTAAAAGTCTCTGCGTCCATCATCGGGGGTGACATGTGTTGCCTAGCCGACGAGTTAAAAAAAATCGAAGAGAGTGGGGTTGACATGCTCCATCTTGATGTGATGGATGGAAATTTTGTGGACAATATCACCTTCGGACCCGATACGGTTAGAGGGCTGAGATCAAGATCAAAACTGTTTTTTGATGTCCATCTGATGATTTATCGCGTCTACGATTATATCGAACGCTTCAAGAAAGCGGGTGCTGACAGGCTTACTTTTCAAATTGAAGCTACCGAGGACGTTGATGAAACGATCCAATTTATCAAAACCTGCAACATGCAAGCTGGCCTTGCGATCTCACCAGGCACAAACCCTGAGCTCTTGATTCCCTATCTTGGCAAAGTAGACCAGGTGATTGTGATGACCGTAAATCCCGGTTTTGCGGGTCAAAAATTTATGGAAGAGATGGTCGAACGGATCGAATTCCTAAAGATGATGAAAAAAAATCACCCCGAGCTCAAATTTGAAATTTCGGTTGATGGTGGAGTTCATCTAGAAAATGCAGCTCGATGCATTGAGGCGGGGGCCGATATCCTGGTCTCTGCGAGCGCACTTTTTGACAAAAATCGTTCGATGAAAGAAATCGTCCAAAAAATGCGGGGCGTTAGGTGAAGCGGATTTGCACCCTAGGTGGTGGAACCGGAAACTACGTCGTTCTTAAGGGGTTAAAAGAGTACCCGGTAGATCTCACAGCTATTGTTACTATGGCAGATGATGGGGGGAGCACGGGGATTTTGCGTGATGAATTGGGTGTTCTACCTGCGGGAGATGTACGCCAATGTATAGTAGCTCTTAGCGAGTCTAACGATCTCATGCGCAACTTGATGAACTATCGTTTTGACGAAAGTTTTCTTTCTGGGCATGCGTTTGGAAATATTTTTTTGTCAGCTCTGGAAAAAGTCACCGGAAGTTTTGAGGCTGCGATCGAAGAGGTGAGTCGAGTGCTAAACATTCGAGGTAAAGTGGTCCCTGTAACCACTCAGCACGTAAGACTCAAAATGATACTGAATAATCGCAAAGTTTTAGAGAGTGAAAAAGAGATCTACCTTTCAGAGGAGATAGATCAAGGATACAGCGCTTTTTTTTTAGACCCCTATCCGCAAGCGAACCCCGAGGCGATCAACCGGATTTTGGGTGCGGATGCCGTAGTTATAGGGCCCGGAGGTCTCTATACATCGGTGATCTCCAATCTTCTTGTAGATGGAGTGGTCGATAGCCTAAAAAAATCTAGGGCCATAAAAATTTTTGTTGTTAATCTCATGAATCGAAAAGGGCAGACTACAGGCTTCAAGGTCAGCGATTATGTGAAAGAACTTGAGCTGTTTTTAGGAGAGGGGGTGATTGATTATATTGTAGTCAATTCACAAAGACCGCCAAAAGAGCTGATCGATCGTTACTCTGAAGAGGGAGATCTGGTCGAGTGCGATCTGGATGACCTGCGCGTGATTAGAACTCCGCTTCTTGGACCTATTGATAAAGCAAATAAAAGGGATTTTTTAAAAAGAAATCTAATACGTCACGACTCTGATCGGTTAGCTCGCATTCTCATCCATATCATAGAGGAGGCCAAAAAAAATGTTAGTCCTGTTCGATCTTGATGATACTTTGATTGAGACCACCTCCTCTATAGTTGAACCGAGATTAGACCGGGCTCTGGATGAGATGATCCATCATGGGCTTAAGTTAACCAATCGGGATGCAGCTCTCCTTGATTTAGAAAGGATGAATCGAACCGGCTCAAGCTCCTCCGATGCAATCCTTGAATTTCTCCACTTGTATGGGGGAGATCCGCTCTTATTTAACGTGGCTCACTCTGTAATCCATGATCCTGAATTCCATGATATAGTACCTGAAATGGTATTTGGCTCTGAAAAAGTGCTCTATGATCTTAAAAGCCTCGCTAATTTGATCCTTGTTACCAGAGGGGAAGAAAATTTTCAGCTGGCTAAGATGAAAAAATCTGGTCTTCCTTATACCTTATTTAGTAAAATTGAGGTCACCCATTCTTCAAAGAAGGGGTGTTATGAAAACATTTTGAAAGAATTCAAGATGCCACCGAATCGGGTGATTGTGGTTGCCGATCGCATAGATGCCGATTTAGTCCCGGCTAAGGAGCTGGGGATGATTACGGTTTTATTTCGTGCAGCTCGCAATCGTTTTAGCATTTTACCCGACTTATGTGTTGATTATGTGATTGAAGATATGGCTCAGCTATATCCGATAGTGGAGGAAAGATGTTAACCGTATTAGTCCAGCAACTCGTTCCTGGAACAACAATCCGCTTTGAGGGGAGAATCCTCCTTTTAGAGCAAATAATAAAAGTCACGTTGCCCAAAGGGCCACCCTTTTTTAAAGCTACACTCAAAGATCCCGTTTCTGCGGAAGTTTTCGAGAGGAATTTTAAACCCGATCAGGAGATCGAAGAGGTAAAAATTTCTAAACGAAGATTAGAGTATCTTTATCTTGAAGGTAGCGAGCATCTTTTTTTAGACATAGATAACCTCGAGCAAGTGCTCGTGCCACAAGAAATTATCAAAGACCGTGCAAACTATCTCAAAGAGGGGGTAGATGTCCGGGCTCTTTTTTACGGGGACACAGTATTTTCTGTAGAGTTACCGCAATTTTTAGAGCTTTTAGTCGTAAGTGTAAAAGACCAAGGTGGTGGACTTGTTGGGGGTTCCAAAGTAGCATCGCTTGAAACAAATGCTGAGATAGAGGTGCCGATGTTTATTGAAATCGGAGACATCATCAAGGTGGATACAACGCAGAATTTGTACATACAGAGGGTATAATGGATCTTGCGCACATTCAGGTTTTGATAGACGTTTTGAAACAAAATGGAATCAAAAATTTTTCTTTAAAAGAGACAGACGGAAGGGAAATTGCTTTAGAATTTCAGAGTGCCCCAGTTCACGAGGCAAGTGTGCAAAGTCCCGCTTTTTCGACGGCTATCCCAACCCAAGTAGAAAAACCTGGGGAGGCTATCTTGACTAAAGAGGTCTTGAACCAAAAGACGGTAAATGCGGAGATGGTCGGAACAGTCTATCTTGCTGTTTCGGAGCAAAAACCTAAATTTGTCGAAATCGGATCTAAAGTCCAAAAAGGGCAGACGTTGTGTTTAATTGAAGCAATGAAGACCTATTTCGAGGTTAAGTCGACACAAGATGGCACAATTGAAAAGGTTCTTGTTGCAGATAAAGAGGCGGTTGACTTCGGTAAACCCCTGTTTTGTATCGTATAAATATCTGATTTATCTACCTTAGGTTTTCAAATGAAAAGAGTTTTGATAGCAAACCGCGGAGAAATTGCGGTTCGCATCATCCGTGCTTGTAGAGATCTTGGTTTAGAGACAGTAGCTGTCTACTCTACAGCAGATAAAGATGCACTCCACGTTCTTTTATCGGATCAGGCTGTTTGTATAGGTCCTGGACCAGCGCCAGAGTCTTACATTAATATACCGCGCATACTCAGTGCAATCGAGATCAGCGGAGCTGACGCAGTCCATCCGGGGTATGGTTTTTTATCAGAAAATGCCGATTTTGCTCGACAATGTGAGAAAGGGGGGATCACCTTTATTGGCCCTTCATCAGATGCGATCTATCGTTTAGGGAATAAAGTCGAGGCAAAAAAAATCGCCACCGAGGCAAAAGCACCGGTAGTCCCTGGACGTATTGAAGCTTTTTTTGAACCTGTTGAGGCATTACAAGAGGCTAGAAATATCGGTTATCCCGTTGTGCTCAAGGCAAGGAGCGGTGGCGGTGGAAAAGGAATCCATATCCTTTTTGATGAGAACCAATTCTCGGAAAAGTTTTACCAGGCGCAACAGGAGGCAAAAAAGTCCTTCGGTGATGATGCTCTTTATGTGGAGAAATTCATCCAAAACCCCAGACATATTGAGGTGCAAATCCTTGCTGATCACCACGGAAACGTATTGCATCTTTTTGAAAGAGACTGTACTACACAAAGGCGTCGTCAGAAGCTTATTGAGGAGGCGCCCTCCCCGGTATTGACTCCTCAGGAGAGAAATTATGTGACCCAAGCAGCAGTTCGACTTTGTAAAAGGGCGGGGTATAATTCGGTCGGAACGGTGGAGTTTCTGTTTGATCAAACGCGTACTTTCTATTTTATGGAGGTGAATACACGTATCCAAGTGGAGCACTGCGTTACCGAGGAGCTTACTGGAATAGATTTGATTAAAGAGCAGATCAAGGTAGCGTGTGGACATAAGCTGAGCATGGTCCAAGACGATATTGAGATGCGTGGGACTGTGATAGAATTTAGAATCAATGCGGAGGATCCCATGAAAAATTTCCTCCCGTCACCGGGCAAAATGGAGGTGTTTCAACCTCCCCTGGGTCCTAACATCCGGATGGACACACACTCTTTTGCGGGTTACACTATTCCCCCCTATTACGACTCTATGATAGCGAAACTGATTGTAAAAGGGAAAAATCGTGAGGAGGCTCTTACAGTTGCCAAAAGGGCTTTGAGAGAATTTTTTGTTGCTCCAAATAAAACCACGATCTCTTTTCATCAGTTTTTGATAGAAAACGAGGAGTTTATAGAAAATAGACTCACAATCAATACCATCGACCGTTGGATTGAAGAGGGGCTTCTCAAAGAAAAAGAACCAGCACTTCTTTAAAGTAAGCGCATAAGACCTCTTAAAATGTTAAGGGGTCTTTCTTATGACAAAAAACAGAATCAATCCTGGGGGAGAATGTGGAGCTTGTTATGGTTCTTTGATTTTATCTTTTTTGGAGATCTGCCAGAAACAAACTCATGCAGATCCTGAATCGTCAGAATAGCCTCAGGATCCACAGATAAAACAAGCTCTTTTAAATCGGCTAAATCGAGTCGTTCCACAACTACTAGTAGAATTTCGCGGTTAGTTTTGGAGAAACCACCACGTCCATAGAGGACGGTGAGCCCAAGCCCAAGCTCACTTAAGATAATGTCGCAAATCTCTTGAGGCTTAGAGGAGATGATCATCACCTGCTTCAATTCATCCAGGCCTGTGATTACAAGATCGATCATTTTGAAAGCTACTACGTAGGTCAAAAGAGATCTTAATGCGATGTGCCAGTCCTGGAAAATCAGTCCATAAGCTGCAAAAATAAACACATTAATGAAAAGAACGACTTGGCCCACGGTGAAGCCCATCTTCTTATTGATGATGATGCCTAAGATTTCGGTGCCATCAGTGCAGCTACCGCTGCGAATAATTAGACCAGCTCCCACACCTAACAGAGCACCACCTACAACAATAATTTCCAGAACATCCCCTAAGAACGGAGGAAATTGGCTACAAAGAATCAAAAAGAGGGCAAATAGGAGGACGGCTACAATCATCTGCACCACAAAAGTGCGACGGATAAATTTAGAGGCTAAGATGACAAAAGGGGCGTTGAGCAAGATAATATATAGAGGAATGAGAGACTCGTCAAAAAGTCGACCCAAAATAAGGGCGACACCAATGACGCCACCGTCAATTAAATGGGCAGGAACTAAAAAAACTTGGATTGCAAAAGCTGCAACAAAAGCACCGATGACCATCATAATTGTGCTGATGGCAAGCTGGTATAAAGATCTAGATTTGATCATTGCTACAGCCATAATATAACGGGAGAGACGGGACTCGAACCCGCAACTTCTTGCGTGACAGGCAAGTGCTCTAACCGATTGAACTACTCCCCCACAATGGGATTGGGCACAGCAGGACTCGAACCTACGACCACTTGCTTGTAAGGCAAGCGCTCTACCAACTGAGCTATGTGCCCCCATTTGGAATGTAAACAATCTAACACGTTTGTGAATTACAATCAAGGATTTAACGCATTAAAAAGTGCTCGAGTGAACAAACAGGGAAAAAGTCTTTTATCTGAATCGTGGGGAAAGCAATTTTAACTAATTGTATTTCAGTTAGTTACAAAGAATTCATTAAAAGTGTTATCCTTTGCAAAAAACCCTTTCCTTCTTGTATTTTGGATATAGATTTCATGATGCGTTTTTTTTCTTTTCTTTGTTGTTTGCCCTTTTTTTTAGTCTCATGTTCTCAGAACAATTGGGCAAAAAAGGCTTCCGAAGTGGAGTCTAGAGCGCATACAATTTTTCTAGAGCTCAAAGGGGTAGACTCAAAAGAGAGTTTGGAAGAAAAACAGGATCGATTAAAAAATCTATTTCATCTTTTTGTGGTTTCCCTATGTGAGGCAGATGCGAACAGAAGGGCATATGGCTACAACGGCGATTTCTCCATGAGCCTCTATCAATGTAAAAATTTACAGAGCGAAGTCTATAGAATTCTTTCTATTGAGGGTTGTAAAGAAATTCTTCAAATTTGCCAAAGAGATGCGCTCCATTTTTTGGACGCATATGATCGTAAGCATCAACGTCAAGACCCTTTTTCTTTGTTAGAGAAAAAGGGTCATCGTGTCCTTAGGTAGGTCAGCCAGTCTTTAACTCTTATTTGTATGCCGGGTTTTCATCAAGAAGTCGATGAGGAAAATGGCAGCCAGACTAAGGCAAAAACCTGGT
>CAYFOX010000017.1:13261-15390 GCA_964344875.1 uncultured bacterium
CACCATAGCGGTGCAGGTGTTTTTTGATTAGACTTACAATAACAAGAGGACCAAAGGAGGCACCAAGTCCAAACCAGGCATAGGAAACCAAATCAAACAAGCTAGCCGGTTGAAAAGAGGCAATGGTGATCGCAATCAAGGCAACAATCAGCGTGGAATATCTGGAAACAATCAATACCTGTTGATTTGTCGCCTCTTTGTGGAACATCTTTTTATAGAAATCTTCTGCTAAAGTAGAGATCACAACAAGGATTTGGGCTCCCATGGAGGTGATTGTAACTCCTATTATAGCTGACAGTACAAGTCCTAAGAGAAAAGGGGAGAGGGTCTCTTTAGATAATTCTATGAACAAAAGCTCCGGGTTTGCAAGTTTAGAAAAAGTCAACCCCCCTACTAGACCTATAGTAGTTGCAGCAAAGAGGGTGATCGTTTGCCAAGTCATCCCCACAACCATCGATTTTGGGATCTCTTTAGGGTCGTTAATTCCCATAAATTTTGTGAGAATATGTGGTTGGCCAAAATAACCTAGGCCCCAGCTAAACATTAAAAGAAGAGCCTCCGTAAGACCCGTTATCGAGGTGGGAATAAACTCTTTGAGATCCAAAGAAATCGTCTCAAATGAAACCCTGAACAAGATCGGTCCATGCCAAAGTGACAAATCCCCCTAAAAGTAGAAATGGGATGACAATCAAGATCCCAAAAACAATCGCAATAAAGTAGGGGATCGTCACTAAATTTTGTAATAAAAGACCTAGACCCATCAATCCGGCTGAAATGTAGACCGAATAAAAAATTAAAGACATCAATCCGGTAAGAATTCGGGTAAAACCGGTAGTATCTCTAGCGACGCTTTCAAAAAAAGAAAACAGAGTCAAGCTTTCGTACTGAGCTGTTTTTTGCCGAAGTTTTTGGGCGATGAATTGCCAGTTCAAATACATGAAAAGAATCAGACCAATGGCTACCCAGGAGCTTTTTAAGCCAAAGGTATAGACCTGTGCAGGGTATCCTAAAAAAATCCAGCTACTCATGTCACTTGCATGCGCTGCCAGAGCCGTCACAAAAAAATGCATTTTTCTGCCCCCGATGATGAAATCGGAGGAGTTTTGCGATTTTTTATAGGAAAAAATTGCTACCCCAAACAGAGCGATCAGATAAAGGCACAAAGCTAAAACTTCTAGGGAAAAAAGATTCATAATTCAAATATTATAAGAGATGCAAAAATTATTTAGGTAGGGTTTTTGTTGTTAATAGAGTTCCCTCTATAAGGTTAATCCGGTTGACGTTGGGATCGTACCCCAAGGGTTGGCAGCCCCTCAAGAAGATCCAGAGAGAGCGCTTTTTGGGTGCCGAATTTAAAGGAGGCTTCACTAAGATTATTCACTGCATTTGGAAACTCTCTTTGAAGATCTGCTAAAAGATCTTTTACTGAGCGCCTTTTGGATTGCTGCCCTACAGGGCACTGGCACATGATGCGCAAAAATCCATACTGTTCAGAGAACGATAGAATCTCTTTTTCACTCACTAAAATGAGGGGGCGGATAATAGTCACTCCGTAACGGTGCATGGGAACTTTGGGGAGCATCCCCTCAAAAGAGGCTGTATGAAGAAGATTCATTAATAGGGTTTGGACGTTATCCTCTTTATGGTGGCCAAAAGCCAAGGTGGTGATCCCCCTCTCCAGGGCTTTGTTGAAAAGGAGCTTTCGCCTCTCCCTTGAGCAGCTATAACACTCCAGTTTTTCCAGCGTCTGACTCGAATGGAGAATATGCAGTGGCACTTCCAGCGCATCGCAGGCTTTTTTAAGGGCGTTTTCAGCCAAGGAGGCCCCGCAGGAGAAGGCGCCAGTTACGTGAAAAGCCTCTAAAGAGAAAGAGGATAGACCTCTTCCGCTGATCGCCTTGAGCATATAAAGGAGGGTCATAGAGTCTTTGCCACCGCTAAGGGCAATCCCTATCTTAGACTCGTTTGATAAAAGTCCAAAATCCTCTATAGCTTTTCGAATAAGGCTTTCAATGAGTCGGCCCGACTGGGTCCAAGGAGGTGTTGCAATCGGTCGTTGCATTTTTCTCGATAAGTTTGTATCTTAGTGAAAAATTTTAATTTATTTTATATTCAAAACATTTATTAAG
>CAYFOX010000018.1:0-9595 GCA_964344875.1 uncultured bacterium
GTATAATATTGTCGCTACACGCGAAAAAGCAATAGAAGCGATGACACTGCTCAATCAAAATGGGTTGCCAAAAAGAGTTGGCCCTAATCTTCTTGAGCTCTTTGCTCCATCCGGTTTAATGACTTCAGACAAACAAGAAACCATTCGCTATCAAGCAGGCCTTGCACAGCAAATCCAAAATACGATCATGATGATTGATGGGGTGATTGATGTTTCTGTGCAAATCTCTTTTCCCCCTGCGGAGGCCGTAGAGGCAACAAATCGCATTACTGCAGCGGTCTTCGTCAAACACCAGGGGATTGTAGATGACCCCAATAGCCACCTCGAATCCAAAATCAAGCGACTTGTTTCTGGCAGTGTTAATGGGCTGGAGATCAACGATGTCACCGTAGTTTCCGATCGCTCAAGGCTAAATGACATATCGACTCCTTCAGATCAGGGAAAGTTTGTACAAGATTTTGTCCAAGTCTGGTCAATCACCATGACAAAGAGATCGCTTGGGATTTTCAGATTAATTTTTGGGTTTCTTCTAACTTTGTTTGTCCTATCCTTGTCTATTCTCGGCTGGGTTCTTTACAAAGTCTATCCTCTCATTCGCGATAATGGCGGTTTTAAAGAGCTTTTGATCCCGCTCCCCGTGATAAAAAAGAAAGAGGAGTCGCCCCATCAATAGAGAACTTTTAACCCTCAAATGGTTACTGGGGCGCGATGAGGGCCCCTTAAAGTTTTTAGACGAGTCGACAAGAAGGGAGCTTAAAATGCTGCCACTTATGGAACACACCCCGCCAACACCCTACGATTTAATGGATCTAGAACCTTTGCAAAAAGAGTTTTTTATCAAGATGCAGCCCCATCTCCCCTCACCCTATTTTCTAACCAAAGACCCTTTAAACCAATTGATTACCCTTTCTGAAGAGCAACTCCATGTTATTTGTCGCTTCTTAGGCCTTTATGATCTTTTTGACGAGATAAAAAATGTCGTCCGCACCGATATTTTCCAGTCCCTCAAACAGTCTCTGTCTATCAAAGAGCTCCAATTTCTGGAGTCTTGCCGGTCACAAGATAATCCGGTACAACTTCCACGCATGCACATTAACGCCTGGGATCTTAAAAAAGAGAGCCTGGATAAAGCTCTTTTTGACCGGGGGAAAACACGCCTAAGGGGGGCACTATCTACAGCTTACGAAACACTTTTTTCCTTTATTCCTGCGATTTTTATGCCTCCGCAAAAAAAACCCCAAAAAGAGGTTACTGATATCCTTCTCAAACAACTCGAAACCGTTCTAAAAAGGGCTTTATAACATGTTAAAAATTACCAAACAGCGCCCATTTAAAATTCAAGAGGGTCAAAAAATTATCAGCCATAAGGAATGGCAAGAACTTTTAACTCTCGACAAGTTGATTCTTCAGGCTGAAAAAGAGCTCAAAGAGGCTCATGAGCAGCTTGCTTTAGATCGTATTGAAGAGGAAAAAAAGGGATTCCTAGAGGGGTTTGAAAAAGGGGAGCACACCTTTTTTGCCCATTTAAAACTTTTTGAGGAGAAACTCCGCGAACTACGTTTGGAAATGCAAAGATCTGTACTCCCTTTGGTTGTGAAAACAACAAAAAAAATTGTTGCAAAAGAGCTCGAAATCGCACCCGAAACTATTGTTGATATCGTCAATGATGCGATCCAACCGGTTCTGACCTCAAAAGTGGTACGTATTTTTGTGCGCAAAGAAGATTTTGCTCTGATAGAAAAAGAAAAGCCCCACATTAAAGCTCTTTTTGAAGCGGCCGAATCTTTCACAATAGGAATAAAAGAGGATCTAGAACTCGGCTCTTGCCTGATTGAGACCGATAAAGGGGTTATAAACTCGACCATTGACCTAAAAATTAAAGCTTTAGAATCCGCATTTGAACGATTTGGAACCCCCACATGAATCTACTGACTTTGCTACCCTACCTACCCATGCTAGCGACCGAAGTGGCTACAGAGCCTATGACAAGCGCTACCGTTGTCACAAGAATGGTCATCATCGCTGGGCTGGCACTTTTGCCTTTCGCAGTGATGCTTCTCACATCCTTTACCAAAATGGTGGTTGTCTTATCACTACTTAGGCAAGCGATCGGGGTACAGCAAGCTCCCCCAAACCAAGTGATAAACGGGATGGCTATTTTGATGTCTATTTACGTGATGTTTCCCACGGGTTTGCAGATGTATCAAGAGTCGAGCAGCTTTATCCAAAATCAACCTAAAACCGAGCTTTTTTCCTCTGAATCGGCCCTGTTTATCGAGAAAGTGGCAAGTGTGGCAAAAGAACCCTTGCGCAAATTTTTGCAAAAAAATACCAATAAATCCCACATCACAACATTCTATAAACTCGCTCTTTCCAAATTTCCCCAAGAATATAAAAAATCGCTTGCTAATTCCGATTTTATTGTTTTGATCCCGGCCTATATCACTTCTCAGCTCAAGGGAGCTTTTGAAATTGGTGTGTTGATTTACCTCCCCTTCTTTGTTATCGATCTTGTCACATCCAACATCCTTTTAGCTATGGGTATGATGATGCTTTCCCCATTAACGATCGCTTTGCCACTGAAGCTTCTTTTATTAGTCATGGTGGATGGCTGGACGTTGATTATTCAGGGAATCGTTCAAACCTATAAGTAGGAGCAAGAAGCTCAATGTTTCAATCAGAGATCTACCAATTAAGCTATCAAGCCCTCCTATTAATCCTTATTCTGTCAGGGCCCCCTATCTTTATAAGTATGATTTTGGGTCTTGTTGTTGCCATATTTCAAGCAGCTACACAAATCCAGGAGCAAACCCTCTCTTTTACTGTAAAGCTCATCGCTGTGATGTTCACTCTGATGTTTATGGGCGGCATGCTTAGCTCGCAAATAACTCAGTTCACTTACACCATTTTACAAAACTTTCCCAAATGGAATGGATAGACCCATACACATGGCTGCAAATTTTGCAGATGTATCTGCTAGTTCTTTGCAGGCTTGCTCCCGTGATTGCGTTCACACCTTTTCTAGGGGGAAAGATTGTCCCTGCAACAGCTAGGGCCGGACTTTTAATTTTTTTAGGGATTCTTTTTTTACCCTACACCGGATTAAATACAGCCCCTGATGAAGCAGCTACATTCTTTACAGTTTTTTATGCACTTAAAGAGATTTTCATCGGATTTGCGATCAGCTTTTTTGCCTCCATCCCCTTTTTTGTAGCACAATCTGCAGGGATCATTATCGATTTTGCAAGGGGATCGTCACAGCTTATGGCGCAAGACCCCACTTTGCAAAACCAAGCCTCCACCATAGGGATCATGTTCAATTATGTACTGATTGCCCTTTTTTTTATGATCAAAGGGCCCGAACATTTTTTTGAAGCTCTTGCCCTCTCCTTTGAAAAATTTCCACTCTTAGGTACCCTAGCGCCAGAATTCACACAACTCAAATCCAGTCTTTGGGTAGCTATGTCTTCTATAATCCAAGTGGTATTTACCCTCTCTTTAAAACTTGCATCCCCTGCAATCATTGCTATTTTGATGGCAGAAATGTTTCTGGGAATTGCAAATAGGCTCGCTCCGCAGGTGCAAATCGCATTTTTAGGGATGCCACTAAAATCTTTCTTAGGCCTTTTGCTTTTGTTTGTGGGCTGGTTTGCGATTCTAGGCGATATGAAAGAGCTTTCAGAACAAATGCTTCAGCAAATTGAAACTTTCTTTGCAAAATCTACCTAAAAGAAAATCGATAAAACCTTTTTTCTTTCAACTTTTCAAAAACCGTTTATGCACTCTTAGAGAGCAGATATTTAATATAGAAATGATATTAAAAAGCAACAAAAAAAACCAAAAGCAATCTCTAACTATATTTACGAACAATTTTTTTTTGGTAATCCTGTTGACAGTATTTTCTCAGGCATACTAAGCTACACTTACGCATTATTATTAAGGCTTCAAACATATTTAAAGGGAGAACTTATAATGGAACTCAACTTTCGCAAGTTGTGGACTGTTCTAGGGGTTGCATGTTTAAGTGCTAACCTCGCAGCAGCGCCCGCTTCTAGCAGCGGCTCATCCTCCTCATCCTCTCAGATGAGTAATACCGACCAATCAATGATGGCTTCTGGGCTAATGTATGCCGGACCTCAACTCGGTGAAGATGCAACAGGTATTTCACTTGGTGCAGATTATATTCTTTGGCAAGTAGTTCAAGAAGGTCTAGAATTTACAGCAGGAAACGTTTACCCTACTGGAACCAACGCAGCTTTGCAAGGGGGAACAAATTTCCCAAAATTTAGACTCTTGAATGGTTTCAAAGTACACGGCCAAGTAACGATTGCCGAGTGTGATGATGTGGATCTTTTCCTTCAGTATATTTGGTTGCAAAGATCTTCTGGAACGTACTCAGGACAAGGTGCTTCTACAGTTTATCCGCTGATCCTTGTAGATTGGGATGATACGGTATCATCTTCAGATAACGTATCCACATGGGCAAGCTCCTACAAAACATCCTACAACGTTATTGACCTAGAAATGGGCCGCCTCACTTCGATTGCTAAGGACTCTTTTAGTCTTAGACCTTTCTGGGGTATCAGAGGTGTTTGGAATTCCCATACATGGGTTGCTTCCTATGTTGGGACAGTTGCTGGAACACAAAGCATCACCTATTCACTCAACTCTTACCAAAATACAAGTGGTGCGGGTGTAAGAGGCGGATTTGATCTTGCATGGCAATTCTTTGCTAACAGCGAATATTTTGGTGGTCTAAAAATCATCGGGATGACAGCTCTTTCTGGTGTTTATGGACGCACATATGTGAATACATTAACAGGACAAGCTCCAACCTCTTCACAAACCAATACCGGTGGTCAAGTTTTCTATAGCAACCGCACATCTTTAAATAGAATGGTTCCTGTTGTAGATCTATCTATCGGTCTAAGCTGGAATATGAGCTTCGGTGGTGAAAGAGATAACGACTACAATATTGAAATCCACGCACTTTGGGATACACAATCCTGGATTGGGTACGGAAGAAACCTTACAGCTTTTTGGGCGCCACGCGGCCCTCAAAACCTCACTGTACAAGGTTTTACAATTGGTGCAGAAATCGCATTCTAATTGTTCGATTGCTTCAAAAACAAAAAACCGAGTCAGTAATGGCTCGGTTTTTTTATTTTCTAGAGTAAAAAAATCGTTTGCATTTCTCCCTTTCATTTTTTATACTTGTGCTCTAAATTTTACATAATCTTGATGCAAAATTCTTTTCCTTCCGCTCGGTTTTTAGTTGTATTTCTTCTCCTGCAAGTATTGTTCTGCACAGAATGCTATCCACAAATTGCCTCTTTGCAAACGGGTATACCTAATAAAGAATTGGAATGGAAATTTTCGGGAGAGTATCTACTGTGGCAAATATCTATGGAAGGTCTCGATATGGCTGCGGACAATGCCTACATTGACTATTTTCCTCCTCCACATAGAGGGCGTAGCTATGGGGTGAGCTTTCCTTGGAAAAGCGGCCTTCAGATAAGAGTAGGTGCTATTTTCCCAGAAAACCAAGGAAAGGAATTAGAAATTGTCTACTCATGGCTTTATCCTGTCGTTAAAGAGAATATCTCAACCGACCCGGTTGTCCAGACATTCCCCTTTTATTCTGTAAAACCGACTGAACGAGTCCCCAATTCTCAAGTGTTTGTTGTGGATCATCTTGCTACATTTCAGTCATATTACAACCTTCTTGATTTTCGTATGGGACGAGAAAATCAAATTGCACCTTCATTTAGAGCCACACCGTATTTGGGATTAAGGGGCACTTGGCAAAAACAGCTATGGGATACAAACCTTCAGATGTTTACCCAAAATCCGGTTATTTCAAATTATCTCTACAGTTATATCCAAAATTTTCAAGGAGCAGGTCCCCTATTTGGAGGTAGTTTTAAGTTTTTTTTCCTAAAAAAATACCCGTTTTTCGAAAATTTAGCTCTTATTGGAAACATCTCTGTGGCGGGGATTTTAGGAAATATTCGAGTAGATTCTCTCTTTAGTGCAATAGCTCCCTTTTCCCATCTCGTCTACTCCTCTAACCAAAAAATTACCTTCACTATCGTTCCAGTATGGGATCTCAGCATTGGGTTGATTTTTGAAAAAATCTTTTCAAAAAACCCAACGTACTTTTCCGCTATGCATTTAAATATTCTATGGGAGACCCAATCCTGGATCGGTTTCAACAAAATGCAATCGAGTGTCGTCTACTTTTCCACTCCCTCTTCGATGACTGTTCAGGGTCTAACTATTGGCTTGGGGTTTGTCTTTTAAAATGAGAAGTTTTCTACTCCCCCTTTTTTTCTTTTTTTCTCTCTATAGCAATCCCCTGAACCCAATTCCACAAGAGATGCCACTAGAGCTCAAAGTTGATCTTTTTAGATTTACCTCTTCCTCCTCTTCACTGTCGACTCACTATGAAAAAAAGACCTTTTTTGATACGACTTTTTTCACAAATCACGTACCGGAAACAAGGGCGTTTTGGGGTGCAGATATAAAAATTCAAATCCCTTTACAGGGTAAAAATACGTTTTCCAAAACGAGATTTTTTTCCTCAAAAAGAAGGCTCCAACTCACAGACTATTCTGGATACGTAGACCCTGATGCAATAGGATACCATTACGATGTGCACCGATCCTATTGTGAAAAAAACATCCTCCTTACGACAGCACAAAATGGATATCTATTTAATCAAGAGCTCATTGAAAGCTCTTTGGGAACTAAGTTTTTAGTTTCAAAACATTTGCTTTTTTCTCTATCTCAGGGTCTTCAAATTTCCCACTTTCTCCACTCTCTCACTAAAAAAATCGGTTTTTTTTATCTAGAAAATGCGCCTGTGGAGGAGTTGAGGCATTTCAATTCCACTAACACTTTCCAGGGGGCAGGCCCCCTCTTTTGTGCTCACCTAGACTTCACGCCGTTCCCCACCCATTTTTTTACAAAAACACTGCACTTCTTTTCCCAAATAGACACCTGTATGACCTACGGAAAATACAATGTGCTGAATCAATTCTATATCGATAATGGGTCAAAAAAAATCACTCTTCTTGACCAGTTAAATACCACTTTTACGCTTATCCCTGTTCTCACTTTTCTCATGGGAATAGAGTTTCGCCCGAATCTTATTTTTTTTGAGGGATCTTTCGACATGATGATTTACAACCAAACATGGTTAAATGCCGATCGGAGCTACCAAGGGACACTAGATTTCAATGGGCGGGCAAACATTTCATTGACTGGTTATGCCATAGGAATAGGTTTAGATTTTTAAAATCTAGAAAAATCTAAAAAAACTGAAGAACCTTTTTAAATTCTTTTTCAAACCGCTCCACCTCTTCAAGAGTATTATACACACCCAAAGAGATACGTAAAAATCCATTCACTCCAAAATATTTCATAGCATTCAACGCACATAACGAGCCGCTTCTGAGTTCGATCCCCTTTTCCCCTAGTAAAAGGGCAACATCCATGGAGTGGGCATTTTGGATCACAAAAGTAACTATCGTATCGCTATCTTGAGCGCTTAAGAGTTTACAACCGGGAATTTTCTTCAAACAGTCTTTATAAGCCGATGCTATTACACCAAAAGTTTCTATCTTGTCTAGAAAAGGAGGGCTATTTTGAAACAGTAACGCCTCTTTCCAAGCAGCAATCTGCGCTAAAGCAGGTGTGCCCGTCTCAAATTTCAATGGGGGCTCTTGAAAGCTCATCTCCTCATCAAGCTCGAGAATCATATCCCCTCCAAAAAAAAGGGGATCTAATCTGTCTAAAAAACGTTCGGATATTACCAAGGCACCCAGACCTGTTGGCCCATACATTTTATGCGCAGAAAAAGCGAGGAAATCTATATGGGACTCTTCAACGTCAACTTTTTTATGGGCAAGACTTTGAGCTGCATCCACAATAAAGACCCAATCTTTTTGTTTGCAAAGAGATCCCAGCCTTTTTAGATCTTGAGTACAGCCTGTTACGTTGGATACGTGAGCTATTGTGATCGCTTGCACCTTAGACAAATCCATCTTGGATAAAGTAGCAAAATCTACAGCCCCGTTCTCCTCAATAGGGAGATCTCTTATTTTTAAAAGACCTTTTTTCTCAAGCGCTTTAAACGGAAGAAGATTTGCATGGTGCTCGAGTGGAGAAATAAGAATCTCTGCCCCTTTCCCTATAATTTGTAAAAGGAATTGGGCAGCTTGGTTTAGGCTATCGGTGGCCCCACGCGTATATACAATTCCTCTAGTGTTATTTGTTCCAATACGCTTTTGGATCAGCTCCTTGGTAACATAGAGCTCTTTTGTCGCCTCCTGAGCTCTCGGGTATAAAGATCTGTGAACCGTTGCATACCGGTTCCGATAGAAATCAGACTCTGCTTCGATGACTTTTTCAGGCTTTAAAGAGGTTGCTGCAGAATCTAAATAGACCCTTTTCCCCCCTTTTAATAGGGTAAATTGCTCTCTTATGGCCAATTCATGATCCAAGAGCGCTTGCATCAAAACGACCCTTCTAAAATCTTCGACAAAGCCCCTTTGATCTCCCCAAGAAAAGAATCGATAAGAATCTCTTTTGCCCTTTCTTGGCTAAACCCTCTCAAAGTGAGATAGAACTGATCCTCTTTTGAGGGTCTAGCAACTGTCGCACCATGCGAGGCCTTAACATCATCATGGAACACCTGGATTCCGGGTGAGGTTTTTGCTTGGGCATGATCAAAAACTATGTTGTTATTCTTTTGGAAACTCTCGGTCTTATCCGCCCCTTTTGCGACGTAAATAGACCCCTCAAAACTGGAGCGGGCAGACTCCTTTACAACACCTTTGAATAACTGATTGGAACGGGCGTGGGGAGCTTTATGCTCAACTAAAACACTCACACCAATTGTCTCTCGCTCACAAAGGTGCCAGCCTCCTCTTAAGTCTACTTCGGCCCTTTCCCCCTCTATGGAGGCAGTTACCGTCTCAACAAGTTTTCCGACAGCCTCAACCCAACCCACATGCAGCACTCGAGCCCCTTTTTTTACTGTGTAGTGGGTCTTTAGTTCTATGATCCCCTTTTTTTCAACAGCCGTAGCCCGCTGCAAAAAGGCCTGATCTTCTAAATAGGCTTTCAACTCAAACGCCCCTTCACGGCTGGGATGGAATATCCAGTTCAACTGGGCCCCTTTTGAAAGATAGACTTCATACTTTCCAGGCTCAGTAATTCTGACAGTCTCATCGGAAGAAAAGTTTTTTGGAACAAAAAGAAAACCATCAACCTCTCTAGGCTCCCCTTCAAAAAACAGGGGAAAAAGCTCTTTAGCCTCTTTAAGAGAGAAAATTTCTAGACCTTTAGGGAGGTGCGAGTTACTAACAAAAGCTTTCATAACCCTCTGCCTCGAGAATTTTAGCTAAATCCCTATTTCCCGAGCGGACGATTTTTCCATTTTGCATCACATGCACCACATCTGGTTGGATAAAATCTAATAGCCTCTGGTAATGGGTAATCAAAATGATACTTCGATCTTTGGATCTTAACCTTTCAATCGCTTGTCCTACAGCTTTCAATGCATCAATATCCAATCCCGAATCAGTTT
>CAYFOX010000018.1:9605-12059 GCA_964344875.1 uncultured bacterium
TAAAAAAGAATCACTAGAATGGCAAAATTTTTCGAGTTTCAAATTATGTAGAATCAAATCAACTTAAATTCGCTCCAAATTTGATATTTTTTCCTTTAAGGTTATATTGGAATAAATATCAGCATCTAATAGTGCAACTTTTTGAGGTACATACGCTATTTCAAGATTTTTGTCTTTGTCGCATATATCGGCATTAAAACTAATAGAACCTTCAAAACTGACTAGAATTCCTGATAAAAGATCTAACAATGTGGATTTACCAGCTCCATTTTTTCCTGCAAAACCGCCTCAAAATCTTGTAAAGAGAGGGCATCCAAACCTTTTTGTTTTCGATGAAGATTGTAAGATTCTTTCAAAAACTCTTTCGTGTTTAAACCTGCTATTTCTAAAGGATATTGAAAACTTTTAAAGATCCCCTTTAAAGCTCTTTGATCCGGCTCCATATCCAAAAGATTTTCCTCTTTAAAAGAGACAGATCCCCCCAAAATCTGATACGAGGGGTGACCGGCAAGTACGTTAGATAGACTGGATTTACCGGCGCCGTTAGGTCCCATGATCGCGTGCACCTCATTTGCCCCTACCTTTAAGGAAAGGCCGTTAAGGACTTTTTTGTCGTCTACAGAAACCTCTAAATTGTCGATGATTAACATTATCCTACGGATCCTTCTAACTTGATCATTAATAATTTTTTTGCTTCTTGTGCAAATTCTAGTGGCAATTCTTGCATCACCTCTTTACAAAATCCATTCACCACAAGACTTATAGCCTCTTCTTTATTGAAACCACGCGACTGCAGATAAAAGAGCACCTCTTCGTTCATCCGGGAGGTGCTAGCCTCATGCTCTATTTCTGCTGTTGCATTCGTAGATTCGATCACAGGAAAGGTGTGGGCAGAACAGTTTGTATCAATAAGCATGGAATCGCATTGAGTGTAATTTCTTGCGTTGCTCGCCTTCGGTCCCACCATCACTAAACCACGGTAAGTATTCGAGGAGCTGTCGGCTGAAATCCCCTTGGAAATGATGGTAGATTTGGTGTTTTTTCCAATGTGGATCATTTTTGTCCCCGTATCAGCCTGCATCTTTTTATTCGTGAGTGCTACTGAATAGAATTCCCCTATCGAATAGTCCCCCACCAAAACGCAACTAGGATATTTCCAGGTAATGCTTGACCCCACTTCTACTTGTGTCCAAGAAATTTTCGCATGGTCTCCCAAGCATTTGCCCCTTTTTGTGACAAAGTTATACACCCCCCCTTTCCCCTCTTCATCCCCAGGGTACCAATTTTGGACTGTGGAGTATTTGATCTCGGCATTTCTCATGGCGACAAGCTCGACGACGGCTGCGTGAAGCTGTTTGGAGTCAAAAGAGGGAGCTGTGCAGCCCTCAAGATAGCTCACATGGGAGTCGTCTTCAGCTATGATTAAGGTACGCTCGAATTGCCCGGTGTTCTCCTCGTTTATGCGAAAATAGGTCGATAGCTCCATCGGCGATTTCACCCCTTTTGGGACGTAAACAAAGGAGCCGTCGCTGAAGACAGCCGAATTCAATGCAGCAAAATAGTTATCCCCAATCGGAACCACAGTTCCCAAGTATTTTTCTACTAGCTCAGGATACTTTTGCACCGCCTCAGAAATGGAACACAAAACCACTCCAGCGTCTTCTAGTTTTTTTTTGAATGTCGTAGCGATCGAGACAGAATCAAATACCAGGTCTACAGCGACATTCGCCAGCCTATGCTGTTCATCCAAAGGGATCCCCAGTCGCTCATAAGTTTTGCGAATTTCGGGATCAAGATCCTCAATTGAAGAGAGAGAGGGCTTATTTTTAGGCTCAGCATAGTAACTAATTTTTTGCAAATCGATCGGCTCAAAGGAGAGATTAGCCCAATTAGGCGGTGTCATTTCAAGAAATTTTTTATATGCCTTCAAGCGAAAATCGAGCATAAAAGGGGGCTCGTTTTTCTTTAATGAGATGCGACGAATCACCTCCTCATTAAGACCCGCCTCAAATACCTCGCTCTCAATAGCGGTTTTAAAACCAAATGGATAGTCGTTCATCAGTCAAATATTTTACCCAATAGAAACTATCCCTGTCAATGAAGCTCTTCAATCAAAATACTAAATAGCGTGAAGAATCCCTTCCCCCAAACAAAAGGGGTGGCAACCCTTTAGTCTACACCGGAGCGGGAGAGTAAAATATTTTTTTAAGTTTTTCCAAGTCTTCAGGAATGTCAACTCCGTAGACCGTCTCGGTGGTCTCGAAGACCTCAATAGGAATTCCATGAAAAAGGGGGGTCAGCTGCTCCAGACTCTCAGCATCATCTAAACAGGAGCGCTCGAGCGAAGAAATCTCCATAAGAGCTTCGGGAGTGTAAGCATACAGTCCGACATGCTTATAGTAGGAGATGTCCCCCTTTTGGTCCCGATCAAATGGGATCACAGACCGGGAGAAA
>CAYFOX010000018.1:12069-15021 GCA_964344875.1 uncultured bacterium
CTCTAGCGTAATAGGGTCATCTGCCAAGATAATTACTTGATCAAAAACTTCTGCTTGAACGGCATTTTCATAAGCCCATTGCAAGAGGGGTTTCCCCAAAAAAGGCTGCAGAATCTTTTCTTTGAATCGGGTGGATTTAAGTCTTGCGGGTATGTAAGCGATGTTTTGCAATCAGAAAAAACCTTAGGTTTTACCATTCATTTCCGGCTTCAGGGCTATTTTGACCACCCGGAGCGTAGGGGGTTCTACCAGAGGGATCATCTTTATCACGATTTTTTTTATTCTGATCCTCATCCTCGGAAGATCCACTTCCAGAGTAACCATCTGTAGCCTTGCTCGAAATTTTACCCGAAGTGGTAGAATTAGATCCAGAGGAAGAGTTTTGAGATTGCTCTGAATCATACCCCTCTTGAGTGGAGTGGGACCCTGATCCCTCGACATTACTGGGTTGTCGGTTGTTGGTCTGGGCGTAATTCATCACCGCCTGGTTTGGATCTACACCGTTTTGAATATCTTGCCTTACAGCCTGTTTTTGTTGAGGAGTCAGTGTTGTCCAGTATTCGGTCGCCTCATCATTTAACCCGTCGGGAGGTGTGGGATCGACGCTCAAATCGTTGTATTGATCCTGCATTTGACCGCTATTTTGCGATTGCTGAGTGAGAAAAAAGAGTTTTTTGGAGTTTCCTGTATACGTAAGGCTACCCTTGAGGGCCGCTATCCCAAGAAGAGTGAGTAAAACTAAAGATAGGGTATATCGCATAGCAATCCTTTTCATTCCAATCGCTTAATTTATTCCTATCGTAAATTTGATTTAAAATTGTAAAGAAAAAACACCATGTGTATGAAACAATTATGACATCTTTTAAAAAACCAACCTCTTGCAAAGGGTGTAACGAACCGGCTAGCCTCAGCTTCAAACAGATCGAAAAAGGGAAAACGACCTGCTATGGTTTATGCAGTAAATGCCCTTTTAGACAAAGCCTTCTTGATCAAAAAACAGAGACCATCTCCTGCTTGAGCTGCTCAAAATCTTTAGAGGATCTACAAACCTCGGGCACCGTAGGCTGCGTCGATTGTTACACCACATTTAAAGAGACTTGCCACACCCTTTTCCAAGCGCTAAACTTAAGCGAGTTTTCCCCTTCAGAACGAAACGCAAAAATAGATGTTCAAGAGTTGCAATCCTCCTTACAAGAGGCGATAGCTAAGGAGCTTTTTGAAGAAGCGGCGATCCTAAGGGATCGCTTAAAACAGATCACCTCAGCGACAGGTGGTGCATGATCCTTCATTTTACAAGAAATTTGGATAAAATTCCCTTCGGCTCATCTGAAGCGGCCACTCTATTGAAAAAAATCCTCCCTCAACTTTTCCCGCAGGGTAAATGGTTGGAAAACTTAGAAAAGGCTGAAGAAAAGAAATTAATAAAAGCCTATTTTTTTGAAGAACAGCTCAAGAATATTTTTTTTGATCCAAAAAGTAAGGTTTTATTTGGGATAGGCTTTTTCGACCATCTGCACATTCTTTATGACGGGGACTACAAAGAGATTAAAGAGCTCCTTGTACATATGCACTCTCTATTGAATTTTGCATATGACGCGAATTTTGGATTTTTAACGACGAAACTTTCCACAACGGGGACAGGTTTGAAAGGGAAGTTTTTCCACGAACTCCATTATCCAAAAATCCCCGCTTCAATTGAGGCTCTCCCTTATGAAGGGGGTTATCTGTATCAAAATCGTCTGGCGATCGGATATTTAGAGACGACTTGTATTGAATCTCTCAAAAATTTACAGGCTGAGATTCAAAACCATGTATTTGAGATTAAATCGCTGGGTAGTCATATAGCCCAACAAATTTACGAACGGCAGTAGTCCTTTTGCTCTTTAACCCTAAATAGAGCATGCTTAGGACATGGCATGTGCAGCAATTTTATTGATAGGGGGGAAAAGCGAGCGGTTTTTGGATCCTAAAACCCCTAAACAATTCCATTTCCTAAGTGGAAAGCGCGTTTACGAATACTCCCTTGAAACTTTTTTGCAATCAGGGCATTTTTCTCAAATCCTTTTGGCTTGCCACAAAGATTGGATGGCGACTTTAGAAAAAGAGCTTCAGGGTAAAAGTTCTATCATCCGGTTGGTTGAAGGGGGATCAACTCGACAAGAATCGGTAAAAAAAAGTCTCCCCTTTCTCGACAAAACAATTGAAAAAGTTCTAGTTCATGATGGGGCTCGCCCCTTTGTCTCTTTCAAAATGATCGAAGATCTTTTAGACGCATTAAAAACTTTTGAGGCAAGCGGCACCTACATCCCCTCCCAGGACACTATTGGTGTAACAGATACCCAAACCATTTTCCACATTCCCGATAGGGCAACCATGCAGAGAGGGCAAACACCACAAAGTTTTCACAAGTCGCTCCTTGTTCAAGCCCACATTCAAGCAGAACACAGTGGTGTTACTCAGGCAACCTGCGATATTCAGCTCGCTTTACGCATAGGCGCCAAAGTGAAACGAATCGACGGGGATGAAACAAATATCAAAATAACCACTCCGATCGATCTCTATCTGGCTGAGCATCTACTTAGGATAAAAACGACTCCTCATACGCTAGACTTCGACTTCAGGGGAAAAAAAATCGCCCTCATCGGAGCCTCCGGGGGAATAGGCCAACAAATCCACAAAGAGCTCTTGAAGGAAGGGGCAGAAGTGATCCCCCTTTCAAGAAATTCCACCCCATTTTCGCTCGATCTTCTCAAAACCTCATCTATCAAAAAAACCTCCAAAGAGCTTTTGGATAACTATGGAGCTTTAGATGGTTGTATCTTTTCAGCAGGCTGCCTCCACAAAGGGTCTATCGAAAAACTTGAAGAAAAGCAGGTAAACGAAATGGCAAGGGTAAATTTTTTGAGTCTAGTGCCCCTTTTACAGCATTTGCCGCTTAAAAAGGAGGCTCTG
>CAYFOX010000019.1:0-7528 GCA_964344875.1 uncultured bacterium
TTAGTAAGCTCTACACAACATTCTCGCCGCTCGTCACTTCATTATTACTGTCACAGAACTTTACAGCTACTTCGCTGCTATTCTTCGTCTCACACTCATCGTGTTCGCTGAAGATGTTCAAAACAATAGCACTGGTGAAGATTATTACGCAACGAATTGTTTTTTTCCTCTCCCGAAATATGCTCTTAACCTACTAATAGCAAGCAAGTTACGATTTATTTTTTTCTTTTTTTGTTCTCCTTTTTTTCTCATTGAATTCGTGTGGGTTATGTTTTAATCAACCCCCTGAGATCTCTCTGCAAGGGATTTATCTAAAAATTATTTAAATTTTTCAACATAGATGTCCATTGAATCCAGGTGATTGTAATTGAAATAGATTAGGGGGTGAAATAGAAGCCTGTTCATTTTCTCTTGGGGTCTCAATACCAAAGCTGATTTGGGTGGCTGACCCTAGACTCCGTTGGGTGCTATTTCCTGTTCCATATTCCGATAAAGCCGACAAATTGTAGTTCTGCAAGTTTTGAAAAACAGTCTCCTGAGAATGACTCCCCATTCTTTCTTTGTCCTCTGCAGCACCTCCCCCTGCCATCCTATTGATTTGAGGATTCTCCCCCTCGATTGGGACTAATGCTATCTCACTTCTGTCCGAATTTCGTGAAAATTTATCTGTAGCAAGTTCTGCACTTTGGGGTGACGCAAGTTGCCCTAAAGTAAAATTGGATGGGTTAGATTCCGGGGTTACAAAAGTTCGTAAGCTATGTTGACTGAAAGAGCCCCAACTTCTTTGAGTGCTGTTGCCCGTACCATATTGCAGCTGCGCCGATAGACTAAAATTATCCACGTTTTGAGTTGTCTCTAAGCCCTCAACCCTGATTTCCTCAAGTCTGTTTTTTTCCCGCTCTACAACCCTATCTGCACTGGTCAACGCACTTTGTTGTGGCCTACTCTCTCCTTCCACAACGTCAAGGTCTTGTTTTTCAAATTCACCTGGACAATCGCCCAAATGAAAACTTTGCCCTTCCCGAGAATCTTTTTCATCATCTAACGAAAATCTTAATCGATTCCACGCATCGAAAATTTTTTTCAGATCTCTTTTTTGTATTTGAAAATTAAGCAAACCTACTGAACCCGCCTCGCGATAGATTTTTTTCTCCAGCAAAGAACAAAGTCCTATTTTAAGATTTTTTGCTACGCTCCTTGGTACAATCTCAACGCTCTCTTCCTTTAAAGCTCTGATCGATCTATTTAGCTGGCATTTAAAAGCCAATGGATCAATTTCTTCTACTGATCTTGTCATCGCTTTCAACAATTCGATAATTGCAGCTGCTTCATAAATTTTATCACATCGATACTTCAAATCAAGGAGCCTAGCTCTCTCCAACGCCTTTTCATTCAATTTTTTATTGCGATAGTCTGTAGTTGCGCTTAATGCTTTGGAAAGAACCAGTAGACTCCCCGTCACTGCCCAATGGCTCGCTAGTCCCTTCGTATTTTGTGACTCCTCCTGACTCCTTGCAGCCTCGATGAAAATCATCGCTAGAGCAACAGAAGCCGAGGCATAATCTACAAATCTATAACCCCAACTTTTTAAATCGTTTACTTTGAGATAGGTATTGCAGAAATACCTATCCTCTTTACTCCCCACTTCCTTGTATTTTTCACGGACTTTAATCTGCACCCATTCCAATTTTTTTCGTCCCAGCTCTAAATTACTTATGGGAAATGTGAAAAGATCTTTGAATTGGCTAGGATTTAGAGTGCGGTCTTTGAGAATTTCACCTAGGGATACAACAGTATTTCTCAGAACCGAGACATATTTGTCGCATTTGTTTTGAAGTCCTTCAATACTACTATCGTACATTTCTTCAACATTCGCTAAATTTTCCTCAACAGGAACCGTATTATCCTGGATGGAGGGACGAAAGTTAGCTACTGGCGATGCGGAATGAATTATAGACATAAATACCCTGCAAATTTTTTTATTGAATATAAACATTTTCTTTAAATGTTACCTAATAAAAGTTTTGTTTTTCATTTCGCGCCGTTCCTTACACGCTAAATCTTACGCCAAACCCTACACTTGATTAGTTTGGGTATACAAAAATTTGTCTCCCCTTTTAAACTCCTACCTGCAAAACAGTGAGATGGACTCTTTATGGGAAACACCCTTTCTTTCACCAGCCTAGGCTGCTCAAGAAACCTTGTAGATACTGAGGTGATGTTAGCTTTGCTCCTGAAAAACGGGTATGAAGTTTCACCTGACCCTGACCAAGCCGATTTTCATATCATAAATACCTGTGGCTTCTTAGAGGCGGCCCGCCAAGAGGCAATCGATACGGTCTCACGAACCCTTAAAGTCATGAAACAGGATGCTAAAATTATTGTTACCGGTTGTATGGTAAGTATCCAAAAAAACAAGCTGGCTGAGCTTTTTCCCGAAATCCACTACTTTTTAGGCTCTGCTGACATTGACCAGATCCTCACTGCCGTTCGCTCTTTAGAAAAGGGGGAGATTGTCTCCACCGCCAAAAGTTTTTTACAAAACGGGGAGGTTCCCAGGCTGACTTCTACCCCCAAGCACTACGCTTACCTTAAAATCGCAGAGGGATGCCGCAAAAATTGTGCTTTCTGCATCATTCCTAAAATCAAAGGGCCACTACGTTCTAAATCTTTAGAGCAAATCGACAAAGAATTTCAAGCGCTCACCAATCAGGGGGTAAAAGAAATTATCCTCATTGCCCAAGATTTGGGCGATTTTGGAAAGGACCGCCGCGAAAACCAGGCTCTCCATTCCCTACTCAAACACCTACTTCAAAAACAGGGGCAATTCTGGATTCGACTTCTTTATTTGTACCCCGATGAAATTGACGATGAGCTGATCGAAATAATCCAGAGCGACGCCAGAGTACTTCCCTATTTAGACATGCCTATACAGCATATCAACGATCGCCTGCTTAAGTTGATGTTCAGAAAAACCTCAAAAGAGGACATCCTCTCCACCATCCAAAAACTTAGGGAAAGAATTCCCCATATTGTAATCCGCACCTCCTTAATGGTGGGCTTCCCCACCGAGACAGAGAGCGAATTTGAGGAACTAGTCGATTTTGTAGAAAAAACCAAGCTCGATAACGTGGGTGTTTTCTCTTACTCGCGTGAAGAGCTCTCCTACTCCCATCAACTAGAGGGGCATATGGATGAGTCCATCAAACAATCACGCTGGAACCGACTGATGCAGGTGCAACAAAAAGCGACACGAAAACGTTTCAAATCCTACGTGGGAAAAACACTTACTGTCCTAGTAGATGGGGTCCACCCTGAGGTAGACAACCTTTTTGTGGGTCGATTCTATGGCCAATGCCCGGAAATAGACGGTTGTGTAATCATCAATAACGGATTTGAGCATGTGAAAGTAGGGGATTTTGTCGAAGTACAAATCACCGACTCATTAGACTACGATCTTGTGGGACAAGCCTTAAGAAATGTAAGTCCCAAGAAGGTAGCAAACAATTCCCCCAACGTACCCCAAAAAAGCGGGCAGAGACGCTCTCTTCAGATACTCTAGAAAATCGATTTTTTCGATCCCCATCAATGCCACTCCGGCAGCAGACCCTATGAGGAAAATGCTGCCGCCCGTACCGGCTGTCAAGGCAGTGAGCAACCAAAAGGGGTGGTCGATAGGCAAAGTATACATTCCCATAGCTGCCGCAACAATCGGAACATTATCTACGATAGCAGACGCTAAACCGATAGCTGTTGCAACAGCGGTATAGCCTCCAACGTTTAAGGTTAAAAAATCGGCTAACTTATCCAAAATTCCAGCCGCGTTGAGCGCACCCACGCTCAAAAGAATACCGAGAAAAAATAAAATACCCGATGCGTCAATTTTTGTAAGTGCATAAGCTATTCTCAAATGATCTCTGTCTTTATAAGGGGTGTGAAATAGATCCGTTAGGATCCAAACAGTCGCAAGGCCAAGCAGCACCCCCATAAATGGAGGCAATCCGGTTAAAGATTTCCAAATAGGGACAGAGGTCAAACTAATAAGGCCAACGATTAAGATCATCAAAGATCTTGGCTCTCTGGGTTTTGTCTCATGTACAAGCTTAGGATAGCTCCCCTTTTCAAATAAAAGATAGATGCAAAGCGGAACGGCTAAAGCAACCAGGCTAGGGAAAAATAGGGTAGCAATGACCATCGAGGTAGAGATCTTTTCGTTGATCCACAACATCGTTGTAGTGACATCACCAATCGGAGTCCAAGCCCCTCCTGCATTAGCTGCAATCACAGCTAAACAAAGCGGGACTATCCTCTCTTTTTTCTCCGGGATCAATTTGCGCAAAATAGAAATCATCAAGATCATCGTTGTGAGGTTATCTAAAACAGCAGAGAGAAAAAAGGTTGTACTAGAGGATAAAATTAATAATAAAGATTTAGACCTAACTCTTAAAAAACGTTGGACCACCTCAAATCCTCTATGAGCATCAATTACCTCCACCAGAGTCATTGCACCCAGTAAAAAAAAGATGATTTGAGAAGTATCGGATAAACATTCGATAAGTTGGCCGTAGGTTTTTGCGTACGCGCCAAAAACAAATAAGATAAGCCATGAGGTAGCTGCTATACATATGGCAGTAGCAGCTTTGTCAATCTTAGTATATATTTCGTAAATGATCAGGATGTATCCGACAATAAAAATTGTCAAAATAAGACTAGCCGGATCAAATAAAATCATATACTGCCCCTAAATATTTTATACGTAATTCTCCTCTGGAACGCTTTTTTGAAAAGCATCCTCTACAACATCGTGTAAATGGATAAGTCCCACTAAACACCCATTGTCTAATACAGGGAGCATTTGTACCCTTTTATCAGGGTTTTGCATCAAATTCAAGGCCGTATCTACACGATCTTGAGAATCAACAGTAGAAACATCGATCGTCATCAGCTTATCCATGGGTGTTTCAAACAGGTTGTCTTCATTTTGCACTAAGCACCGATTCAGGTCCCCGGTGGTGAAGATACCCAAAAGTTCCCCTTTTTTATCTACTACTAAAACACACCCCAATCTTTTTTTAGATAGAACTAGAAGGGCTTTTTTAAGATGCATTTCGGGCGAAACAATCGGCAAACACTCCAGCTTTACCATCACATCCTTCACTCTTCGGCTCCTTGTTCCGATAAATCCGCTAGGATGGTTATCTGCATACTGGTCCAAAGAAAACTTTTTTTGACGCATTAGAGCTATGGCCAAGGTATCTCCATAACACATCTGTAGTAAAGGGGATGTTGTAGGAGACAGATTAAAGGGACATAACTCCCTTTTTAAGGGTAAAAGGCATGAAAGATCCATAAACTTTTCTAAAAGCGAATCGCTTTTACAAACCCATAAAACCTGGTAAATAGAGCGTGCATAAAGTATTTTTGCCAATTCCACAAGCTCTTTGCTATTACCGCTTTTTGACAAAAAAACCACAATATCGTCTTGCGAAACGATCCCTAAATCCCCATGCAAAGCCTCTACCGGATGCAAGAAAAGCGCCTTTGTACCAGTAGATATAAAAGTTGAAGCGAGTTTTTTTGCAATCTGTCCCGATTTTCCCACCCCGGTAAAAATCAGATTTCCTTTGAGATAACGGAGTTTTTCTAGCAAAACATTTGACGTACGGATATCAATTCCTTCAAAAAAGAATTGGATATACTCTTTTTGTTGGTGTAAAAGTTCTTGAAACATAGAGTTTTTCCTTATGAGAACGCAAATTCTTTAGACAATTCCACAACCTCTCGCTCTTTTTTAGCCACATATACCGCTGCCACAGCATCTCCTAAAACATTCACAACGGTGGAGAACATCTCTCTCAACCGATCTACCCCAGCAACAAGTAAAATTCCCTCTAACGGGAGCCCTACAGCATTCAAAATTATAGACATCATCATGATGGACGCACCGGGAATTCCCGCAGCCCCAATAGCAGATAAAAAGGTGGAGAGGATCAAAAGTAATAAGGAGGAGAAAGGCAAATCTATGCCGTAGGCCTGGGCTATAAAAAGAGCGCAACTTATTTGCCCGATTGCCGCCCCATTCATATTGATTGTGGATCCAATCGACAGTACAAACCCTGCTATCTCCTTAGGAACTCCTAAGTTTGTGCGAACACACTCTAAAGAGATGGGCAAAGTTGCGGAGCTGCTACAAGTAGAGAGAGCATAGATCACAGCATCCTTCATCCCTTTGTAAAATTTGACAATCGATAGATTCGCTAGAAAATAGACCGCAAAAGAGTAGACAATACACAACTGAAACCCTAAAGCGATATAATTACAGCAGAGATAAAAAAAGAGTTTTTGTAAAAGCTCTAATCCCATTTGACCAATAGAAGAGGCCATCAGGGCAAACACACCAATAGGTGCCAATCGCATCACAATTTGGGTTAGACGAATCATGACCTCCATCAAAGATTCAAAAAATTTAAGGACCGGCTCCCCCTTCTCTTTGCAGCTCAAGAGTGCACATGCAAAAAATGTTGCAAAAACAATCACCTGCAAAATATTTCCTGAGGAGAGCGAGGCAAAAGGGTTTGAGGGAAAGAGGGCAAAAATCTGCTCCATCATGGAAGCACTTATTTGCACTGTTTTTTTTGGATAGACCATCTCCAGCCCCTCGCCGGGTCGAATCCAGAAACTTACTAAGAGAGAATTGAAGATAGCTATCATAGTGGTACTAAGGAAAAAAAGTAACGATCTTAATCCAATTCTTTTTAGTTTTGCTGGGCAAGAGATATGGCAGATTCCCGTAATAATCGAAGATAAAACAATCAACCCCACGCTCATCTTTAGTAAGTCGATAAAAACCTGTCCGATCCTTTCTAAAATAGGATAACTTTTACCTGTATACAGTCCAAAAACCGAGCCTAAAAAAAGGGCGATGACGACTTTAATCCATGGCTTCATTGATTCTCCCGATTAAGTTTAAGAAATTCTCATTATCATAGGCGACTCTCGTCTCTATTTTAGCCTGCAATACCTCTTCGAAATAGGGGTATTTAACCGCATCTTTCTCGGTCATTACCAAAAAAGCGTTACGTTTTTGGGCGCGTTGAAGGAGACTCTCAAGCTCTTGAAAAGACAACATCCCATGATCTTCTAAAAGATAATGGTCGATTACCTCTACCCCTTGCTCTTTTACAATCTTTTCAAACCGGTGCGGTCGCGAGATTCCTGATACAAGAAACGCTTTTTTGACGTTTTCCACGCGATGGCCATCCATGGTGAAGAAACCTAAAAAAGCGGGTTTTGTTCCCACAAAGAGAGGTTTTTGGTAACTTTTGAGGAACGATTTTGCATCCAAATACTCTCCATAAGTCTCCATTTCGTGCAAAACTATGTAGTCAACATCTTCAAGTACTTGGGGGATGTCTCTTAAAGAACCTCTAGGCAAAAGGTTCCACCCCTTTTCCATCTGTTCTTGACTCAACACTGCAATTTTCACATCTTTTTTTAGACGAAGATGCTGTAGGCCGTCGTCCATAAC
>CAYFOX010000019.1:7538-14931 GCA_964344875.1 uncultured bacterium
GGGCTCATCCAACGCCTTATACCCACGAGTGAGAACAAAAGCCTCTTTGGGCAAATACTGTAAAATAAGTCGAACAAAAGGGGTTTTTCCAGAACCCCCTACAAAAATACTCCCTACACATATTATTGGAACTTCAGCTTTATAGGATGGCAAAAACCCCTTTTTGTAAAAAAAATGGCGCAGTTTTAAAAAAGAGCCGAAAAAAAAACTTATAGGCGTGAGAAAAAAAGAAATTTTTTCTCTAAGCTTTTTATCATACAAAAGGGTTTCCAAAGCTATCAAGAGGTTGCGCTTAAACATGGGGAACAAATCATGGTTTCAACGGCTTGAATCGCAATGTGGATAGCACTCATGTGAGCCTCTTGAATTCTATCGGAAAAGCCAAATCCGGGAACAATCCACTCCAGATCACATACACCCTTTAGTTTGCCCCCCTCTTTTCCTAAAAAGGCAACAGTCTTCATCCCCTGTTTTTTTGCGGATATCACCGCTTGAATCAAGTTGTTCGAATTTCCACTGGTGGTTAAAACAACCAAAATATCCCCCTCTTTGCCCAGGGCATCGACTGCACGAGAAAAAACAAAATCAAAACCTACATCATTTGCAACACAGCTCATGTGGGCGGGTTGGGAAAGACTGATTGCTGCAATAGCAGGGCGTGATCTTTGACGAAAAAAACCGGTTAACTCCTCTGCGAAATGGTCCGCATCACATAAACTTCCCCCATTTCCTGCGATGAGGACTTTTTTGTCTTTCTCATAACACTCATAAAGCCAGTTTGCCAGGAGTTTCATAAACTCCAGACTCTCTTTTTTTTCTAAATGGTGTTGAATCGATATCGCCTCTTTCACTGAGTTATGAATCAGTTCTTCCAACATAAGATGTCAACTCCTCTAAACAAAAGGACAATGCACTGCAATTATGCACAAAGTCCCCTTTATCGGATGAATAAATTCCATTTTTGAATGAAATAGAGCGATCTCTTGGGATGAAGTCCCCTTTTTATAAAGGTTGTCATCTACAACATAATGACCTCTAGACGCAGCCTGGACACGAATTTGGTGATAACGGCCCGTAATCAGATCGATTTTCAACAAAGATCTATTTTCTTTATTAGCCAAGGTTTCGTAGTGTAAAAGCGCCTCTTTGCCTTGAGGATCCATATAGGCTTTTTTCTCTCCTTTGGAAATGTGGTCCTCCCAACTCCCTAGGGGAGGGTGAACAATCCCTTCAACAAGGGCAAAATAGGTTTTTTTTACTTTCCGCTCGCGCATCAACTTATGCATGCGCACAAGCCCTTTTTCGGTTTTGGCAAAAAGGACGATTCCGGACGCAGGACGATCAAGTCGGTGAGTAGCTTTTAAGTAGACATTGGACGGCTTTTGATCACGCAGTTTTATAAAAGCTTTAACCTCATCCTCAAAGTGGGGCTCTGTGGAGGTTTTGGGCGGCTTTACAATAGCTATGTAATGGTTGTCCTCATATACGATTTGCATGGCGCCTTTGTCGAACGACCTCGTACATCATAACACTGGCTGCATTGGAAACATTCAATGAATCCATTTTTCCAAGCATCGGCATTTTTACCTTCAAAGTTGCGTTTTCCATCCAAAGATCGGTTAATCCGAGTTGCTCTGTCCCTAAAATAATTGCTACACCCTTTTTTAGATCCACCTCATCGTAAAACTTATCGGTATGGGGTGTTGTAGCAAGGAGATCCAAGTGGTGACTTTTCAAAAGCTTTAAAGCCTCAGCCGAATCCATTTGAAACATCGGCACGAGAAAAAAAGCGCCAACGCTAGAGCGGATCACATTCGGATTATGGATATCTGTTTTAGGATCACAGACAATCAACGCATCGACACCAGTTGCATCACAAGAGCGCAAAATAGAGCCTAGATTTCCCGGCTTTTCTATCGATTCGACCACAATAATAAAGGGGGCTTTTTTAGAGAGAATTTTTTTTAACTCTTCGGTGTCTTTTGTCTCTTGAGCTGCGATCGCAATCAACCCATCAGGCCTATCCCTGTAGGACATTTTGCGAAATGGCTCCGCGGCGCACTCGATTTTTTCAGCTTCAAATTCCTCGAGAAGGGTAAATTCATTTTGACCCAAGAAAAGCTCAGGGCAAAAAAAGATTTTTTTTATTGATGCACCTCTGGTTTTAGCATGTAGGAGCTCTCTATAACCCTCGATAATATACTCTTTATGCCGATCTCTATCTCTTTTATCTTTAAGGTGTACTAGATGTTTGATTTGCTCGTTTTTAACACTTAAGATCTTCATGGGGCCTTTCTTAAAAAATCTATATGCGAAATCATCCAGTTTGATACCTCTTCGATGATGTCGCCTCTAGATTTTCCCTTGATCTCTAGTTTTTTGCAATCCTGATAATCTTTAAAAATAATAGCAACATAGACTAAACCCACATTTTCCCCTTGGGGGCCCGCAAAACCGGTGACGCTTAAAGAGATATCAGCCTTAAAATGCTGTTTAGCCCCGATAGCCATCTCCAGAGCAACCTCTGGGCTGACGACACCAAAGTCTTGAATTGTTTTTTTTGTCACCCCTAAAAGCTCGATCTTGGAAAGGACACTGTATGCAACTATGCTTCCCAAAAAATAGTTCGATGCGCCGGGCACCTCCACCAGTTTAGAGGCGGCGCGCCCTCCTGTCATCGATTCAGCTAGACATACAGTGTAAACACTCATTCTAAAACTCCGGAATCAAAAAATTTTTTTAACTGCGGGGAAGATTTCAACCATAAAAGACTTTTTTTTGAGACCCTAACTTCAAGAGGTACCCCATGAGCTCTTAAAGCAAAGGTGTGTTCTTTTGCCCAGCGACTCATCTTTCTAAAGGCTTTAAACTCCTCACGACCGACCGTTTTTCTTGTTATCCGATCTTTCCCCTCATAAATTCTGGGGTATTGAAATGTAATCCCTAAAAACAGTCGATCTTTTCCAAAAACATGCATCTTCCAAGATTGATCAGATGATACAATTGCCGTTGTGTGTTTTAAGTGGATAGGGGGATGCTCAAAAAAAAGGATCCATTTATCACCCGCTACAGGTTGGAATTTTACAATATCCTCATCTATTACAAACCTTAGGTGAAATAGGGGGCCTGGATCGGTATACACCCCCTTTTTAAGGTTTTCGATATAGTCTGTGTAGAAACGAAGAAAATCTTTTTTTTCTAGCTTCGGCTCCTTAAAAGGGGCTGATGCGTCCAAAAAAAACCCATCGGGAATCAGGGCCAAAAAGGTTTGTAATTCCTCAGGATCAATCAATAAAGAGATCTCTTCAAATAGGGAAAGTTTGAGTTGCATAGGTCAGATTTCAACTGTCTTTTTTGAAAACAAAAGGGTGATAAGCCCAAAAAATATGGAGGCATCTGCCAAGTTAAATATGCCAAAACTTTGTCCAAAAAAAATAAAATGCACCATATCGATCACTCTGCCGTAAGAGAAAGTGTCATAAAGGTTTCCAAAAGCTCCCGCAATCACAAGGGAGTACGCGATTTTTTTGGTCATATCTTTTGAGCGAAAAAAGAGCACCAAGACAACAAATAGAATAATAAACCGCGCTAAAAGGAGAAGTTTTGCATAATTTGCAAAAGAGCCCCAAGCAGCCCCTTGATTATAGACAAGGTCAATCCACAGATCCACCTTCCCAAAAAAAGAGGCGACAAAAAGAGGTAATATCTGGGCGTGATCTAAAACAATCTTTTTAATTATTATGTCCAACCCAAAAACAAGACAAATAAGGGCAAAAGAAAAAAGATTACTCCTGTCGAGTATTTTTCTTATCATTTTCAATCATAGCCTGAGCTTCAACAGTGTAAACAGCATAAGGAATTGCAGTTAAACGTGGTTTAGAGATAGGTTTTTGCGTCAAATCACAAATCCCATAAGTCCCCTCTTCGATTTTTTGCAAAGCACGATCGATAAGTTTAACCACATCTACCTCTTTGCTGGCAACCTCTAAGAGAACATTTTGTGTGCTTGAGTCTCCTGCCCCCTCAGCCTGGTGCTGCGAGGCGCCCTTTACACCCTCAAGCTCCATAGCATCTTCAGAAAAACCTTTGACCTGGCGGGTTAATTGCGTTCTCATTTTGATTAAAATTTGCTTAAAATCTTCAAGCTCTTTGTTCGACAGACCCATTTTAGTTCTCCTTTACAGCAAATTGAGCAGTGTTGATCACATTCATCAACTCATCCATGTCCTTGAACCTGCGGTAAACGCAAGCAAAACGGATATATGCGACTGTGTCTAAGCTTTTCAGTTTAGTCATCACAATCTCTCCGATTTCTGTGGAGTCAATTTCTCTCTGCCTCTCTGCGACCTGAGAGGCTATCTCAGCTGCAATAGCTAAAACTTGCTCGTGACTTACTTTGGTCCGTCTGCAAGCGGCATCGAGACCTCTTACAAGCTTTTCCAAAACAAAATCTTCGTAGCTGCCGTCTCTTTTTCGGACCTGGACAGTAAGATCTACCGATTCAAACGTGGTAAAGCGTTTCAAACAGCCTAGACACTCCCGTCTGCGCCGGATCGCATTAGTCTCCGGAGCGGTTCTTGAGTCGGTCACTTTGGATTCTAGAAAACTACAGTATGGGCACTTCATGAGATTGATTTTCCCCCTTTTAAGGGATTCTCATCTTAATGTAAATGAATTTCGGAAGAGGAGGGATTCGAACCCTCGATACGCGGTTAACGTATACACGCTTTCCAAGCGTGCTCCTTAAGCCACTCGGACACTCTTCCGTGTCTCGAATTAAATCGTTGAACTAAGCTAGAGGATTTTCGTTTTATTGTAAATCTAATTCACGGTAGAATCCTTAAGCATGAGCCCAGAAGATCAAAATAAATCGGCCCCTCCTCAAAAAGGCGCCAGATTAAAAATTTTTGTTGTAATTCTTTTTATTTGCCTAATCGCAACAATTCCCCTCTTGTTTTTAAAGACCAACCTTAAGGAGGTGGTTGCGAGTGAACCACTCATCCTGGTATCCGTACCCCCCTATAAAAAAATGGTTAAATCTCTAGTGGGAAACCGCTTCCAGGTTGAATCGGTTGTCCCAAACGGCTTTGACCCTCACCTCTATGAGGCTAAACCCCAAGACATGAAAAAACTGAAAGATGCTGTCTTGTGGTTTGGCATAGGGGAAGCTTTTGAATATCAGTTGCTCGAAGCCCTAAAAGGGGCAGGCATATCGGTGCAGTATGTCAATTTGCTTCATGAAATCGAGTTAAAAGGCTACAAAAACCTACTGATTCCCTTCGACGATAAGCACCATGACTGTTCCGCTCACGACCATCATGAACACACCTGCCCTCTTGTCCCTTATGATAGGCATATCTGGCTAGGGCTTGAGCTCGACTCGCTACAAGCGCAAATCATAGTGGAGAAACTTACCGAAAACTATCCTTACTTCAAGAGTGTTTTTGAAGGGTTTCTTGAGGAGCTGGTGCGTGAACACGATGTGTTGATTCACTGGATAGAGACCAACATAAAAGACCAAAGACCTATCACCTTTTTAACACCCCACCCCGCTTTTTCCTATTTTGCCAGAGAGTTTGATGTGCAGCAGATCTCTATTGAGGTGGCGGGAAAAGAGCCCAACATTCAAGATCTCAACACACTTTTGAAAGATCTTAAAACACAACATATTGATTGCGTGATTCTGCAGCCCCAACATTCTAAAAAGGCGGCTGAATATATAGCAAAAGACCTTGAAGTGCCTGTTTACAGCATCGATCCCTACAGCGAAAATTATCTTGATACATGCAATCGCATAGGGATGAGCCTCGCCAATAAACGCAAGCCGGTTGCCAATGCTACAAATTGAAGATCTAGACTTTCACTATCCTGGCTCTCAAGCTCTGTTTGAGAAGGCAGATTTGTGTATAGAACCCCATACCTTTTCGATCATCATAGGACCAAATGGAGGTGGCAAAACAACGCTTTTAAACCTGATTATGGGGTTTTTGCAACCTGTAAGGGGGAAGATCGCCTCCACCTTCCAACAGTTAGGTTATGTACCTCAAGCGCATAAGATTGATCTGGAATTTCCCATTCGACTGATTGACCACGTGCGTATTGGCTGCATCCAAAAACTTACCTGGTGGGGAGGATTCGACAAAAAAACCGAATTGTTTGTGCAAAATCTTTTAGAAAAACTCGATCTTTGGTCACTAAGGGATTTACGCCTGAAAGAGCTATCCGGCGGCCAGCTCCAAAGAGCCCAGATCGCGCATGCGCTGGCTTGCTCCCCCGATTTATTGATTTTAGACGAACCCACTTCAAATATTGACCCAAAAGCTAAAAAACAGATTCTAGACATCCTCCATGACCTAAAAAAAAGTGTTACCATTTTGATGGTAACCCATGATTTAGAGACCCTTCTACCCCAAACGGACAAGGTTTTTTTGGTAAGTAACGGGATCGAAGAGGTGGACAAAAAAAGCCTTTGTGTTCACACAGCGATGGGCCTCTACGAGCATCGTTTAATTCAACCGAGGAAGGAATAGAAGTGGTAGATATTTTTTCAAACCCTTTTGTGGTTATGGCAGCCATCGCCTCTCTTCTCTCCTCCATTGCCAGTGGAATCATGGGGACCTATGTAGTCATTAAAAGAATTGTGTTTATCGCAGGTAGCATCTCGCACGCTCTTCTTGGGGGAATAGGGGTTTGCATCTATTTATATTCTCTCTACCCCTCCCCTATTTTTTACCCCTTAAATGGTGCCCTCGTATCCAGTCTTTTGGCTGCTGGCGTGATTGGATGGGTCTATTTAAAACATAAAGATCGGGAAGATACGGCCATCGCTGCTATTTGGACGATTGGGATGTCAGTGGGGATTATTTTCGCCTCGATTACCCCCGGTTATAACGTCGAACTGATGAATTATCTTTTTGGCAACATCCTGTGGGCATCGATGCGAGAAATTAAACTTTTAATTTGTCTTGATGTCTTATTGCTTCTGGCCGTTTTTCGTTATAGATATCTATTTTTAGCGATCTCTTACAATGAAAAGCAGGCAAGACTCAATAAAGTTGCAGTCGATAGGCTTTATCTTATTTTACTAGCTCTTGTTGCGATTACTGTGGTGATTCTGATACAGGCAGTCGGGGCTATTTTACTGATCGCTTTTTTATGTCTACCCGCAGCTGTTGCCGGAAAATGCACAAGAAGCATCCATCACATGATGGGGGCCGGAGTAGGTTTTTGTACCCTCTTTAGCCTCCTAGGGATTTTGTTATCAGCCACTTGGAATATCCCTTTGGGAGCTACAATAGCATTGGTATGTAGTAGTTTTTATTTTATTTTACTCCTTACAAAAAAAGAACCGTAAGCCTCTCATTGACTTGAAGGGAGCTTTTGGTGTATTGTA
>CAYFOX010000020.1:0-6080 GCA_964344875.1 uncultured bacterium
ATTATGCCCCCCCCTTTTTTTGCAAAGGTTTGAACGAAGCTTTTAAAACGATCGTCTTAGGCTCAATTAGAGTACCGCTTCTATAGGCAGGACGTACTTTTACCTGCTCGGAAGCCTCCACAGCCCAAGAATTCTTTTTATAAATGTCGACATGGATATCGGTTTCTTTGTAACTTTTCAAAGAGGGTACCACTGCAGGCATGGATCCTATAGATTCATTATACCGTTTTTTAAAACTCTCTTTGTAGGCTCTTAGATAACGCATGCGATCGTTTTTCTTGCTCACTACAAGGGCAAAACTATCCTCAATCGGTCTAGAAAGAGCCAGAAAACCATCGGCAAAAGCAATGGCGGTTCCGGCATTAAACTGCGTAACCGCAAGAGAAGAATTTCTGTTCGTTGGGAAATCGGGTAGATTAAACGTTAAGGGTCCGTTGGCCAAATATTGACTCACACCCGCTGAAAATCTCTGACCAGTGTAGTTGAGATTTCCTGTTCCCGATGCGCCACGCTGCAAAAATGATCCTCCAATATTAAAGTCTAGTTTGCTATCGCCTTTAACAGGTGTGGAATAATTTGCATTTGCATTTAGAGCATCTAATTCTTGGTTATAGTCTGTAATAAGTTTGAAATTAGTATCTTTTGGCACAAAATCCAATCCAAAAGCGATTGAAAAATCATTTTTCCAACTGGAGATACCCCCAAGGCGACTATCCCTTCCCTTGAAAATAAATAGGAAACGGGCAAGCATGGTTTCAAAA
Source organism: uncultured bacterium (assembly GCA_964344875.1). Classification (GTDB taxonomy): domain Bacteria; phylum Chlamydiota; class Chlamydiia; order Chlamydiales; family RGXB01; genus RGXB01. Next base: position 762 of record CAYFOX010000020.1, read on the forward strand.
AAGGTCTTCTCTAACTTGAACTGGGCAAAATAGCGGTCCCTGTTATTTCTGTCAAAATTGTAGGAACCGGTGAAACTCGTTTTCACCTCCCAAGGGAATTTTTTTGCAATCCTTGCAGCAAGTGAAAGATACAGAGGATTACCTAATGAAGGGGCCTGCAAGTAGCTGAAATATTTTTCTTGGGCCTCTAGAGATAATTCATAATCAAAAGAAAGCTTGGGCGCCGTCTTTAATAGACCTTTAGACAATGCAAGGCGCATTTTTGTCGCTACCTCTTTATCTTTTGGACAGGAAAATCCTAAATCAAACAAAGCCCTAACAGCACTATACTCGTATACCGCCTGCGCACCAAAATAGGCACCAGAAGCGTTCCCCTGAAGATAAGAGCCCAACGTAAAGTTCTTAAAAAACCCGTACCTCACTGAAGACATCAAGGTTGGTCTATTAAACTGGTAGTTATAGTTGAAGCCCATATCACTGAAGTTGGGAAATCCGGCAGTAACAAAGTACTCTAATTCCCGCTCAGGTAAAAGATTCGGTTCATAAAAAGAGTTCAAAGAAATAGTCTGCTCTAGTCCTATAGGGTTCGTGATTTTCAATTTGACGTTGTTTAATCCTTGAATAATAGGAAAGTTTTGCAAAAGATGTGGCCCTGCAGGCAACTCCATAGTCTGATACAAAATTCCGTCGATATACACCTCAACTTTCATCGGGGCATTGAGAAAGAATTCATTACGAGACGCAGAAGCGATGGTGGGGTTGACAAAGACATTCATACCTTTACTCAAGGAGGCGCCTAATAAAGGGATCGAATTTTGCAAACCAAAGCTGTAGCTTCCTTGATCCCCTATCGCCAAACGGGCTTTCATCTCTTCAAAATCTTTAGTAAGAATCAAATTTCCACGATTTATAATTCCGGGATTCGTTGTCGCTGCGTACAAAAAGCCCTGAAAAACCAGATCTTTTACATTCAAAGAGAGATCAAAATTTGCGAAATCCTGATTTTGGGGAATGTTTAGCTCTCTATAGTATTTATGGAAAATTTTGTGGCCATAAGTGATGTTTACATAACCGCTTGTTGTACCCGATTTGATCAAAGGAACCTGCACCTCTTGTGCTTTTTTATCCATAAAGCTCTGATTCAAATATGTATCAGGCATCCACACATAAAGAACTTTGGCTGCATCATCATAATCAATCGTAATTTCACCCGGATCATCAACCAAAGGTGTACTATAGTTGTCCTCCTCAATAGTAGAGAATATAGAGCCCTGCCCATACAAAAATTCGTTCATCTCCCCGACCCCTACATCATTCAAGTAAGGGTAGATAGCTTTTTTAAATCCTGCAGAATCGAGATTTAAGGCACCATTCAAATTATACGGAATGTCGTACACTCCGAGCTCAACACCATTTAAATAAATGTATAAAGAAAAGGTGATCTCTTTAGAAGCTGCACACAATGAAAAAAGTGGCACAAGAACAAAAAGAATGGCGCGTACAAAGAACATAAGCCTTAAAAAACTAGGGTTGTCTAAGGCCGATCATTCTATCTCCAATACAAGTTAGAATCAAGAAATTGTGAAATTTTCTTTCGAAATATTTAACCTAAAATCTTAACATCCCAAATATCTTCATGATGTCATGGAAAGTTACAAATAGAGCAAAACCGACAAGCAGAATGACAAATGGAACAAAAATACGCTCCATCACTTTCCTGTCGACTCTTCTTTTAAAAAGCATCTCATAAAGATTGAGGACAATATGCCCTCCATCAAGGACAGGCAAGGGCAACAGATTCATGACACCAAGATTCAAGCTAATCGTTGAAAGCCAAAAAACCCCATCTTTGAAGCTTTCTGACCACCCTTTTTGCATTGCTCCTACAATCCCAATAGGCCCGCTTAGATACTTAGGACTAAGTTCTCCATGTGTCAAATGCCCCAAAAGCTTGGAGATCTCCCCCACTCCGGATTGAAATTGGGCGATAGGATTCGGATTTACTTTTACTTGTCGATCTACCAAAGAGATCCCCAGTCTATAAAATGTGATCCCCTGATGTTCAAATTCCATAGGAACTACACTTTTAAGAAGACGAAGATTACCCACTTCAAACCCGGGCGCCTGAATACCAATTTGGGCGATCAGCCGATCAAGATCTTTGAAATTCACCTCGGCAAAAAATTGGCTGTCTGATCCATCCTGGTCAAGAGGTGCATAAGAGTCGTGAGACGTGATCATCACGGCATGTTTTTTTTGCAGAAGCTCTAGCACATCAGCACCAAAAACGGTTTTAACCCCATCTACAGCCAAAATTCGGTCATTAGGTTTTAAAGAAGAGTCCTCGACCTTTTCGAACTTAGAACCCACAACCCCATCATGATCAATCAAATAGGGGATAAATAAAAGATTCTCCCCTTGAGGAATCTTAGCCTCAAATCGAAGATCATTGATCTCCTCTTTTTCCTCAGCTGTAAGAGTGATGTCCGCAAGAGCTACTTTTGGTACTTTTAACTGTATTATTTTGTGGTCTCTCAAAATCGTTAAAAAAGCTTTCTTTTCGCTCAATAAATTTTGTAGCTGATCTCTAGAAAAAACAAGTTCGCCGTTCACCCATAGTAACCGATCCCCATCCATGATCCCCGATTCTTTCATCGGTGAATCTGCAAGCATCCCCTGTCCATTCACACGTTTTAAGTCAAAAAGAAGATAAGAGGCAAAACCATTCAGACCAATTGTATTAAACTCTATTCCTCTAAAATTTTCTTTTTTTGGTTCCACCTCAACAGAAAATGGACGCTTTGTCCCTGCGAGATAATTGACCGAAATTCCGTTGACCTGACTTGTAGGATTATTAAGGATTGTTTGAAAAAAAAGTTCTTTTCTCCCCACGATCGCGTTTCCGTTGATCGATTCCAAAATGTCTCCGGGACGCACCCCCTCTGCATAAAGTTTAGCATCAGGCTCTACCATTCCAATCAATTTTGAAGAATCCACCGAATCCCGATAAAAACCGCCACAAAAATAGATGAAGCAAAAACCCAAAAATGCGAAAACCATATTAATCACTGGCCCCGCAAGAACCATCAATAATCTTTGGTAAGGCCTCTTATTGTAGTAGCTCCCCTCCTCTTGGGAATCCTCGTCCATCCCTTGTACTTTCACATAGCCCCCAAAGGGAATAAGAGCTAAACGGTAGAGCACTCCCTTATAAGTTTTCGCAAAAAGAGTGGGACCAAAACCAATGCTAAATGTTTCCACACGCATTTTGAAATATCTGGCTACTAGAAAATGTCCTAGTTCATGAATGAAGACCAAAAAACTCAGGCCTAATAGACCATATAGGATATTTAGGTAATGCATGTATGTATACTCTTAGTAATCTTTTTAAGTTCTTCGATTGCCTCAATAGAATCAATCGAAAATTGCGGCAAAGAGGCGTAACCTTTCAGAAGTTTTTGTTGCATATCTAACCAGCCAAGACGCCCCTTTAGAAAATCTTCTACCAAAAACTCGTTCAAGAACATCAAAGAGAGGGGAGCACCCTCTTTTTGCAAAGCGTCATAAGCCAAAGGAAAAAGGGGGAACCTTTCCACATCAATAGGGAGGAACTCTATAGGGCGAAAATCAAGCTGTTTTTTGAAAGGGAATGGATACACTTTATCAAAACCTAAAGCATGAAGAATAGGAACACGCATGTCGGGCTCATAAGCCAAAAATTGGGTCATCCCATCTTCATATTCAGCAAAAGCGTGGATGCGGCTTGTCGGCTCAATCATCGCCAAAGGAGCTTCACCAAATAAGTAGTAAGCCTCCATTACCTCTAATGCCTTATTGAACATCGTTGAGGAGTTTATGGTATTGTGCACTCCCATAGACCAATTTGGGTGGGATAAAGCCTCTTTTAAAGTGATGGCCGAAAATTCCTTAATAGACCTATTCAAAAAGGGCCCACCGGATCCGGTAATTGTGGCTTTTATAGGGCGCTGATTTTGATATAATTTAAAAAGGGAACTATGCTCAGAATCGATGGGGCGAAGAATCGGATGAAACGGTTTGATCAGAGAATAGGCCGCGATGATAGTCTCTTTGTTTGCGATTGCAATAGGAATCTTTTTTTTGGCAGCCTCAATCGTAGCTTCGATTCCAATGGTAGATGCCATCGCCTGCACCATTACATCAGCCCCCTCTAAAGCTCTTAAAAGTCCCTCCTTACCAGAAAAAACGGGAACAGAGAGCACCTCACGCGCTTTTCTGGCCTCGTTTTCCTCAAAAAGGACAACTAAGCTGGGACGAAATTTTAACGCCTGCTCAATCATAAGATCGGTAGACTTTTGGGCGACAAGCGAGTGAACGTGAAAATCCTCTTTAAAGCTCTCGATGAGCTCTAAAGTCATTTTTCCAATACTCCCTGTGGAACCAAAAAGGGCTACTTTTTTCATGAATGCTCGAGTTTAGCTACTTTTTTGAAATAGGTCAATCCAAGCACTATGTAGCAGAAAAAAAGGAACAGTGCCGCAACGGCACTTGTGGATACTGCGGTTGCATAGTAGGTCAAAATATCTCTTGCAATAGCAACGGATACCAAGGCAGAAACTAAAGTCACACAAGATCCAATCAAAAGAATCCTCTTTAAAAACGGGCCAAAAAGGCGTGCTATCAATACAGGAAGGGTAAAAAACGCCATGATGATTACTACTCCAACCGATTGGAATCCCCCTACTATGGTTAGTGCTGTCATGAATAGCATCGCTGCATCTAAAAGAGTCGTTTTTTGCCCTATCACTTTAGCAAATGCACTATCAAAAAGGGCCACTCTAAGGCGCCCAAAGTATAAAAACATCCACAAACAATTCAATCCGGCAACAAAAAAAATCTCTAAAAGATCCCTTTGATCAATCGCATCCAAATTTCCAAAAATTGCCTCTACACCTAAATGGGTATTTCTAAAGAAAAGGGTAGAAAACAGTATGCCTATAGCAAATAGGGTTGTGAACATAAAACCTACCGCCGCCTCCGGCTGAACCCGAAAAATTTTCACCAAAACATTCGTGCTAGTCATCGTGATAAAACTAGTTAAGAAAGCGGCCAGGACAAACCCTAAGCTGGAAAACGGGCTCATTTTTTGCGCCACAAGAAAAAGGGCCGCCACAACAATTCCTAAAAGAATGGTGTGCGATAGCGCATTAACCACAAGAGTTTTTCGCTTTACCACTAGGAATAGACCAGAAAAAACAGACGATACCCCGACACCAATCAAAGCCAAAAAAGATACATCATCTTCTACAAGAAGATCTGTTGGCAAATAGCCGGTGACCC
>CAYFOX010000020.1:6090-14344 GCA_964344875.1 uncultured bacterium
ACAAAAAGGCTCTTTTAAGCAAAAGAACAATCGTTTGAAAAAAATCTTTATTCCAAAATGGGTTGCTATCCATCAGTCGATCCTCACGGGTATCTCAGTATTATGCGGGTCATGGGTGGGATTGTTGAGGTATTTTGTGAGCCTTTCTTCCATTTCATGATCTAAAATATGCTCCATTTCCTCTGCGCTCTCATGAATTCTGGAGCCCGTTACCCCCAACTCTCTGGAGAGATACAGCTCCCAAAGCCGGTGTAGTCGGATCAAGTTTTGCGCTTTTTGTTCCCCTTTTTTAGTAAGAACACTCCCCTTTTGCAGCCCTAAAAATGAGAGTAGAGAAGCCATAGGTAAAGAGATCTTCCTTTTTTTATAAAGGTCTTTAAGCGCATTTTCTATTTGAATTTTCAAAGAAAATCTCAAAGCGCGGAAAATGCGAATGACAAACCCCTCCTTGGGAGAAAAAAACAAGGAAACGGTGGTTATTGATGCCAACGTGATCAAAATTAGGGGACCCGTAGGGATTGTTAGCTCTAAATCAAAAGTTTGCGGTATCCAAACTGAGGAAAAATTTCCCACTAAAGTACAAAATGCCCCCATCAAAGAGGCTAAAACTAGCATTTTTCCAAAACTATGAGTGAATGCTCTTGCAAAAATAGCAGGGGCGATCATCATTCCGCTCACGAGCATGATCCCGCAAGCCCTTGAGCCGATTACGACCGCAAACGACAGAAGGATAAAAAGGAGAACTTCAAATAGACGAAAGCGACACTTTTGCGCTTGAAAAAAGAGGGGGTCAAAGGAGTTCCAACAAACTACCCTAAAGCGTAAAACCACCACCAAAATCGAAAAAAAAGAGATCAGTGAAAAGTACAAAACGTGTACGTTTAGCATGGTAGCAGCTTGCCCATACAAAAATATAAGCGATTGTTTGTAGGCAATAGGCCAGTAAAATTGGGTAATCGAGGCAAAAAAAGTCCCCAGAGCCAACGAGACGGAAAGGGTGACTGATAAAGCGACATCCTGTGATAAACGGAATCGCCTTTCTAGAAAACGGAGAAGTGCCACCCCAAAAAGGGAGCTGAAAGCTCCTGCCAAAAAATCGAGTCCAAGGAATAGAAGCCCTAAAAGAACCCCTATGTAGGCAGCATGAGACAGGGTTTCAGCTAAAAGCGCTTTGCGTCTCACAAAAAGTACACAGCCTATCAAAGAGCAAAAAATCGACAGCAGCAAAGTCGCAAACGTAGATGCTTGCAAAACCGGATGCAAAAAAAAGTCGCTAAACGTAAAGCCCATCAAGTTTTCCCTTTACGCACTTTCTCAAATAAATGGCTTGCCTCTTCCAGCAACGTCTCTTTATCGCCGTAAGTTTTTTGCACCGATTCCGTATCAAATACCTGTTTGGTAGGCCCCGAGCAAACAAGGCGTGAGTTAACCATCACCACCTCATCAAAAATTTCTTCCACGTTTGTCAAATCATGGTGCACTAAAATGACCCCTTTACCTCGGTCTCTTAACTCTCTAAAAAGGGAAATAAGAAGTTTTTCCGTTGCAAAATCAATGCCGGTAAACGGTTCATCAAGAATATAAAAATCCGCGTCTTGTAAAAGCGCGCGAGCCACAATAGCCCTTTGTAATTGACCACCAGAAACCTCTTGAATCTGTCTATCTTTAATATGCTCTATTCCCAGCCTCTCCATAATATTGAGAGCCAAAGAGCGCTCCTTTTTGTTATACCATTTCAGCCAACCTAGCCGATGATAGGCTCCCATCAAAACAAGATCCAAAATACTGATAGGAAAATCGAGATCGATCTCCTTTTTTTGAGGAACGTAAGCGATTGATACCCCTTGATGTCTAACCGTGCCAGATGTGATGGGCAATAAACCCAAAATCGCCTGCACCATGGTCGATTTTCCCGATCCGTTCGGCCCGAGTATACCAGTCAAGGTATGGCTTTGGAAAATCACATTTATATCCCAAATAGCGCACCTTTTTCCGTAATAAACGCTCAAGTTCTCCAGCTCAATACACTTTTTTGTCATATGAAAAACCTTAAAATACCCCTACTCATCCCCGTACTCTAAGGTGAGTTCTTGTTGAATGACCTTGGAATTATGTTCCATCATTTTGATATAGGATTCTTCTCCCATAGAGTCTGCATAAAGATCTGTTTTAGATAAACGGAGTTCGACCCCTTGTGCATGGCAGGCTTCAAGAATTTTATTCAACGAATCTTTAGAGATATTAGACTCCGCAAAAACCACTAAAACCCTATTTTTTACCACATGTTGGATAATTTTTTGGATGTCAATTGCCCCAATTTGCCCATCGGGTGAAACCCCCTCGGGGGCAAAAAAATGGTCTTTAAAATCCCCTAAGGCTCCATTATCCACCAGGTAACGCCTCGCAAAATACTGGAACGCATCATGACTGGTTACCAAGTACCTTTTTTCTAGAGGAATTTTAGACATTCTTACCCGGATTTTATGATCTAGCTGATCTAATTCGAGCAAAAGCTCTCCTCCACGAGTAGCATACTCCTCGCTATGATCCGGATCTATTTGCTGCAAAGCCTCTACGATGTAAGGGACCGATTTGCTAAAAAGAGAAACATCCATCCAAAAATGGGGGTCTAACCCCTCATCCATAGGTAGAAAAAGTCCTGGAGATTGCTCGTAAATACGATCCCCTAAAAACAGTGTTTTGCTCTCTTTTAACAAAGCGCTTAGACTTCTGCCGTGCTCTAGATGGAGCCCATTAGCTACAACAAGATCGGCTCGACGAAATTTCTCTTTGTCCCCTTTTACCAGTTGGTAGCTATGCGGATCCAAGTCCTCATCGATAAGGGTCCAAACATGCACCCTTTCTCCTCCCACTTTTTCCACAAGGCTTGCGCACATTTTTGTCGTAGCCAAAACATGGGTTTTTTTGGAATGGGGATCCATCCATTTTTGTAGATCAGTAGAAGGATCATAGGGTGCGCGAAACCACAAAAGACACAAAAGTGGAACTATCCAGAAAAACCTTACAAATCGCATGGCATATCCCGTAATTGTTTATGTCCATAAATCCCCTGTTGGCACCCTTTGAGAAAATAGAACTTCAAACCAAAACGCCCCACTGTCGAAACTTTAGAGACACTGACGCCCGCATGCGCTCCAGCTTGCCCCCCTTTGCACCTTGTGCACCCACAATTTTTTTGGACGGTTTCTAAATGCAATTTTTTGACTACGCCATCACTATAGGTTAGTTCGATCGTTGTCGATCCGATTTGACGCATTCCAAGTAAAATCTCGTTCATGTTTGCCACTCTAAAGTTTGCTTAAACACCTCGGGTTGTGGCGAGCTGTCCAAAAGCTGGATTAACTCCTCTTCAAAAGCTAAAAAAGCTTGAGCCGCGTCACTCAATCTTGACTGCATAAAAGGGTTCTCCCCCTGATCTAAAAGCGCTGCAAAGCGTGGGTCAAAAGGGATTTTTTGATAGATTTTTGCCTTGCTCGTTTCTACCAAAGGTTGCAAATCGACTTTTCCAAAAAGGGGCTGATCAAACATCGACTGAGCCGCATTTGAAGCCATATTCTCTAAAATAGAAAGGATCGGGACACCCATTTCCGAAAAGGAGCTCGCCGCTTTCTCTACATCGCTTTGGCTCATGCGATTAGGCAAGCTCACCAGCACAACACCCGAAAACGCCCACTCTTGAAGCAAACAAAGATGCACGTCCCCTATTCCCGGAGGAAAATCGACATAAAGAACATCTAATTCTCCCCAATCGACTTTATGGATACATTGCTGTAAAAACATATTTACAACCGGAGCTCTGAAAGCGGGCGATTGGTCTGCAAACCCAAAATGGGCGATAGAAAGCACACGGATATTCGCACTCAGGGCAGGCTCAATATTTTCCCCTTCAACCTTAATTGGAACCTCAACGGGAAATAAAATCGGAATGGACGGTCCATAGAGATCCGCGTCCAAAATCCCCACCTTAAGCCCTCTCAAAGCGGAGGAACGCGCAAGCGATGCACATACAGTAGACTTACCAACGCCCCCTTTCCCTGCAGCAACAGCAACCAATTTTTTTATTCTAGAGCCCTTTTGGACCTTTTGCAAAATATTCAACGCCATGAAGGCTATTATATTAAAGGATCAAATCAAGAAAAACAATCATTTATAGAGTAAGTAATTTTTTTAAATCTCTGCGCTGAAAAATGGGAAAAAATTTTTATTTATTGATACAAGTTTAAATTTTAATTTATCTTGCTTTTGAAACATCCCTGTGTTAAATATTACTTTTAAAAATAGGTAAATCTAAAGAATCAACCTATTAGGCTGATATTAACATTAAGCATTAGGACTTTAAGGCATGAGCTACACTAAGGAAAGTAAATCCGAGGCAAAAGCGCTTGAGGACTTCGAGGCAGTCGTTGCACGGGCTATAAAAAAAGTAGGCGCGCGTAAGGAAAATGAGCTTTGTAAGTATATACCGATGACCACGGGAGGGTATATGCACCATTTTACCCTTAAAAAATTGAAACGCCGCGATCCCAAGGAACTGGCCACTTTGATTGAAAAATTTATCCTTTTTCCCTCAGCCCCCTCTAGCGTTTCCCCAAAGCAGAGAGCCCCTCGCGGAAGTCGTAAGAAAAAGGATATCCCCCACCTCAACCGCACCCAAATCGAACAAATGATCGCCTTAGCGAGAAATGCTAACGTTAAGGAGATACTGGCCCTTCTAACCCCAAAAAAGTCTTTGGCAGCCCTCAAAAAAGAGCTGATTCAATCGATTCGCCAGGAGAGGGTCGAAGAGACTTTATGGTCAAGCTATGTCGAGGCTATTTCCCTTAAAGCCTAAACCTAGTAAAAATATTTTTTTAAAACCCGATCTCTTCCTTAGGAAAAATCGGGTTTTGTTTTTTTACCGATTCGCCCCTTGCATTAAATGCAAAAGAGGGTAAAATAGTTGTCTGATAATACCCCCCTAGTCGTTCGCCGGTTTAACTGGGCGCACATTAAAAAAATTTTTTACTAGGGACAGTTTTAGAACAAAGGAAACATATGTCTCAACAAGCGACGGAAGAGTTTACCGGATTGCGCAAGCTGCTCTGGCCTATCCACTCTTTCGAAATTAAACGCACCCGGAGCCGGAGCAGAAAGCCTTGCTTTTGCTAAAGGTATCGGAGTGACCTTTTCGGCAGTCCTTTTCATGGTCCTATATACAAAGGCCGCAAACATCTTTAAGCGTGAAGGGCTTTTCTATGTCACCGCTCTCCCCTTTTTAGTCTTCTTCGGCTTGTTCCCCTACTTCATCTACCCACACGTGGGCACACTCCACATGAGCCTTGAGACCATCCAATCGTTACAAGCCTCTTACCCGGTCTTCAAGTGGTTGATCCCTCTGGTCGGCAACTGGACTTATACAACATTCTACATCCTTTCAGAGCTCTGGGGTAGTGCTGTATTATCTCTTCTTTTCTGGGCATTTGCTAACGCAATTACCCCTGTAAAACAATCACGCCGTTTTTACGGAATGTTCGGTTTTATCGGAAACTTTGGTCTTCTTCTATCGGGTCCTGCAATTATCCTTGTATCCCAGTGGATCAACAGCCTCGGTTTAACCCGTTTTGAGTCCACAGGTTTGATGCTCAAAGTCTTGATGGCATTCGTCATCTTGGCCGGCGTTGTCCTGATTGGAACCTTCTACTGGATGAACCGTACAGTTCTTACAGACATCCGCCACTACAACCCTGAAGAAATGGGCGAAGGCAAAAAGAAGAAAGCAAAGCTCTCTATGATGGACAGCTTCAAGCTTATTCTCCAATCCCCTTACCTCGGTTTCATCGCGATGCTCGTACTTGCCTACGGTGTCTCTATCAACCTATTCGAAGGTGTATGGAAAGGGCAAATCAAGATTGCTTATCCTAACGAGGTAGAGTACAACCAAGTGATGGGTGGTCTTTCTACCCTTACAGGTGGTATCGCAGTAGCTCTCATGTTGGTAGGAAGTAACCTATTGCGTCTTTTCAGCTGGAGAACCTGCGCCCTGATCACTCCGGTGGTATTGATTTCAGGTATCCTTGTGTTCTTTGGAGTGATCCAATACAACAACATGTTGATCCCTGGCGGAATGCAGATCGTACAAGCAATTAAAGAAGGGATTATCAATAAAGAGTCTATCGTGTTTGCCGTGATCGTTGGTTTATTTGTCAACGCGTTCGGGAAAGCGGTAAAATACTCTCTATTCGACCCGACAAAAGAGATGGCTTACATCCCGCTAGATTCTGAACTGAAAGTGAAAGGGAAAGCGGCTGTAGACGTTATCGGCGGTCGTGGTGGAAAATCTCTTGGTTCCTATACCCAAATGGGATTACTCACAGCCTACTCCGGCAGTGCGCTTTACCAGCTGGCTCCTATCATCGCGCCCATTGCGGTTGGTGTTGTAGCTCTCTGGATCCTCTCCGTGTTCAAATTGAATACGAAGTTCAAAGCATTGACAGAGCAAAAAGCTTCTGAGGCAAATGCCAGTAGTCAACCAAGCCCAGCCACTTGATGAGGCGGGACAATAGTCCGGGCAACAAAACCCCACCCTTTTGAGGTGGGGTTTCTTATTAAATCCTCTTTAATTTTCCCATTCTTCTTAACCCTCCGATGTTCTCTTTAAGGTTAATCCGTTTTTGTGTTAATATCTCTAAACGAGTTTTTTAAATAACCCCCTGAACAACCATGAGCGCTTACAAACTAGAAAACATCCGCAATTTCTCCATCATTGCCCATATCGATCATGGAAAATCTACCCTTTCGGATCGTCTTTTGGAGATTACCGGTACGGTTGCTAGCCGCGATATGCAAGCGCAGCTTTTGGATAAAATGGATCTAGAGCGCGAAAAGGGGATTACCATTAAGTGCCACCCCGTGACCATGCGCTATAAAGCTCCAAACGGAAACGAATATACCATCAATTTCATCGATACTCCGGGGCATGTCGATTTTAGCTACGAGGTATCCCGCTCCTTATCCGCATGTGAAGGTGCATTACTTGTTGTGGATGCTGTCCAAGGGGTGCAAGCCCAAACTCTGGCTAATGTCTATCTAGCAATCGATCGCGACCTTGAAATTGTCACAGTGATCAACAAGATTGACCTGCCGGCAGCGAATCCCGAAGAGGTCAAAAAACAGGTTGAGGAGATTATTGGCCTCGATGCCTCCAAAGCGGTCCACTGTTCTGCCAAAGCAGGTATCGGAATACAAGAGGTTCTTGACGTAATCGTGAATGATATCCCTGCTCCCAAACCCCCAAAAGATGATGTGCTTAGAGCTCTTATTTTTGATTCGCACTACGACACCTATAGAGGCGTAATGGTCTATATCCGTGTCATGTCGGGTGAAGTGAAGAAAGGGACAAAAATCCTTCTCATGGCCACCGAAAAAGCTTATGAGGTGTTAGAGGTAGGCATATTTGCTCCTAACGACAAACCAACAGAAACTCTCAGGCCCGGAGAAGTGGGATACATTCTAGCCAACATCAAAAACGTTCATGATGTAAAAATTGGGGATACGATCACCACAGACCGTTTTGGAGCAGCAGAACCACTTCCGGGTTTTCGCCAAATCAAACCGGTCGTTTTCGCCGCAATCTATCCTGTGGATACGGGCGATTACGAGTCTTTAAAAGATGCCTTGAAAAAGTTGCAACTCAATGATGCGGCCCTTTTTGTGGAAAATGAGAATTCCCAGGTATTGGGACTTGGATTCCGCTGCGGATTTTTGGGTCTATTACACCTGGAAATCATTTTTGAACGCCTCAGACGTGAATTTGATCTCGATATCATCACCACATCCCCAAGTGTAAAATACAAAATTCATAAGACCGATGGCTCGATCCAAGAGATCGACAATCCGGCCCATTATCCCGATCCTACCCACATCAAACTGGTGGAGGAGCCTTGGGTCGTCTGCCATATCATCACTCCGAAAGAATATCTTGGTGGTATCATGAATCTTTCGATGGATAAGCGGGGTGTGCTAGAAAAGACCGAGTCGGTGTCGGGGGATCGGCTTTTATTGACTTACAAATTCCCTCTTAACGAGATTGTAACAGACTTCAATGATCGTCTTAAATCGATCACGCAAGGGTATGCCTCATTTGACTACGAGTCGGATCACTACGAAAAGGGTGATATTATTAAGCTCGAGATCAGAGTTAATGAAGAGACTGTAGATGCGTTCTCTGTTCTTGTACACCGCTCAAAAGCAGAGC
>CAYFOX010000021.1:0-2567 GCA_964344875.1 uncultured bacterium
TTATTAATAGGTTCTAGACCCTCTCAGATCTGTTTTTGATTAAAAAAAAGTTTTTTTCTATCCTAAGCTTTTACAAGTCTACAAACTAAAAATCAATAGAATGGTTTGGTTTGAAATTTAAGAAATAAATCTGCACTAAAAGGATTAGAATGCATGAAGAGATGAAGGCCCACGCCGCCAAAAAGGCATTTGATACTCTGCTGGAAAAAGCGAAGCACCCTTTCAAGCTGGGTCTTGGCAGTGGATCCACCTCGGAGATTTTCTTAAAAATCCTTATGAATAGACACCAGGAGCTCCCACCATTCACGTGTGTGGCCAGCTCCAAAAAAATCTATGACATGAGTGCACATGTCCTCAACTATATCAAAGAAGACTCCTTTGATGGCCTAGACTTCTATATCGATGGCGCAGACGAGGTCTCTTTAGACAATCAGTTCACTATGATAAAAGGTGGTGGAGGCTATTTAACGCGTGAAAAGATCCTTTTCTCGTGCGCCAAATATCGTATTATTATGGTCGATCTGCATAAGCTACAGCGTGGCCCTATCGGTTCGGGATTCAAAAAAATTCCTGTAGAAGTTCTCCCTTTCGGGCTCCAATCCACTCTTAGGCATATCCATTACAAAGGAAATATACGCAAAGATTTTCTCACCGATCAAGGGGCTATCATTTATGATATCCAGGCCCCTTTAGGTGGTCAAAAAACACCCCCAGAAATTTGCCAGGAATTGCGGCAAATACCGGGAGTAATCGAAGTGGGGGTTTTTCCCCCGCCCCAACTTTTTATCGTCGGCAAAGAGGATTCCGCAGAGGTGATCCATGTTTGACGAAACCCTTATCCCTATCGAGTCTTATGAAGTAGACCCCCACCCCAACTATACGCTATTCAAACTCCATACAAAAAAAGGGACTATCCCTCTCTACACCTCCAGTGAAGTAAATGAGCAGCTAAGAAGGGACTATCGGCGCCCAGTGACACACGATATCATATCGGGAGTTGTTGCAGGGTTTGATCTTAAGATCATTAAGTGTATTATTGATCATGTTGAAGAATCGGTCTATTTTGCAAAGCTTTTTCTAGACCGATCGGGCAAAGAGATCGTATCGATCGATGTAAGACCCAGCGACGTATTGATCCTTTTGAAAGCCCATACGTTCCCTCTTTATCTATCTCAAAAAGTGCTAGATCTTACCAAAGATGATCTCTAGTAAGTGATATAAAAACGGTTCCTGGAAAGATCCAATAGCGATCGAACCGCCTCCTCGGCATCCTCCCCATCCGCCTCAACACAGACCTTGGATCCTTTTGCGGCAGCTAACATCAAAATCCCCAGTATGGATTTTCCATTGATAGTCAAGTCCTCAAAACGTAAAGTGATATTCGATTTAAATTGCGCAGCACAGCGGACAAATTCCGCTGCAGGGCGCGTGTGCAGCCCTTTTTCATTCAATACGATGAAGTAGCCTTTGGCTTTTTGGTCTCTTTGATTGATCAACTAATTGTTTAAACATATCTAATGCTTTTTGGATCGTTTGGGGATCCCTTACATCCACATTAGCATCTTTTAAAATTTCAACAGGCTTTTTAGAACTTCCTGAGCTGATAAATTCTAGGTACCTTTTTTTCCCCTCTTCAGGGTCTTTCAACAAATTGGCATGTAGCGCCAAGCTTGCACTCATCCCTGTTGCATACTGATAGACATAAAACGAAGAGTAGAAATGGGGAATACGTAAAGCTTCTACACCCAATAATGGATCTATTACAAAGCTGTCTCCATAATATTTTCGATAAAGATCATTAAAAATACCACAAATATAATCTGCGGTTAATACACCCTTATTTTCGACACAGCTATGGGCCTGTTTTTCAAAATTCGCAAAAAGGGTTTGGCGGTGGATTGTGGCACGTATCGCTTCAGCTTTATAGTGTAATAAATATTTCTTAACCTTCGGATCCTGAATTTTTTTCATCAAAAGATCATAGAGAAGCTCCTCATGGAAAGTGGAGGCTACCTCGGCTACAAAAATGGTGTACGAGGCATAGGGGTAGGGCTGGCTTTTATTGCTGTAGTAGCTATGCATGCTATGACCTAGCTCATGAGCCAAGGTAAAAAGATCCCTAATGGAGCCCGTAAAATTCATCAGTATATAAGGGTAAGATTTATAGTAGCCAGAGGAGTAGGCGCCACTTCTTTTACCTGGCCTTTCAAACCAATCGACCCAGCGCTCTTTTTTGAGCCCTTTTTCTGCAATCGCCACATACTCCTCTCCAAGGGGGCGAATCGACTCTAATACAAGTTCTATCGCCTCCTCGAAAGAATATTTCAACTCTACCTCTTCAAAGGGCTCCGCATACATATCATAAGGCTGAACGTTCTTGAGGCCCATGACCTTGCCTTTCCACGCAACGTAACGGTGTAGCTGCTTGAGATTCTCCCCCTTTTCTACAGTTTCCAAAAGAGTTTGGTAAACTGAAACCGGAATTTCGTTGCCGAATAGTGCTGCTTCCATTGATGAGTCGAATTTTCTCACCTTCCGATAGAAGTCATTTTCCAAAACCTTCTGAT
>CAYFOX010000021.1:2577-13556 GCA_964344875.1 uncultured bacterium
GATAGTAGTTTTCAGTTAATGTGAGCTTAACTTTTTCAAAAGAGGAGAAGAGATTGTTAAAGGAACTTTGACGCAAAGTCCGATCGGAGGATTTGACTAAATTTTGGAACGAGGCGAGCGTTAAAGGATGTTTTTCCCCTTTCGAGTCGACAGCGTCTTCAAATTTCAATTCCACATTATTGAGAATGCTAAACAAAGAACCACTACGTTGGGTTACACCACAAAGAGCGAGAATCTTCTCCTCGTCCTCATTCAACGTATGGGGACGACTGGCTAAAATTCGCTCTAAATAACGGGCGTATTTTCCCTTAGGCTCGAGATTTTGGATCTTAAGTATTTCCGAACGCATCCAGCTGGTGTTAGCGTCAAAATCGCTATAAAGGGATTTTGCCTGGTTTAGACGCATTAAATTTTGCTGGTCTGCTATATCCCCATCGCTCAAAAGGTGCGCATAAGTGTAGAGCTTTTCAAGCATCTGGTTGAAATCAAAAAAGGCATCTAAGGAGGCTTCTAGATTTGTAGGGTCCTTCGCTAGTTCACCACGAAAGCGGATGACCGCGTCAAAACCCTGCTTCAACATTTTGTCATAATTTTGGTCCCAAGCCCTCTCGTCATTATAAAGCGGCTTTAGATCCCACCTTGAGACATCATCGTGATCATACATAAAGGTCATCTTCTTAAATTCGTGATAAAAAGACAATCCCTAAACAACAGATTCCGAGATATTTTAGCTGTTAGCAATTGAAAATAGTAACTGCTAAATTTATTGCGAAAAATTCCCCCATTTGTTAACGTCTTTAACAAATTTCAAAAACACCAAGGGAAACCTTTATGCGTTTTAAACCACTCAGCGATCGCCTCCTGATCGAAATCATCGAGGAAGAGGATGTAAAAAAAGGAATTATCATACCAGATAGCGCAAAGAGCAAACCTCAAAAAGGGAAAGTCTTGAAAGCGGGACCTGGTAAAAAAGACGAATCTATGCAGGTGAAAGAGGGCGATACGGTCCTTTTTACCAAATATGGCGGAACCGAAGTGCGCATAGAGGAAAAAAATTATTTAATCTTGCGCCAAGACGATATTATAAGACTGGTGACCAAATGGCTGATGCAAAAGAATTACATTTTAGCGACGAGGCAAGACGCCGCGTCAAAAGAGGGGTCGACAAACTAGCCGATGCGGTGAAAGTTACCCTAGGACCTAAAGGACGCAATGTGATCATTGAGCGCTCTTACGGGGCCCCCCTAATTACAAAAGACGGTGTGACGGTTGCCAAAGAGATCACGCTTCCGGATGCTGTCGAGAATCTCGGTGCGCAACTCGTACGTGAGGCCTCCTCAAAATCGAACGATGTTGCTGGTGATGGAACGACAACTGCGACTGTTTTAACTCGCTCGATTTATGAAGAGGGTTTCAAGGCAGTCAGCGCGGGCTCCAGCCCAAACCTTGTAAAGAAAGGGATTGAAAAAGCTGTTAAAGTTGTTGTAGACGAGCTTACCAAAATCTCTCGCCCCGTTTCCACATCAGAAGAGATTGCGCAAGTCGCGACCCTTTCGGCAAACGGTGAGACAGAGATTGGTGAACAAGTCTCCAAAGCAATGGAAAAAGTCGGTAAAGATGGTGTGATCACTGTCGAAGAGGCCAAAGGTCTTGAAAACGAACTTGACATAGTGGAAGGGATGCAATTTGATCGTGGTTATGTCTCCCCCTACCTTATCAACGAGACCGAAACCCAACAGGTGCTTCATGAGGATGTCTTTATCCTTATCCATGACAAAAAAATTTCCTCGATCAAAGATCTTCTAGCGCCGCTTCAAGCAGTTGCGGAAACCGGAAAGCCCCTTTTAATTATCGCTGAGGATATCGAATCAGAGGCTTTGAGCACTCTTGTGATCAACAAAGTTCGTGGCACCATCAAGGTAAATGCGGTGAAGGCACCTGGGTTTGGCGATCGCCGAAAAGCGATGCTTGAGGACATAGCGATTCTTACCGGTGGTACCGTGATCGCTGAAGAGGCCGGATTCAAATTAGAAAACGCCACTTTGGAAATGCTCGGACGTGCCAAAAAAGTAGTTTCGACTAAAGATCACACTACAATCATCCATGGACATGGGCACAAACACGCGATCGAAGGCCACTGCAGCATGATACGCCAACAAATAGCCCAGGCAACCTCTGACTATGACAAAGAGAAACTCCAGGAGCGTTTGGGTAAACTCTCGGGTGGTGTAGCTGTCATCAAAGTCGGTGGCGCTACCGAGGTCGAAGTCAAGGAGAAAAAGGACCGCGTGACCGATGCTTTGCATGCGACAAAAGCGGCTGTTCTTGAGGGGATCGTACCAGGCGGCGGAGCGGCTCTTTTAATGGCTGCAACGCATCTCAAGCCTTTGATTGATCACCTCCATGGTGACGAAAAAGTGGGAGCGATGGCTGTTTTGAAAGCGATTGAAGCTCCTACTCGCCAAATTGCTGAAAATGCAGGTTGTGATGGCTCGATTATCGTGGCAAAAATCAAAGAAAGCAAACCGGGAACGACCTTTGATGCGCTGAATGAAGTATTTGTAGATGCTTATAAGTCTGGAATTGTCGATCCTACAAAGGTGACACGTGCTGCTTTGCAACATGGTGCATCATCAGCAAGCCTCCTATTAACGACAGAACTCACGATCACCACTCTACCCAAAAAAGAGGCTCCTGCAGCGCCTCCGATGGGCGGAATGGGCGATATGATGTAGTTGGATAAAAAAAAGCCCCTCAATTTTTAGAGGGGCTTTTTATTAAGATTGAATAGCCTTCTTTGGGATTGCTATTTTGTTAGTACCCAAACGAATCATTTCTAATTTTTTGTTATTAGCCAGTTTTTCATCTATGGGGTGATAAACATTCTCGTCATACCATGTTTCAATATCAGAAGGCCATGCGGGAATGCATATATAGCTAAATAATTGAGCTACTGCCGTGATTACTTTTAATATAATCCCCCCCTAATATACCCTTTATAATTATAACAAATTTTTTATTTTTTTTCAATACACTAACTAACTAGCTTGTATTCAAACAGATACAACAATTCTATAGGAGGATGTATGAATAGGATGGTTATTCGGCTCTTTTTTTTGTTAACAAGTTCAGGTTCATGAGGTTAACTTGAGTGTTGTCATAGATCTCATCATCTAAAAAGCAAAAAAAAGTTTTCTTCTAATCTTCACCTCGATAGTAAGAGATTTAAGATTGTCAAAAAGGGCGGTTATGAAAAAACTTTTCGTTGTGCTTTTCTCTATAGCGATTCTGTTGGGTATAGGAGGAGCGGTGCTTTATTCCAATCGAGTTCCCCTCATAAATCGGAACCTTTCGTCGCTTTTTTCTGTGCCTGTTTTCCTAGAGAAATGCGATTTGACGTCACGGTCGATATCTATTGGAGGATTTGTGATCAAAAACCCTCCCAAATCGGTAGTTCCCAACGCTATGACAGTCAATTCTATCCAGATCAATTCTCCTCTATGGAATTACGTTGGGTCCCACACTGAGATTGATAGCATCTTGGTTAATGGGATTGACGTAGACGTAGAGTTTTACGACCCATTATTTCAAAAAATGAATTGGGATCCTATTTTAGGATCCTCTTCGAGTAAAACGGCTGAGGCTTCAAAAGACTCCACCTCCTCCGTTGCGGTTAAAAAATTCACAATACAGAACCTGCGGATTACCCTAAGATTACCAAATCAAGCTCCCCAGGTCTACTCGGTTAGGGGCCCGGTAGTTTATCAAAACCTTGATTCTCGAGAGGGGGGGATAACGAAGGTAGTAGCGGACCTAATTGTGCGTATGATTATGCAACAGGTCTTCTCCGTGCAAGGGCTCACAAAATTCAGTGAATCTCTTTTTGACGATGCAGTAGCACCTCTTAAAAATTTAGTCCCGGTTCCGCTCCCCTAAAATTTGCAACAACCCCTTGCAATAAATAGACTTACCATGCTATTGTTTTCTCATATTCCTCGATAGCTCAGCGGTAGAGCAGCGGACTGTTAATCCGTTGGTCGTAAGTTCGAATCTTACTCGGGGAGTTAAAAAAGCCCTTCTTTACGAAGGGCTTTTTACTTTCCCCTTTCTTTAAATGGAATTAATTTAGAAAAAGGCAATATCCCGAGGTAAAATTCCTAGAAGTTCGATCAAGGAAAGATATGAATCATATTCAAACAACCATGCAAGCTTTACAAACTAACCAAATTTCCATGCACTTTGAGATTTTAAGAAAAGACCAAGAGGAAATGCTAAAAGCGTGGCTTAAACAGGACTATGTAGCAGAATTTTGGGATGGGGTTGGTCTGCAAAACACTCTAAAATCTATTTCCCGTTTCGTGAATGGAGAGGAAACTCTATTTACTCTATGGATCGCTTATGATCGGACTATTCCATTTGGATATTTGATGACTTCAAATGTTGATTTTGAAAAAGATCATCTTTATGCAAAACACCTTAGTCCTTCTTCAAAGGCTATTACTCTTGACCTGTTGATCGGTAATCCCTCCTATTTAGGAAAGGGATTCGGACACCGAATGATCCAAGAATTACTCCAACAGAAGTTCCATGACGTAACCGATGTGTTTATCGATCCAGGTGTGGACAATCCAAAAGCTATTCATGTTTATGAGAAAGCAGGTTTCCGTAAACTAGAAGAATTCATACCTGAATGGGACCCTTCTTCTCCTTGCGTATTAATGCAGCTCAAGATGGAGTCGTTAAAATAATGGAGATTATACAACAGCCTCTAACAACCGAGTTGAAAGACAGAATTTATTCTGGTTTCAAAGAACATGCCATCCAGGTAATGGGACAAGACGGTCTTGGTGACCCCATTGCTTTTATCGCTATGGAAAATAATGACCTTATTGGTGCAGTTGTTGTCCAACCCTTCTGGGGCACATTACACATCAAATACGTGTGGGTAAAGGAAGCGTATAGAGGGAAAAAGATAGGAACACTTCTTACGCAAAGGGTTTGTGAATATGGAAACAAGCTCAATTATCCCTTTGCCTTCGTTGAAACCATGAGTTTTCAAGCCATTGAGTTTTACCAGAAGCTAGGGTTCACATTGGAATTTACAAGAAGTGGGTATGCAGATGGTCTAGCATTCCACTATCTTAAAAAGAATTTCTCTAGAACAAACTCTCCAACTACCCTAAAGCACTCAACGATTTCAAGGATTGGGGTTTATGGCGTTGCTTTTCAGGAAGAAAAACTTCTTGTTGTTAAACAACAAAAAGGACCCCATCAAGGCAAATTTGACCTTCCTGGCGGAGGAATTGAGCCTGGAGAAACTATTGAAGAAGCCCTTCGAAGAGAGTTCCTAGAAGAAGTTGGCATGACTTTCAAAACAATGCGCTTGTTAGATAACTTTACAGCTAATACGTCAGCGAAGCATAACGATGGGAATACCTATTGCTTTCATCAACTTGGTTTAATTTATTCAGTTGACCACCTATCACCATCAATCAGCAAATCTCCAGAAATGGAGCACTTATGGATGCCATTGAATCAATTATCAGAAGCACTCATTTCTCCTCTTCTTTTGCAAACACTTGGCTCAAGCCATTGTTTAACAAAAAAAATGAATATTATTTCGGAGAGATATGACAGCTGAAGTATACGAAACAAAACCTCAAGGATTTAAAGCGACTGTGGAAATCGCAGCTTGCTATTTAGAGATCGATGGTCAATTGCTCCTTTTAGAATGTTCTTCGTCTAAACCAGAACCTGGCAAATGGGGTGTACCTGCTGGCAAGCTAGAAATCGGTGAAACCCCAGAACAAGCGGCCAAAAGAGAACTTTTTGAAGAGACAGGCATTCTCGCTGAAAGCTCCGATATACACTCAATTGGGTCCCTCTATATCCGAAAGCCTGAGATCGATTATGTCTATCACCTTTTTCAAATCACTCTCAAAGCCAAGCCAGAGGTATGCCTATCGAGCGAGCAGCCAAATTACCTATGGGCAATCCAACAAGAGATTGAAACATTACCCTTGATGGCGGGTGCACTTGGGGCATTGCAAAAATATCGTTCAAGCCTCTCTCAAAGGAAGCGCATAACAGCCAGCGTCAATGTATACTTGATCTTGCAAAAAGGAGATCAAATTCTTTTGCAACTTCGACAAAATACTGGCTACTTAGATCACCATTGGAGTCTTCCTGCAGGCCACGTAGAACTCGGAGAGGCAGCTACAATAGCCATGATTCGTGAGGCACAAGAAGAACTTGATATCCATATTCATCCACAGAACCTCAAAGTGGTACACATCATGCACCGCAAAACAAATCGCATGAATGTCGATATCTTTTTCTCCTGCACACAATGGGAGGGGAAACCCGTGAATTCAGAGCCAAAGAAATGCAAAGAAATCGCCTTCTTCCCTCTGAATAATTTGCCTTGCCCTATGGTAGAATATAATGCCTTTGCTCTTGAGGCATGGACTCAAGGTCAATTCTATTCTGAGTGGGGCTTTGTATGATCCTGAAACATGAATTCTATTTTGTGCGACACGGGCAAACGGATCATAACAAATCTGTTACCAAAACAGACCATGCAGATATCTCTCTTAATGCTACAGGCAGAATGCAGGCACTCAATATCGCTCCTCTTCTAAACCAATTCTCCTTTCAAACCATTTGCTGCAGTCCTTTAAAGAGAGCAAAAGAAACGAAAGAGCTTTTGACTCCTGACAGAGAGCATCAAGAAATTCTCGATCTTGGAGAATGTACGGCTGAGATTTGGAATGGCATGACATCTCTAGGTAAAGATGCCTTCAACAAAGGCTTTTTCGGCTACGTCAAGAAAAGCGATTTCATCAAAGCGGTTACAAACAAGACAAAGAACCTCGCAGAAAACTAATGGGACTCCCTGGAGATGGAACGAGCACCTTGAAAAAGCAGAGGGGGTATGCTCCTTAAATAGAAGCGGTACCTGTTCATATTTATGAAAATCTTCCTAAGGAGAGAGTTCTAAAAAAATTTCCAAAATTTTCTGGAGGCTCTTATATTTTAACCCATAATTCGATGAAGAGACATGTCAAATAAACCAATTGTTTACCATCTTGAAGTGTTAATACAAAAAGAATCATACATTGTAGCTTCATTGAGTTTTAATAAAAGAAAGGGAGAATTATCGTATCATTTCCATCACTCATCCGACTCACCTCAGAAACATTTTTTTTGCGATTCGGAAGAATACGCTAATCGCAAGGATCACATAACCTTCCACGAAAAAAAAAGTGCATGCTACAGATAATGAAAAACCCAGCGATAGTATCGCATACGAGAACGGCCCTCTTTAATTTCCCCTCCCATTCTTACACCTCTATTTATTGAATCAATTTATTTGCAAAAAGACGCATCAATTCTACGCAAAAAAAGCCAGCTTCAGAACAAAAAAGGGCTATTCGTAAAAATTTTAGAATCGAATGAACTGCAGAATTTCAGCATCGTGGCTTTACTTGTGCCGTCGATTATGGGTTCAGCTGCGGCTTTATTTGGACTTCAATTCCTAGATATTCCTGAAGGGTTTATAAGACCTCCATTATTGGCTGATTTATGGGACGTAAGAAATCCTCTGGTTCCAATTAGAGGAATTTGGGATCAATGGGAAATATTGATCTTTGTTACCTCTTACACCCGAACGATCCTTTCACCAATTCCTGCTGCAATTGGATCGAGCTTCCGTTTACCTGATTATCAGAATTTCCCCGCTGCACTGACAGATCTACTCCTTCAAACGAAGCCTTTACAATACAAAGAAGCTTTGCTTGAGCTTTTTAATGATCGGCTTAGACCACGGCACTGAATGGTGTAACTAAACCGTCTAAATTCTTGTATTTTAGCAAAAAAAGATGTATGATTTCCCCAACTTTACTCAGTGAAAATATATGGTTCTTCTTAAAACTGATCGCCTCATTCTTCGCCGCCCTAATGAAGCTGATAGCGCTCAATTTCAAACTTTTGATGAACGAAATATAGGTCATATGTCCCCGTGGAGATCGGCAACTGGAGAGCCCAAAAAAGATCATAAAGCCCAGATAATACAATGGGAAGAAGAGTTTAAAGAAGGTAAATCCATTCGATTTCTATTATTTCTAAGAGATCATCCTGAAGGTGAGATAGTTGGCTTCTGTAATTTTTCTCAAATCTTTCGAGGTCCTTTTCAAGCTTGTTATCTAGGCTATCACATTGATGCAGCCTTTCAAGGAAAAGGACTTATGTCAGAAGCAGTGGCAAAGGCCACTGAATATATGTTTGAAACGCAAAATCTCCATCGAATAATGGCCAATTATATGCCATCAAATGAAAGAAGTGCTCGACTACTCCATAGACTTGGATTTGTGATTGAAGGACATGCTAAAAAATATCTGCTTATTAACGGGCAATGGGAAGATCATATTCTAACTTCTTTAACAAACGAAAATTGGCGTGCAGTATGGTAAAAGAACCTGTGCAGATCATATACTTAAATGGGCCATCGAGTAGCGGAAAGACAACTCTTGCAAGAGCATTACAACATGCATTTGAAGAACCTTTTCTGCATGTTGGGATTGATAAGATCATTGGATGGATGCCAGAGAAGGTTAATGATTGGGCAGGAGGAGAAGCTCCTATCGGATACAGTTGGAAGAAAAGTGAAGATGCCTCTGGCAATCCCATTCAGGAACTACAAGTAGGTCCCTATGCTCAAAAGATAGGCAAAACATTCCAAGAAGTAGTCGTTGCCCTTGCCAAAATGGGGCATCACATTGTTATTGATGATGTCTCTTTCGGTAAGCAACAGCTTGATGAATGGAAGAAAGCTCTCAAAGATTTCCGAGTTTTATGGGTTGGAGTAAATGCCCCCCTTCCTGTTTTGGAACAAAGGGAAAAAGAGAGGGGTAATCGTATCCAAGGATCGGCAAGGGGGCAGTTTCATAAAGTACATGTTGATGCAACTTATGACTTAGAGATAGATACACATCGGGAAAGCATTAGCGAAAATACTGAAAAAATTAAGTCGCTTGCCTTATATCCTTCTCATCTCATAGAACCAGAGGCAAAAACTCTGATAAGAGCCATGAAGGCGCGTGATATTGAAAAAATAGTAAGTCGATATTGTTTTCCTTGGTCTACTCCTGAGAAAACTCAAACCCTTTGGGAAACATACTATCGAGAACAGCAAGATGGAATTCGCACTGTCGCGGTACTAGAAAAAAATCACGAAATTTTAGGCTATGGAAGCCTGTTGAGAAAACCAGAGTGTGCCCTTTTTGCGCAGAAAAATATTCCCGAAATTAATGCTATCTGGATTGATGATAATCATCGTAGACAAGGACTTGGGAAAGCCTTAATCAAGTGGCTTGAAGATCTTGCAAGTCAAGAAGGTTACGATCAAATAGGAATCGGGGTCGGGCTATACCAGGACTATGGACCAGCTCAAAAGCTTTACTTCCAATTAGGATATGCCCCCGATGGCAATGGGATTACTTATAAAGGCCAACCTACAATTCCTGGACAGTCCTATCCGCTAGACGATGATCTTATTTTTTGGCTAATAAAAACCTTAAAACAGAACAATGACTACTGACATACAAAAACAATCCATCCATCATAATCAACTAATAGGAACTTTATATACTTTCCATGACACCCAGCAAAAACCTGGAATTCTACTGCTATCTGGTTCTGATGGTGGAATACCTGGTACAAATGCTATTCCTGAATCATTTATTGAATACTTGGTTAAAAATGGATTTGTAGTATTTGCACTTGCCTATTTTGGCATTGAACACTTGCCTCCGCACTTGGAAAACATTCCATTAGAGTATTTTCAATCTGCTATTGAGTGGCTAAAATCCCTATCCCAAGTAGATTCTTCTCATATAGGGATTATAGGACAATCTAGAGGCGCAGAGCTTGCGTTATTACTCGGTTCCCATTTCCCACACTTTTTTCAAGCAATTATTGCCTGCGCTCCATGCAATATGATTTGTGGGGGATTTCCCTATCCGAATCGTCCTGCATGGATCTATCAGAAACAGCCATTAGAACCCTACCTTCCAGGGCTCTCAAATACGGAGAGCGATCTCAGTGAAGCTGATGACATCAAAATGGCGATTGAACGCCAACAGATCGCTTTTCATGCAAATAATGCTGAAGACCCCTATATGATTGCAGATCTGTTTGCTGCCAGAGAGAAAATGCTCCAAGCAAAAAAAACACAAATCGCTGTTGAGAAAATAAAATGTCCTATTTTGCTCATATCTGGAGGTAAAGATGCAATCTGGCCATCGAATCTCTTTTCTGAAATGATTATGAGTCGCTTAAACGATCATCATTTTCAGTTTTCAAAAGAGCATATCAGTTACGCAAATGCTGGTCATGGAATCATAAGTTCCTATGACGGGCCAATTTATCATCCAGTTGGTGGATTTTGGTGCAAGTTAGGAGGAACGTCGGAAGGTAACAAGATAGCTAGTGAACACTCTTGGGTTGCGATTAAAGAGTTCCTTCAAAAAACCTTATATTTAAAGAAATCTCAACAAAATCATATTCAGTTTCGATTTGCTCCAGCTATATCTTCTCAAA
Source organism: uncultured bacterium (assembly GCA_964344875.1). GTDB lineage: Bacteria > Chlamydiota > Chlamydiia > Chlamydiales > RGXB01 > RGXB01. Next base: position 13,177 of record CAYFOX010000021.1, read on the forward strand.
AAACGCTGCTTCATCAATGGTTTGAACAGAAACACATCAAAGAATGGATGCATGGAACGGGGTTGCAAAACACCTTAAACGGCTTGGAAAAGTTCTTTCAAGGAAAATCTGATACAACCTACTGGATCGGCTATGATGAAGATATCCCTTTTGCTTTCCTCATCACTTCTCCAGAAGGAAAGGATGCGATTACTTTGGATTTGTTCATTTGCGATCTAAACTATCTTGGTAAAGGGTTGGCTGTGTCTATGATCAAGTCATTCTTAATAGACCAGTTCTCCCATATGAAGAAAGTTCTAATAGACCCTGAAGCTACCAATCAACGAGCCATCCACGTGTACCAAAAAGTGGGCTTTAAGATCGTCGGAGAATTTATTGCG
>CAYFOX010000022.1:0-9231 GCA_964344875.1 uncultured bacterium
TCTTCACACAGGCTTTTACCCTTTTCAGGATAATGTGTGCAACGAAAAATTTCATGCACATGAGAGGTTTTTTTTATCTTTATAAGCATACCAGAAACAAAACATGTCCCTCCAGTAAATTTACAAAAAAAAGGGTTCTTGAAGGCTTCTTAAAGCATTTTTAAAGAGCTCAAAAAAGAGAGGTTTTGCCTAAAACGGAAAGGGCTCGACCAAGAAAATCTCTCTTAACCATCTCCAATAACCAAATCGATTTTTTAAAATATTTTCTTTATAAGTGACTCAAACCCTTTTTTGCAAAAATTTGACTATTGCTTAAAAAGGGGTGGGCGTTATAGACTAGTGAGCATTAAAGTTGATGCGGGCGTAGCTCAGTGGTAGAGTACAACCTTGCCAAGGTTGGTGTCGAGGGTTCGAATCCCTTCGCCCGCTTTTTTAACCAAAACAACTCCCTCTTTATCTCATCAACGAGTTCTAAAGAGCATCTTTCAACCAACCCAAGGCCACCGTCCCATGAAAACAAGCTTTTCTAATGACGACGTTCAACTTCATATCAATCAACTTCCCGGTTGCACAGTCGAATACACCGTTACCTGCTCCCCAAGACTCATCGAAAAAGCAGAGAAACAGGCGATCAAAAAAATCGCAAAAGAGGTCTCCATCCCAGGATTTCGAAAAGGGAAGGTGCCTGAAGAGGTGATTCGCAGGAACTACTTGAAAGCTCTTGAAGCTGAGACCAAGGAAGAGCTTACCCAGCTTGCCTTTCAAGAGGCCAGAAAACTCGAGACTACCCCGATCATGCAAACAGAAGGGGCTGTCCAGGCAAAATTAATCCAATTCGGAGAGGGTAAAGCCGAATTTCAATATTTTATCACCACAAATCCCCAAACCCCTAGCCTGGACAAACTGGAGTCCCTCAAAGTCCACGCCAAACCCCTTAAGGTGATCGGGGAAAAAGAGGTTGAAAAAGAGATCAAAAATCTATTACGCCTTTTTGCCACATGGAATGATGTTGAGGGTCGCCCCGTTAAAGAGGGGGATTTTGTTCGCCTCAACGGGTATGATCTCTCTGAAGAAGGTGAACCTAAAATTTTCAATGAGTCCCGTTTGGATGTTTCCAAAGAGGGCCTCTCCACCGAGTGGCTCTACTCTGCCCTTTTAGGGATGGAGATTGGCCAATCTAAGGTTGCTGATACTTTTCCGAATGATGACGAAGAGGAGGAGTTCAAAAAAACTTTTGTGAAAAAGCAGGTGCGTTTAGAGGTTGTGCGCATTGAAGAGCCCAACACACCCGCTCTCGACGATGCCTTTGTCCAAAAGCTTGGTCTCCCAAATGTAGAAGAGCTCCAAAAAGAGATGCGCAAACGGCTGGAAAATGAGGCGATGAGCAATCATCTCCAAGCGCTCAAAGATTCCCTATCCGATGAAATTCTCAAGGCAATCCCTTTGGAAATCCCCTCTATTTTGGTGGATAGAGAGGTAGCAAGCCGTATGCGTCGCTATTTATCCAGTTCGCAAGGGAAGAAAGAATACGAGTCTTTCTCTAAAGAGGAGCAGGAAAAAAAGAGAGCTGATATTCGAAGCAAATCTGAGGAGGCTATCCGCCTGTATTTTATCATTCAAGCGATCATACGCAAGTACCAGATCCTTCCTCCGGCAAATATCCAACAGGATATGACCCAAATTGCCCAAAAGCATTTCAAAGAGGCAAGCACCAAGAAGGTAGCACAGCAAAGCGTGCAACAGGCGCAAAACGAGCAAAATCAGTATTTAGCCTCGACGATGATGGATGCTGCTCTCACGCATGTTCTGGATAAAGTACTCCACGCTCTTCCTCATCCGACACACGCTTGATCCAAGTAGGATGGAACTTTCTTAAGCTCTCTATTTCCTGGTAGAAGGCTCCATAACCGGAGCCTTTCTTTTTTTCAAAAAAAAAGGGGAACTAGTTAGTTGACCTTAAGGAAAAAGCTTGACCCCTACGTAGCGGTTTTCTATACTTGGACAAGAGAAAAAAGACCTCGCACAGTTAGAGGTCTAATAAGATTTTAGCAGCATTCTTTGGCTGAAAAAGTATTCGTTTCCCTCTCTCCAAGGAGAGGAGAAAATACCCGCAAATGATTCAATCTTTTAGGAGCAAAATGGGCAGTATTTTAATTCCTACGGTGATCGAGAAAACCGCAACGCACGAAAGAGCCTATGACATTTGGTCCAGGCTTTTAAAAGACCGGATCATCTATTTAGGTACTCCAATCGATGATACGGTTGCTAACCTGATCATAGCCCAGTTGCTCTTCCTCAAGGCGGAAGACGGACATAAACCGATCAGCCTCTACATCAATTCTCCTGGCGGTTCTGTAACAGCGGCTTTGGCTATTTACGACACCATCCGCTTTGTAGGTCTTGATGTTTGCACCTATGGGTTGGGACTTATTGCCTCAGCGGCAACAGTTCTTTTAGCCTCCGGAGCCAAAGGAAAACGGCACGCCCTGCCCAGCTCGCGTATCATGATTCACCAACCCTGGGGTGGTGTATCGGGTACTGCTATCGACATTGAGCTACAAGCGAAAGAAATCATCTTTCTCAAAGAGAGGCTCAACACAATTATGAGCGAATTGACCGGCCAGCCGATCGATCGGATCATAGCAGACTCTGACAGAGACTTTTTCATGTCTCCACAAGAGGCTCAAGAATATGGGATCATCGACAAGGTACTGCATCCCGAAATCAAAAAATAGGCATATATGAGTAATAAGACCCACACCTGCTCCTTCTGTTCCAGAACCGAAGAAAACGTTGAAAAGCTGATTTCGGGGCCAGGCGTCTTCATTTGCGACAAATGTGTCCGCCTTTGTGGAGACATCATCGAAAAGAAGCCCTCTACCCATGAATTTAAGCTTCTGACTCCAAAAGAGATCTACGAGAAGCTCTCCGAGTACATCATAGGTCAAGACAAGGCAAAAAGGACTATAAGCGTAGCGGTGTATAACCACTACAAAAGAATCCGCGCCAAACCTTCGCATGAAAAAGTGGAATACACAAAATCCAACGTCTTGTTGCTTGGGCCTACCGGATCGGGGAAAACTCTGATTGCACGCACTCTTGCCACGATTTTGGATGTCCCTTTTGCGATTGTTGACGCAACAACTCTCACCGAAGCCGGCTATGTCGGGGAAGATGTGGAAAATATCATCCTGCGTCTTCTACAAAATGCCGACTACGATCTTGAGAGAGCTGAGATGGGAATCATCTATATTGATGAGATCGATAAGATTCGAAAAACAACTGGGAACGTCTCTATCACAAGAGATGTCTCCGGAGAAGGGGTGCAGCAGGCTCTTCTCAAAATTGTAGAAGGGACAGTTGCCAACGTCCCGCCAAAAGGGGGGCGTAAGCACCCTAACCAGGAATACATTAAGGTCAACACAGAAAACATTTTGTTTATTGTAGGAGGGGCGTTTGTACACCTCGATCAAATCATCGCTCGCCGCCTTGGAAAAGGGATGATCGGATTTGATGCTAAAGGGGGTACTTCGGTGGCTTCCCATGAGATGTCAAAGCTGCTGCAAAATGTGCAGACTGAGGACCTAATCGAATTTGGATTAATACCCGAATTTGTGGGTCGTTTCAACATCATTGCCAACTGCAACGAGCTCACTACACAAGATCTTATCCAGATCCTATCTGAGCCTAAAAATGCGATAGTGAAGCAGTATAAGAGCCTTTTTGCCGATGATGGGGTAGAATTGGATTTCTCCTTAGAGGCGCTGGACGCAATCGCTGCAAAGGCAAAAGAGGCGGGAACAGGCGCTCGCGCTCTGCGCATGATAGTGGAAAATATTCTTATGGATTTAATGTTTGACGTTCCGTCAGAAAAGGATATTGTAGGAATTGTAATTGAAAAAGAGTGCGTAACTCATAAAACTCCCCCAACCGTCATCCGATCGAAAGATAGCCCGCGCCTTTTAGGGGCCTAGACCCTAGAAGGGGACCCCCTCTCAACGAGGGGGTAAATTTAGAACACTAATGATTCCAGACAATCATGTAAAAACTCCTCTACATGATCTTCTTTTAAATCGAAGCTTAATTGGGCATACTCGCCTATTTTATTCTCATTCCTTACGCTCGTTACGCGATCTAATATAGCGGTAATATTATCTATTTTTTCTTTTTCAGGTGGGGTTTTCGCGGGAAGTTCGTCTAAAGATTTTTTCTTTTCAGCCTCGTAAACCAATAAAATTTGCCCTACTTTTTCTTTCCTCTTTTCGTAAATTTGCACGACTAAATCAAGATTTTTCCTGTTTGTTACTGGAAACTGTTCTACAAATTTCTCTTCAAGTTTTGTCGCAAAAAAAACTTTCTCCTCGTATGAAAAAGCCGATGATTGTAGCTCTTGAAAAGAAAATTTTTTTATTTGATCAAAACACGAAGCTTTTGTTTGAAAAAATTGATCTAAAGATTCTTGGCTACCCCCTCTTTGAAACTCGTCACTCCATTTTATATAAAGCTCTATCGGAATCTGAGGGTCTGTACGGATTTCATGAATCGATGTAAATATTTCAAAAGCTATTTTTTTGAGTTCAAGATCAAACTTTTTCCCCTTGAAAGGGAAAAAGGCGTTATTGGAAACTTTAGATATTTCACTAAGACTAACTCCTTTTGCTCCAGCAGCACCAGGACTAAAAAATTTTTTTAAGTAGTGGTAAATATCGCCTTGAGTTAAGTCAGTCCCAACTTTTTTATCGTTCAAAACTGAGCAAGAAAGATAGTATTGTGCGAAATCTAGAAAATTATCACCTATATGACAGGGATCACCCCTTTTTTGAGAAATTACCTCTTTAGCTTTTGCCATCCCGCTCAATTCATGAATCTTAACCCCATTGACATCCTTAACAAGGAGTTCTTGAAGAATCCTTTTACAATTTTCTTCAGTCTCTTTAAGGATATTTACTCGAGAGTTTCGAATCTCTTGACTAACACCATCCACCAGAGCTCGTGCCCTTGTTAAATCCTTCCCGGCCCTCCTAAAAATTTCTGTACGATAGCCTTCCGAGGAGCGGCTTTTCATCCAGTTGGCTAAATCTGTTGAAAGAGCAGGTCCGTAAAGGGTAGCGTGGCGGTCCATCTCTTCATTGCTTGAAAATTCCTCTAAACCACCCATGCTCTTAAAAATTCTTGAGGGGGGAATGAAGGGAAACGTTCCTCGTCGGAAGAACTCATAAAAATCGGACAAGCTTTTTTGATCACTTTTGTAGCCTTTACACTCGGCGATGAATCTTCCAATCCGAAGATTTTTTTCTTGTTTTTGCTTATCTTTTGATACGAGTGAAAAAAAGGACACCTCTTTTTCTAAAGCTTTACAAAGACTTTTGCCTAATTCATCAAGATCCACCTCAAGAAAGGCTAAAATTTTCCCTACATTTGGACCTTCGGGTTGCACAGAATATTCAAGAGCATAATCTCGTTTTGCGCTCCTCTCTATTGCATCCTCTACTTGGATAGGGGGGGCTAACCTTTTTAAAAAATCTAGCACCTGATCTACTTGTTTATCAGAATCTATTTTATCACTGATAGATAAAATCTGATCGAGAGTTTTGGAGGCACCGGATAAATCCTGAAAAATTTTTCCTGTATTTGGTCCAAAACGATCAGGGCCTATCTGAAAAGCAGCTCTTTGGGTTTTATTTCCTTGTAGTTTATCTAATTCTTCGACAAGTGCATTCGCTGATGCTCGTATCGAATTTGCAGCATCCTTGTCTTTTAGGTCTTTAAGGAGTTCAGGGATGAATATGGTTTTAGGTGTTGCCCCCTGTCTAGGTTCAGGCGGTCTTTTGCTACAATCTAACTGGTCTACAGGATAATAGACGAACATTCCGCTAACTAGTCCGAATTCGGTTATTAACCCCTCAAGTCCCAAGTGAGTATGTAAAAGATCAGCGAGGTCTTGGCTTTTTTTAACTAAATCCTGTTTGAGTTTGGCGGTTTTTGCAATATGGATTTGCGCTCCTGACTGAAAAGTGACTAGTTCAATATGTGGACTCAAAAAAAAGGCCGATGCTAAAGCATCGACCCTATTTGCAACAACATTACGACTGGCTGAACCCCCACTAACTGCCCCTCCTCCTGATGAATTTTGTGGGATCCCAGAAGTCATTAGTGCTACCCTCTTCCAAATTGATTGATTGCGTTTAACAACGATTCTGCTGCTCTGCTTGCATCATCATTTACCTTTTGTAAAGAGGCATCCTGTTTTTGCTTTAGTGAATCGTTCATGTTTTGAGCAGTGCTTTCTAACGAGTTATCCTTATCATAAGCTGCCTTTCTAGTTTTTGTAGAAGCCTCTTGCGTTTTAATAGCCGCATTAGCTCCGTTTTGACTTATATCTCTTGCGATAGTGTTAAACTGGCTAAATTTTCTTTGAGCTTCATAACGATCATTTGTTTTCCTACTTATAATGTCGCTCGTCTGCTTCAAAAAGCTCTCTTTTTGCCTTGAAGAGAGTTTATCAAAGATTTTCTGCATCTCTACTCCCTTCGTTTCATCTAACTTAAGTTTATCGTCTTCTACTATATACTTTTTGTTGGAGCTTAATACATTCCCATCCGCATCAACACCCTTAGATTTTGATAACGCTTTTGTTAAATCAGACATATCTTGAGGTTGTACACTTCCCCCAACATCACTCAGCAAAGAGCTTTTGTCCTGCTTCATTTGGGTAAGGGCGTCTAGATCCTGAGTATTGAATTTTTTTGTGTTATACGCCTCACCTGCTACCTCTGCACCCGCGGAGGCAAAAGAAGTTACTGCGTTTACTATCGAGCCCGTAGCCTCTTGCGTAGAGATTAGCGCATCCATCTCCCCCGAGCTTACGATCGCGTCCGCAACACTCATCGCAAATCTGCGGCTATTTTGAATACTTTCTTGTTCTAATTTGTTGTACAAGTTTGTGCTCTCAGATGCATTTTGCTGCATCTTTCCCAAAAATTGCGCCGAAGCCACTACCGCTGCTGATGTCAACTGTGTCATTTGAATTACCTCTTATATTATTTTAATTAAGTTTAAAAGCGGTTTTTGAAGCCCTCATCATCATGTCAAGCATATTGAAAAAGAATGATGAGTTTTTAGCAGCCTCTTTCTGGATTTGATCTCTAACCTCGCTTGTTGTATCCATCGCAAATTTCATCTTCCCTAATTCACCTTTAAGCGATGCAATTTCTGTTTGCGTAACAGATGTATCCTTAAGTATAGAGGATAAAAGCGCCGCAGTAACCCCCTGCCCTACCAGCGAAAGAGTTTGGACAGCTCTCGCTACTTGAAGAAACAATTGCATTCTTGAAGGGCTAAGGTTAAGGAACTGGGTAGATCCTTTAAATCCGTTTAAACTATCAGATCCAAAAGAAGCTACTCCATAGGCGAATGAGGTACACGCTCCGAAAATTGCTCCGCCTAGCTCTGCATCTCCTTTGAGTTTTTGCTTTTCTAAGTCACTCATCCCGGGTCTTAGGTTCGCGTTATAATAAATATCTGAAAAAGCATCCCCAAGCGGATTGAAGGTAGTCATGTCGATTTGCATTCCTAGTTTAGCCCCAGCTGTTAAGCCCTGTTTAAGAATATCTAACGATTCTTTAGAGAAAGCTTTTTTTGCTGCAGTTTCAACCTGAGATTTACTTACCTCTTTTAGAACCGCCTGTTTAAGCTTTTCCTCGGCCTCTTTTTTAAGCTCTTCTGCAGTTTTCTTACCAACCTGAGAAGCTCCTTGCTCACCTACTTCCTCAGTTCCAGACTCAACTACCCCCTCGGTCGCTGATTGAGCTGCATCTTCAGCTACTCCCTGTGCTGCTTCCTGTGCTCCATCCTCAGCCGCTCCCTGTGCTCCATCCTTAACTCCCTGCGTAGCTGCGGTTTCGGCTACATCTGTTGCGGTATTCATACCTGCTTCTGCAACTCCGGCACCACACGTTAAAATTAAAACGCACGCATCAATAACAAGATCCGCTGCCCATTTTTTACCACCGCATGCATCGGTTAATTTGTCCATTACAGTTTTACCATCTTTATCTTGTATATTGGACATGCATTGTTGCGCTACTATACAGGCTGCCATCAAAACACCAGCTGCAGTGCCGGTTCCCAAAGTCATCACAATCATGAGACCCGCCATAATATATCCAAATATAGACATGGCCTTTTGGTTATCTGCTGCTTTTTCTTTTTCTTTCACATAATCTGCGATAGCTTCGTTAGTTTTCTCTGAGATAGCAAATCCATCCCTTTGCATCGCATTTGTATTATTGACCATAAGGTCGCTCATTTCCCCATTGATCTTCACAGCATCGACGGCCGTATCTGTCATTTTAGAGACTAATGCTATAAAACCTTCCAAGTAGGCTACGTGTTTGGCTACCGTTTTAGTCGAGATTTTCCCTTTTTTTCCCTTAGGAAGAAGATCTCGTAAAAGATCCCCTTGTTTATAGTTTTCCAAATCACCCAATGTTTGCCGCGCTTGGGCCATATGGATATCTTGAAGCGTGGAATCTGCGAGGTTTCTATCACTATTAACATCACCAACAAAAGAAGAGGTATTGTTTTGAATCGGTGTAATCATAGATTTGTCTCCAAAATTTTTTTACAATTTTACTGTTGAAGAGCTGATAGTTTGAACGAAAGCTTGCAACATGCTCGCTAACGTGGTCATACTAGACGTTCCATTTGTCACTACACCCATCGCTCCTTGAGTGATGTTACCGAAGGTCTGATCAGCTGCATTACCTGCTGCTGTAACTGCCGATGCAGCTGATGAGTAGTAAGTGTGCACCGTAGCAAGCGAATCGAGAGGTACAGACTTCTGACCATTAGGAACAATCAATTGACGAACATACGGATCTGTTATGCCTAAATTGTCTAAACTTGTTCCACCTTGTGTCCCGTGGTCTTCTTCGGTGGCATACAATTTATCATCACCAGCGGCTTGAGCAGAGGTTATACCAAACAACTTCTGCACCTGCTCCATGCGTTCTTCTGTTACCTGTTTTTGCATGTTAGAGAGTGGAAGAAGATTTTGAGCCCAATCGGCCATTTCGCTAAAATCGTTGTTCATCTCCGTGTAGGCGCCCATAGCAATTTTATAAGCAAGGATAATCCCTTTGTGTGCTGGTACTTCTGACATAATTTCCCCCTTCTCTCCCTTTATTTTTCGGTCAAGCCTAGTTTTTAGACCTTCCCTATCTATTATTT
>CAYFOX010000022.1:9241-12988 GCA_964344875.1 uncultured bacterium
TTTTCCTTATATACAATCTTTCTATGTTGTTAAAAAACAATTAGTTAAAGAAATGCCGCGGCAATTTATCTTTTTTTATATTTTCTGCTATTGTTTAAAAGGGAGCTGGTCGCTCCTGTTAAAGGAAATAAGGGAAGCTCAGCAGAGGGTAGATAGGTTTTCGTTTCGCAACTCTATCACAATGAATTTGTTAGAAAATCTGCTGCACCTCAAAGATTGATCTTCTTCTGATTCAGCTAGATACATAGAGTAATATCCCCCCCTTGAATCATTTTATAAAAGGTCCATCAGGATCTATGGATTCCCCCTTTTTTGGTCATTATGCGTTAGTTTTTTTAAATTTTCCCAAAGGAGCCTTTTGCAAAGGGGGGGCAAATAAGTTATTGTCTTCGTGTTGAAGGAATTAAAAGAGACAAATGCTCCTATCTCATAAAAACAAACGATTTGATGAGCACCTCTACACCCTCTTTGGCAAGCATAGAATTCTCCATGCTTAATGAAGACAAATATCCTTTTATCTCGCGTCGAACTTCTCTACAGCTATCTTTAAGGAGTCTACAGGTTTTGCTCGCCACAGTCCATTTTTTAACTTCGCATATTAGATATCCAACTATTGATCTGATCTTTAAATTGCGATATAGCTCCCCCAATTGCTTGCATCGCGGATTGGTATTGCCCTTCAGCCTGGTTTAGCTCGATTTGATTTTGACTGACAGTGGAATTTAAAGCTGTTTCCATAGCGTTTTTGCTAGCATTCATATCTGTCAATCCTTGTGAGCAGCTTTCCACATCGGATGTCGAAACACCTTGCAAAGCACCGGTGGAGGCTTCATAAGTATAAGGAGCTGAACCCAAGGGGGCATAATTCCCTATAAGATCTGTAGTGTTGTCAATTAGGGACTGAATATCAGGAAAGCTGCTTGTGTCCAAAGGCCCTACATCCTGAGGATGGAGCCAGTTTTCGTACTTTTTCATCGCATCTCTAAATTGATCCAAATTTCCTAACTGTGCTGTGTGGTCAGCATAACCAGCGGCAATCATGTTATTAGCAAATGTGTTGTTGTAAGCAGGACTACCACCTGAAGCTTGTAGGCCCGGAGGAGGAGGATCCTGGGGACTTCCTGTAAAGGTCAATCCTAAATCACTAAGCTTAAAAAATGGGACTCCTGGCGCGAGTCCTGTGACATTTCCAGATGAATCATAAGTAAACAAAGCGATCGGAGTTTGGGATTCTTGAACATTTAAGCTTTTACCGTCACTGCTCAAAGGAGGGTTTGAGAGAGTATAAGTTGTCCCATTAATCACTACTCTCCCTCCCGCTTTAAGGTCTGCTGTGGGAATTTGATTGTTTAAAGATTTAGATATTTGAGTAAATAAATCTTTCAACTTAGTGGCCAGTTTCAAAGGCTCTGCCCCCATGGTCGTTTGTATGTCGCTAACATCCGTCAGCATGAGCATCAAGTAGGCAATATTCAGTTTACCGGGGTGGGAAAGCATAAGTTGCACCTCGTTTTGAATAGCCTCTAATTGTTCCCTAAACTGCTGCTTTAGCGCAAGCATTTCGCCTTCGATTTTCTGAATCTCACGATCAGGGTTAGAAGTAGGATCATCTTGATAACCCGTTTTTTTTGGTGGAAAATTTGCATCTTTATTGACCATACATCCTCTTAGCCATAAAGGCGGCTTTTAGTTTTTCTTTTTGAAGTTTTAAGCAAAGTCTGCATACGGTTGTAACTAAGAACACATTTTTGCATCTGAGAGTCCAGTATCTCTATTTGCGACTGCGTAAAAGGGGGGAGATTATGGATGGAATCAGACAAAATTTTATCTCTTAGTTTCTCCATAACCTCTAGCTGACCTAAAATCGACTTTTTAATTTCAGGTGCATTATTTTTCTCCAGCTCTTCGATTGCGTGATCAAAAAAAGCACGCTGCAAAGCGACAAAAAAGAAAGGATCTATACTTTTCGTATGCTCCAATCTTTGTAAACTCTCCAGAATAGATGATAGTTCCGGTCTCATCGTGGAACCCTAAATCCTTTTCCCTTTAGGGTGCATTTTCTTGACTCCCATCCCTGGTTTTTTGCGCTCTACAGGCATGGAAAGAAAGTTGTCCAAAATCTGATCCCCAAAGACTAATTTATTCTCTTTGCAAAAATCTCTAACCTTACTAAATTGTTCGCCCCTCTCCATGCTGTGGAGAAGAATCGAAAAGACAATCCCTTTTTCAGCTCCCGATTTTTGTGCCAAATGTTCCACCTGGTCGTCAAGCTGCTCTATTAATTCCGCGCTAACCTTTAACGCTTTAGTGCGCGTGAGAATATCCCTGCTTTTGCGACCTTCCCGTAAAAACAAAAAGAATTCCCTAGGAAAACCATTAAAAAAAGAGCAGAATTGGGGATTTTTTACCCCTTTTTCATACGCTAGATCGAGCATCTTACTATTTGTTGCTTTTGATGACATTTTAAGGCCTCATCCAGTTTTTCACTTTAGTTTTCCCTTTTTTCATTTTTGCAACGGGATCTAATTGAGCATTTGATTTATGAAAAGTTTTATTTTTTTCTTTTCTTACCAAATCTAAAAACTCCTGTTCCTTAACGGAAAAATTCTCATACTTGTCCATATAAGAATCTAAAACTTCCGCAGGCATTTTCACTCTTGCCTCTATGCGATCCATCGAGTTTAAAAGAAGTTCTTTTAAGAGAGCTATCACCCTCTGCATTCGGTTTTTTTGAACTAAATCACCCTTAGCCTGTACAACCTTGTACTGATGAAGAAATTTCAAGGCATCCTGAAAAAAAGGGATCAAAGCCTCGACATCTTTTAGCTCTAAAAGATCTATCTCCCCAATTCTATCTTCAAACTTAGTATCCACTTCTTCAACGCTTGCTGTCTGCTGATTAAGTTGTAGGGAATTAATTCACAAGCTCTAAATTAGAGTTTGCAAATCAAAAATCATTTCTTTATGAGAATGAATGACTTATGTTGGATGATTTAATAAAGAATTTTAGTTTAGAGCATGGAGCGCCATACACGTTTATCCAGGATGGCTCTAAAGGGTATTTTCAATTGCAAATTTCTGACGAGATCCGCATAGAGCTAAGGCACCTCGAGGGTGACGGGGTATTTTTTCGCACAAATCTTTTCCTTTTTTTGAGTCCGGAAAAAGAGATGATGTTTAGACAGCTTCTTGAGGCAAACTACCTATACCAGAGCACGATGGGTTGTGTTTTGGGAATGGATCCAAACGACAAATACATCACCCTCTCTTTGTACGTCTACTCCCCGATGACCAAAAACCTTCTTTGGGATTCTTTGGAACTGTTTTGTAATGCGTGGGATTATTTAAAGCACAATTTCGAAAAGAAATCATGATTTTTAATAGGTATTTAAATCCAAATAAAGGTAAATTTAAGCCTCGTAAAAACCGAAAAATGGGTTTTGAGCTAAAGGGAAAACCTCTTTCTTGCTTGACAATCTTTAGTGGTTTGAACGATAAAGAGAAGTTACGAAAAAAATCCTATTTTGGTGTTATAAGACTGTGGATAAGTTATGAAAACCGATGGCTTTTTTCACACAGTACAATGCTAACACCCCTTAACTTAGTGGGTCTTTGATGAGCTATTATCTTATCGCCGAAGAGGGGCCTCTTAAAGGGCTTAAGATTGATCTTACTGATGAGGAGCGCGTAATAGTTGGGCGCGATCCCGACTCTTCCACCTGCCTGATTGAGGATCCGTCGATTTCA
>CAYFOX010000023.1:0-5864 GCA_964344875.1 uncultured bacterium
GGTAATGAAAAGCTCTGCTATCACTTTTTTTCACAAATAGAGCCTATCCAATCACTAAATTACTATATAAATTTATTTAAAAAAAGTGTATAATAGAGGAAGAAGAAGGACTATAAGCCTTAAAGGCAGAGGCAGTCTTTATCTATGGGGGGAATATGATTCAAGCTTTCAAACCTGGCTTAGCCACGTCACCTTTAAAAACGCTACCGCATGTAGGTAGGGCAGTATTGGGTGCAAGACAGATAACTCAAATGGCATCACAAACCACAAAACTCCAAAAATTTGTAACAGGGGCTCATAAGGGAATACAGGCCTTTACCTCTACCCGATCGCAGCTTCTCCCGTGCATTCATGCATCCAGAGCGGGCGAAGTTCTTTACCTACATCCAAAGGTTCAAGCTCTTATCGATCAAAAACCGGGACAAAATGAAGGGGTTTCTTTGAAATTTTTGATGGAAAATTTTGTGGCTGGCCTCCACGGTTCAAATGGATTTGAAATGATCAAAAATCAGCTAAGTGAAGGTGTACTCAGGCTTAACAAAGACTTTTTCTGGACAAAAGACGAGACAGAGTGCACGACCTATGCGCAAGGGGAGGATCCTATTATTGTAGTAGTGGAGTTGCCAGGGGAAAAGGAGAATCAGTACAATAAGGTTTGCCCCCTTCACGCCAAGCAATACATAGCAGAGGGATTCAACGCAAATATTTTGGGGATATTTAAGAAAAGCGATAAAATCATTTCGAGAGAGTGGGCCACAACGCAAGCTTTTATCGTGGCTTCAAGAGTTTTTTTTCGCGAAATAAGATAACCGGATAAAAAGTTTATGAGAATCCCAAATTTTAGTGCTTTTTGCAATTTTGCGAAAAATATTGTCGACAAAGAGGTCCGTTCTAGCTGCTATTTGTCCGCTAAAAATCATTTCAAAGGTTTGCAAAGCAACTTTACATTCGGAAAGAATCTGTACATCAGTCCAGAAAATACTCACCTCGAAAAATGCAATATTTATGAAGCCCAAAAAATCACTGGTGCTCTCTTTCATGGAGCAAGGGATGCCCAAACAGTAATTCATTTGGCGACGAAACACGGTGCATTTCCACCAGGTAAAGGGCTACATGTTGTCGATGCAAACGATGTGAGTGCTGCTCGATCGATTGCAGGGCCTCATGGGGTGATGGTCTTAGTCGAAAATAAACAGGGTGTTGCCTCGGATGCTTATGGCAACATGCAGATCCCCCTCCATTTGCCTAAAAAAATTTTAGGTATTTGGGAAAAAGATACAGATAGAATATCGATTGATTGGGCTTTTTACTCCTCCATTCGTCACTATCTAGTTGACATCAGCTCAAGGCGTCCCTAGATCACAGGTGCGACCTAGATCGCATCCCAGCACAAACCCTTTTTCATAGGGGGGGAAATTTGGACCAATCGGGAGGGTATCAGAAAAAAATCTGCGATACACTTCCAGAGCTTCCTTATGGTTTTCCACCACATAAAAACAGTTAGAGATCCACTCGGATCCTTTGATGGTTCCCGATTGCAAATTGATAGTAAACCGATTTGTAATTTTCATTTCCCAATAGTGGGAGGATCCGAATAAAATCACCGGATACGGGGGTACCGAATTCACCTTGCGTCTCACCTCTTCGAGACAGTACTCGAAATCGGTTCCAATCCCTCCCTCCAAAAAAATGGGGAAGTCGAGATAAAATTCGGCTTGTCTTTCAACGAGTTTATCGATTCGGTAGGTCATTTTTGCATCAATAAAGGTGTTAATCGATTGTTCATTGACATATCCTCCAGTCTTAAGGCTAAAGTCGACAATATTTGCGCAAGAGAGGATCCCAAGTGATTTAGCCGCTCTATTTCCCACCTCCATTACACCAGGTCCACCACCTGTGACTAGGGCGATCGCTGTTGAAGGATTCAGTAGCGGGTGGGAGCATGAGGCGCGCATTTCTAGGATCCCTTTAAGCAAAAGTGTCAGCTCTTGTTCAAAATTGGAACCTTTGAGATTGGATCCATAAACTCCAAAAAAGGTAGCTTTTAAAAATTCTTGAGAGCGTTCCTTGGGAACAAACATACCAGTATACCTTCCGGGCCGTTCAATGAACTGCAGGCATTTTTTCGTCACAAGATCCACCCAATGAATTTCTATTCCTAGCCGATAAAGATCGATCATGAAGGTCCGATCTTCATGAGTGAAAAACTGGTCTGATGAGCGTGAAGCGTATTGAAAATAGAGTCTTTTGACCTGCTTTTTTATCTTATCAGATAAAAAAAGACGTTTGAGAAAATAGGTGGGAAAATGGCGACAAAACAAAACCCCTTCAGACGTGAATTCCTCCCAATCGATCCTGTTTAAAAAAAAGGTTTCAGGCTGGTTAAGGATGTAGTTTTGGATCATGATAGAGTCGCTTGGAGACATTTCCACAGTCGGGATGGACTCTATAAAATAGTCTTTGACAATCCATTCCTTAGGTTGCAAATTTTGCATTTGTTTCGAGCTTACCACGAATGTAGCTGCTTTATTTCCTTTTTGTCCCGGAGCATTTTTGAAGGCCTCAAAAATATTTTGGTCATTAGAGAGGAGAGCCTGGAGTTTATCCCTATCGGAAAAAAATACAAATTCCTTATAGGGTTCCAGAACATAAAATTCGAGGGGTATCTGCTCTAAAGGTTTTGTGCTTTTTCCAAAAAACTCATAAATATCTCCAGAATTGCGTGTTGTGGGTTCCAAAATGGAGGCTTCGGTATGGTGATATCCCTGGGGTAGAAGCTCATTTTTCACTCTGGCAAAAACTGTCCTGATGTACAGAGGTTCAGTTTTGACTAAAAGGATTTCGTTTTCTTGAACCATTCTTGGTTGGGAAGGATCCCTTTTTTGATGCAGCTGCAACAGATGTCTTAGGGAGATTTTTTTTTCTAAAGCCATTGCGATTGTAGGAAGCAGACCCTGGATACTCTCTTCATAGACAACTTTTCCCGCAAGCAAAGGGATAAATCCGATCAATTGACCTTGAATTACCTGTAAGTCGAAGCGCTCTTTAAAGGAGAGGAGCGGATGTCCATGTCGATCGCTTCTTTCAAACATGCGCACTAGATAGTCGGGTTTAAGAACAATCCGATCGGGATCTTTTGCGAAAAGCTTACCAACATAAGCCCCCTTACCGAGCCTGGAAAGAAGCTCTAAACCTAAGGGGCAACGAGGAAGGAATTCCACGTGAGCACGTATTTTTTTTAGGCCAAAATCGATCTCGGTATGCTCTAAAATGGCATCAAGCCCTAATTGGGCAAGGATGCTTTTCAGATTGAATTGGATCAGTTTCACGTCGATTTTAAAACCAAGAAATTGTGCTGAAACATGTTCAAAAACAACAATTGCTTTCGTGTTATTCTTCGATTCAATATACCCATCCGGGGTGGTCAAATCATACATCGTCGTAGATCTCCTTAAACAGACGAAATCCTCGAGGGTAGACGCGCCCTTTAGTTCCTAATAGCAGTTTCTCTTTAAAAAAGAGCTTGTAGACCTCCAGGGCTTCAGATCCTGAGGAGATCTGTATAAGACAGTTTGAGAGATACTCGCCCGTTCGTAGAGTGCCCGATTTATGGTTTAGAGTAAATCTCGATGTGATTTTTTGTTCCCAATAGGGGGCATCTCCAAAAAGGAGGATTGGGGTGATTTCATAGCTGCCTACCTGTCTCCCTACAACCTCAAGAGCTAATTCCAAGTCAGTACCGTACCCCCCAATAAAAAAGATGGGCAGCTTTACAAGAAATTCGGCTTGTCGTTCGATCATCCGTTCGATTCTATAGGTCATTTTACCGTCGATGTGGGGATTCATCGGTTCGAAAGAAAAATTGCAGAGATGGGCTAGGGATAAAATCTTTAGATCATAGGCTACTTTGTTGGCTATCCCCATAACACCCGGACCCCCTCCTGTCGAGACGGCCAATGGGCGTTGTGGGTTCAAAAGATGGTGGGAGCAGTCGATTTTCATCGCCTCCAGTCCTAATAAAATCTCTTTAATATCCCCTTCGATATCTTTAGAAACACAGCTTGAGCCGTAGATTCCTATAGTGAGAGCACGGTGGTATTCATCGATACGGTTTGGGGGCAAAAAAATACCAGTATAATCTAGAACCCTTTCACAAAATTGCAGCAATTTTGAAAGAGTCTTATCGTACCAAAAAACCTCTATTCCATGGGCGTTCAAGTCTAGCAAAAAAGAGCGGTCAGCATGGGAAAAATAGCCCGGAGTTTTTTTAGAGGGGTTCATGAAGTATATGCGTTTGAGCCGCTTCAGTATGGTTTTTTGAAAAAAAAGACCACGAAGAAAAAAAGAGGGGAGGTACGAGACAAAAAGTACCCCTTCTGAATTGATCTCATGATGCAAAATAGACTCCAAAATCGCCGTTTCCGGCTGGTCATGGATAAACTGTTCCAAAAGGCGATGATGCCTCTCGTTGCGAATAACAGGGGGTAGCTCAACTTTAGAAGAGGGGACAGTTACCCATAAAGAGGTAAGGGGCTCTTTAAGCTGCTGTTTAGAGGATAAGAAAAGGGCAGAACGATTTTCCTCACTAGGGGTTAGGGAGAATACCTCTTGCACTACCTTCATAGATTCTAAAGCGCTTCTTAACCCGCGTGAAGACGAGAAACTGATTTTTTGTTTGTACTCCGATTCCTTGTAGAGAGCAAATTGAACTGAGTTGTTATAATAAAGAAGCGGAACGTGAGAGCTTTGTGGTTGTAGACAGAAATCGGAAACAAGAAAAAGGGTTTCGTGTTTTATTGGTTGATATTTGATCACTGTTCCTGCAGGGTCTGGAATCAAAATTTTTTCTATTTGCTCTTCTGAAAAATCGGTCAAAGGTGTGTTGATGGGGGGAATGCGGTAGGTTTCAGGCGAAGAATTCAGCTCGAGGACCAACCCCTCGTCTTTTTGGACTAAGGAGTTGCTCTTGAAATCGACTAAGCCCTCCTTTTTAAGCTCCTCGATAAAGTTTTTCGATTGGACTCTAAATCTATCGTCTTTTATAAAAATTCTGCCCACTTTTCTTCCGACTTCCAGAGGGAACAACGAATGGATCTCGAGAATGATCTCGTTTTTGTGCAGATTTTTTTCTAGACTCAATAGTTGAAAGCTAGCCCCCAATAAGCGACAGTTGATATTAGGGTCTAGTAAGAAATTTTCTATGGGGTTATGAAAACCTAGGAACGTTTTGGGTAGTTC
This sequence comes from uncultured bacterium, assembly GCA_964344875.1. Lineage (GTDB taxonomy): Bacteria > Chlamydiota > Chlamydiia > Chlamydiales > RGXB01 > RGXB01. Next base: position 5,239 of record CAYFOX010000023.1, read on the forward strand.
TTTAAAAAGGATGCGATAGACATTTTTTTCGGCGCCAATCACCTCACCCAAGGGAGAAAGAAAGTGGGGGATGAAATCGTGGTTTTTCATACCCGCTTCCCATAGCATATTTGCTATTAATCAGAAACACCCATCTTAGGATTGGGGCCCACACTTGATTTTTCATCGATTTCCCTCTAGACTAGAGGGATGCGTATTTTGATAGTGAAATTGACTTCGATCGGAGATATCATTCAATCTTACAGGGCTTTTAACCAGATCCGGCAAAGCTACCCCGAGGCGAAAATCTCCTGGGCGGTGGAGGAGAGGTACAAAACTTGCGTTTCTCACCTCAAAGGTTTGGATGAGGTGATTGCACTCCCTTTCAAGGAGATCAAAAAAGGGGTTTGGAGCCCTCTTTTAAAAGCTTTAAAAGGGCTTCGCAATCGCGCCTTTGATATCGTTTTTGACTTTCAAGGAAATTGCAAATCTGCAGTTGTTTTAGCCCTTGTGCAGGGGGACTTAAAAGTAGGATTCGATCGAAGAGGTGTGGCCGAATGGCCAAATCTTTTAGCTACAAACCGCAAAGTTTTCGCTCCGAAAGAGCTCCATTCGGAGGAGAGATACCTCAGGCTTGTTGATAGCGT
>CAYFOX010000023.1:5874-12790 GCA_964344875.1 uncultured bacterium
AAGCAAAAGAGTCCCTTTTCATCCGATCAAATTTATCCTCTCAAAAGGGGAAAGACAAGAGGTGGAGGCTTTTTTGGGAAGCGTACCTAAAAACATTCTCCTTTTATGCCCTTTTAGTGCATGGGATCAAAAAACTCTCAGCCTAGAGGATTGGAAACAGTGGATTAGACAGCTACGAAAAGACTGGGCTTTTTCGATCATAATTCCCTATTTTCACGATGGTGAGAGGGCAAAAGCTGAAACGATCATTGAAGAGTTCTCTCATGTGCACCTATGGAAAATCGTATCCATTCCCCAGTGGCAATATTTGATGGAACACATGAAAATGGTAATAGCGGTCGATTCGGCTTCCTTGCACTTGGCGGGGGTGACGAATATCCCCACGTTTAGCGTATTTGGGCCTACTTTAAAAAGTGTGTATGGCCCAATAGGGGAAATTCATGGATCTTTTCAAGGGAGTTGCCCTCTAAAAGAATCATTTACTATCAAATGCAAGAAGATGCGTCAATGCTCCGCGCCCTGCCTTAAGAGGGTGGACCTAGGTATGGTCTATAAAACTTTCCTCAAACATCTGCTGGGGATTTTAGGAAAGCAAGAGGAAGAAATCCCCCCATTAGATGCGATCCAACACAATCCAATTAAGGCTCAGATTTTTGAAAAAAAAGTTGAACCTTTTCTAGTCTGAGGGTATAAGAACGTTAGAAAAGGAGTCAAAAGTTGAGTGCTAAAGAAGCTGTCCATTTTAGCGGAGTGGACCAAAATGGAAAACCTATAAATAGTGATGATTTCAGAGGGCGTTGGATTGCTTTATATTTTTATCCCAAAGATGATACTCCGGGTTGCACTAAACAGGCCTGTAACTTAAGAGAAAATTTTGACGAATTGCAAAAGCATGGAATCGAAATTTTAGGGGTAAGTCCCGATGATGTGGAAAGCCACAAAAAATTCGAGCAAAAATACGATCTCCCATTTCGTTTGATAGCCGACCATGATCGGAAAATCTCGAAAATGTTTGGTGTCTATAAATGGCATTTTGGATTCCATTTTTTTCCATACAAATGGGTAAAAAGAGTTACTGTATTGATTGATCCCAACGGTATTGAGGTCGGGAGAATCGAAAAAGTCGAAGTAGGAAACCACGCGAAACAAATTTTGGAATTTCTTAAGTCCTATATCTCCTAAAAACTACGCTGAGCTTGCTTTTTCATGGTTACGGGGATATAGTTGAGTGCTAGTTGAGAAAACACATTTTGAAAGTGTTTTCTGTAGGAATTCAGGTCAAAAAATGCGAAACTAGATCCTTGAAATCGTTTAAGGATCTTCATTTTGAGGATAGTTGCATGTCCCTTGAGAAAAAAACGGGTGCAGTTGTGCATGACGGCCCGTTCCATGCAGATGAGATCATCGCTTGTGTACAGCTTCTTTATGCTAATTTGATACAAAAAAATGAGATTCATCGCTCAAGAGATCCCCTTGTTTTGTCCAAATTTCAATTTGTTGTTGATGTGGGTGCCGTTTACGATGAGAAACATTTTTTATTCGACCACCACCAAAGCTCCTACCAGGGCGAGCTGAGCTCTGCAGGGATGGTGGCAAGATTTCTTTTCCATCAGGGTTTTTACGACCTCCCCCTGTATCAACACCTCAAAAAAGAGTTGATCGATCACGTGGATGCTTTCGATAATGGTCGTGTCAGCCGTGAAATTTTGAACACGCCCACCTTTTCTCACGTGATCGAAAATTTTGTACCCATTCGAGAGGCCGCAGATAAAGAGGAGATGAACAGAGCCTTTTTTCAGGCTTTGGATTTTGCCTATGGCCATTTCGATCGTCTTGTGGAGCGCTACAGGTATAGACAGCGTTGCAAAGAGGTAGTAAAAAAAGTTATGGAATCTTGTGAGGAGATCCTAGTTTTTGATGAGATGGTCCCTTGGCTAGAGAATTTTTTTGAACTGGGAGGAGAAAACCACAAGGCGAAATATATTGTGATGCCTGTGCCAAATGGTTGGAAGCTAAGGGTGATTCCGAAAACTTATGCTGATAGAATGGGCGCCAGGCTAGACTTGCCAAGCTTTTGGGGCGGGTTAAATGAGGAGGAGTTCGAGTCAATCAGTGGAATTAAAGGGGGAAAGTTTTGTCATAAGGGGCTTTTTATTGCAATTTTTGCTACAAAAGAGGGGGCGATTGAGGGGGCAAAGAGAAGTTTGAAGCACCATAAAAAAGAAACTTGAGACTGAAAGATGAAAACACTTTTTTCCAGAATTATCGATAAAGAGCTTAGTGCCAGCATAATTTTTGAAGATGAGATGGTGATTGTGATAAAAGATATCCATCCTAAGGCACCAATTCATTGGTTAATCATACCAAAAATACCCATTCCAACATTTCAGGATTTACAAAAAGAGCATTTCGGGTATTTGTTAGCTATGACCGAAACGATTCAAAAACTTGCCAAAGAGCACTCCCTTGAAAAGGGGTACAGGCTAGTAGTGAATAACGGCCCTGATGCGGGTCAATCGGTGTATCATTTACATATACATATGTTGGCTGAACGTGCGCATAATCACGATTTTTAGTAGTTTCTTCTTAGCCCTCCCTTTGATGGCGGGTTGGAATGAGATCCATTCCTCAATTCTTATCCAAGATAATGAGGGGGCTTTAAAATACTCAAAAAGCTATTTTCTTGAGGATCCCGATAGAACGGAGCGTAAATTTTTGTATGCCCAAACGTTAGCGCACCTTCTAAAAACTCAAGAGGCGATCCATCTAGTAAAATCGGAAGATCTTTTACCCGCTAATGCTTTTGAACTTATCGAGTCCTTAGCCTGGTCTGTTTTGCGCAAGCATGCGCAAGGGGGCGAGGCCAGTGAAGCTATGTCTGTTTTAGGAGCTGCCATCACAAGAGATGTGCGCGGGATGAAGATTCTTATGGAAAAGGCCCGTTCACCTAATGCTCGCGTGAGGGGTTTTACTATGAAGCTAGCCGGTTTTTATCCGGATCCTCCTTTAAAAAAACTTGTCGCAAAGATTATAGGAACTGAAACTAATTACCATGTCCGTTTAGAGGCAATCCGAGCTGCAGGCTTACAATCAAATGCCGATGCGACCGAAGCTTTGAAAAAAATAATCGAACATCCCCTCTCCACCTCCGAAGAGCGGTTGACCGCAATACATAGCCTAGCCCTCATCCTGGAGGGGATTGATCCCATCCAACTTGATTTTTTGATTCGTAATGAGAGGTCCCAGTATAGACAGCTTGCTTTAGAGTCCATTATACGTGAAGGGAAAAAAGAGCATTTAGATCTTGTAATCAACCATCTAAATGATCCCTCTCTTGATGTGCGCTCGAAGGCGTTTGAAGCTCTTGCTCTTTTATCCGATTCGGACGAATTGATAATCCAAGCACAACCGATGATTGAGAGCAGTGGCGACACGGTATCGTTGCCTTTGAAAATGATGGGGCATTGGACCTTGTCTTTGAGTAAAAATTCTCAATCGATTGATTTTCTAATCGATTGTCTAGACCACGAATCCTCAGGCATTCGAGTGCTTGCAGCCTCTTATATTGCAAAATCTAAACCGGCACTTTCTGCTTTAAAAGACAAGCAAAAAAGCATCATGGATCCTTTTGCTAAGATCAATCTTGCCATGGGATATCTGCGACATAAAATGGCTTTGGAATTTGTAAAAGACGTTTTCAAAGAGTTTTTACATAACGAGACGGGATTGGTGATGCTCGCCCAAGAAGAATCCATGTTTCCTGTGATTCTCCCTTCTAAAGTTCCCCATCAACCCATGCTGCCTAATTATCCACTGATTGTCGATCAGCTTACACGCCTTTCTTTAATTGGGTCGTACGCGCTTGTGGATCTCGAGGGGGCTAAGAATGCTTTAGAGCGCCTTTTTGAGAAAAAGCTTGTCCCGGTAAGCAGAATGGCTCTCATCTTTTTGTTTAAGGAATCCGATACCGATGTGGTAGAGGTAGCAAGGGAATTGAGCATGTCAGGGGATAGAAAGAACCGGTTGCAGACGCTCCTTGTTCTTGCTTTTTTTGGAAAAGAGACAGCGATTATCGATGAGCTCATCGAGTTGTACCCTAACGTAAGCTTTGAGGAAAAGATCCAGATCGTAGAGTCGCTAGGGTACTTGGGTGGGGATAAAACAATAAGATTTCTTTTGAAAAAATTGGAAGAACCCTCTAGGCTAATCCAAATTGCTGCAGCCTCCTCACTCATACAATCGCTTTATCACTAATCTTTTTAAGAGAAATCTCAGTGTCTGTTTGTTACCTGATTATTGACCGTAAGGGGATCCATCCCGGAGTAGAGCAGCTCTTTGGTCATCTAAAGACCCAGTCCAGGTGGTGTTACCTCGCAATTTTGCCCGATAAAAAGTGCACGGCTTTTGTTTTTTCTATTGAGAAAGAGGCATACGAAAACAGCTCTTTTGAGGCAGTACACTCTTTCCATTCGAAAAAAGCACTTCTGGAGGCGTTGGCCCTTTTTTTAAAGGGTAAAAAGGTTTTTGTAGATGAGGATATTGTCCCTTTTAAAAAAATTGAAGAGCTCAAAGCTCACTCTATCGAGGTCTACTGCGCTCAAGATTATAGGCAAAAAATCTACTCCCTGAGCCCATTGATGGTGAAATCGCATCAGCAGGCTAATAACAAAATAGAACAGATCATGAAAAATTTCGCAGTTTGGTTTGCGAAAGAGCCTCTTTTAACTGAAAAAAATATTGTCGACTGGCTTTTGGAAGAGATCGAAAGGGAGGGGATGGAGACCATCTCCCATCCGATTGTGGCTTACAAAGAAAATAGCGCTTTGCCCCACTATCATCTAGAGGGGGAGGGTGCATCTATAGAAGGGGGGGGACCCCTATTAGTAGACCTATGGGCAAGACTCAAAGAGCCGAATGCAATTTATGCGGATAGAACTTTTCTATTCATGGTCAATCGCAAACCTAACTTGGAAGAAAGGGAGGCCTTTCTAGCTGTTTTGAGTGCCCAAAAAAAAGCGTTTCAATCTATCGGAGCTCATATTAAAGGCTCTTTTGTGGATAGGGTCGCAAGGGGAGTTTTAGTAGAGAAAGGGTATGAAGAGAATATTCTTCACCGCCTCGGACACTCTATCGATAGAAACCTGCATGGGCTATCTATGCATTTTGATAGTGTTGAGGAGCCAGACGAAAGAGCGCCCGTGGAAAATATGGTAGCCAGCATTGAACCGGCTGTCTATATTCCAAAAAAATTCGGGGTAAGGCTTGAATCCAACATTTTTATGGATCAAAAGCTGCAACCCCAATGGACAAATCCTCTCCAAGAAGACTGGATTCTTTTAACGCACTAGTTTAATCGATATCCTAATAGCTACTTGAAGGATTTTCTTTTCTAAGTTTTTTACGCAAAATCTGATTATAGAGTCCTTCACGAACAGTATGCTCTTTCCAAAAATTCCATGAGCCAGGCCAATAAAATTTGGTGTGCAAAGAAAAGATGTGCGCCGAATTCTTTTGTTCTAATATTTTACATTTCAATACCTTGAAAAAGGCTATCGTCGAGATCACTAGGATAAGGGGATTTTGCAGGAAACACAGGGTGTCCAAAAGGGTGACATGATGGGTCAGTTTTTTGATTCCAAAAGAGTTTTTAAAGAAGCTGCTTGATCCTAGGGTATGGACGGTAATTCGTGATAAGAGTTTTTTAAAACCACTTTTTTGTAAATGGTGAAGCGCTCGCTCTATGATTACACCCCCTTCTGAATGGCCTATCAGAAGAATTTTTTTCGATCCCCCTTCTAAAGAGATAAGTTTTTTAGAAAGCTCGTATGTGGTCTCAGAAGGATACCCGTGTTTGCCCTTAAGAATTCTAAAATGGTCGGAAATAAACCCTGAGGTGGGGTTCACAAGATGCTCGATATGGTGGCGAAAATCACTAAAGGGCGCAGTGATTTCCAAAGCTACATCGACGGTGTTATTGATCCCGTTAATAAAGATCGAGTGACAGGCTGCATCAACATCTTCATGCACTGTAGCAAAATAGGGAGAAACAGTTTGCATAAGGTGCTATCCGGCGTTAGTTTCTGCTAAAACAATACGCATATAGTTAGTAAAATAGGTGGCCGCGCGAATGCTATGCTCTTTTAGAGGCTGGTTGGAGTGGGGAGCGTGGAAATAGGTGGGGCAGTAGTTCCCTATTTTAAAGGGTTTTCTTATCCCTTCCAGTTTATTTTTTAGCAGATTTACTGAAGCCCAGATGTATCTAAAGATCAAAGAGGGGTTTAAAACAATCGATATGGGGTCAAAAATCGAGACGTGATTCTCAATTTTTTCGGCGTAGCGTTTATCGAAAAAGAAGGGGGCTCCAAAACTAAGGATGTGTAGCTTGGGATAAAGTTTCATAAACACTTCGTTGGAGAGGTGATGTAAAGCTTGTCGAGTGATTAAACAGCCCTCACTATGACAGACGATCTTAATGTCTTCAATATCATTGGGCAGGTTCTCTAAAGTTTCTTTGAGCTTAACCGATGCCGGGCTTTGTCCCCCCAACCAGAGTTTCACACACCTAAAAAAATCCTTTACCAAACCGTTGGTGAGATTGGCGATAGAGTAGGTGTCCCGTTTAGTGTTTTTTGAGGTTTGGCTATGTACACATTCAATATCCATAAAGCTCTGACGAACACCATTCACATAGATGATAGCACTTTTTGTACCCTCTTTTCCGGGCGAAAATTTACATGTAGCAGGCTCGACTCCATAAGAGACCTCTTCGCAAAAAGAGTATAGACTATAGAGTGGGCCTCCCGATGGCGGGGTACTATTTGGTAGTGGTTGCACTAGCATGAAAGATACCTCTTTTTTTAAGATCCAGGATCTATTAGTTAGATTACTTGAGGAAAAATAGTGGGATAGCTTGATC
>CAYFOX010000024.1:0-5435 GCA_964344875.1 uncultured bacterium
GTATTTAATACCTATTTGGATGCAGACTATGAGGCAACTCTAAGGGGAAGCTTGAGGCTGAACTTGGGTACCAACACATGCACCACCGAAAATATCCATGGAGATATGAGAGTGACTATTGGAGCTATTTTCACAGGATTATTGTCAGGGAATACCATCCGTTCCAAATTTATACAAGCTAACGATTTTTGCCACGACGATTTGGATCTCTATGGGCAGCACCCGTCAGCAGTTATGTTTGAAGCCGGAGCAAGAGCTGCTGTAACCTATAAAGAAAACTTCAAGTTTGGTTTTGATGCCGATACTATGATTGGAGACCGCTCGCAAGTCGTACAGGGTACCCTCTTTTTCGAGATGTATTTCTAATAACAATTTGATCCCCCCTTTTTTAGCAATAGAAGGAGGGGCTTTTAGGGTGTTGAAGAGAGCCTTGCTCGCCAACTTGATGGCGCATGGGGTTTTTCCAAAAAGGGTATAGGATTGAGCTTAAAATTCCTTTTTTCTAAATGGTGGCACAAAAATCGACACACAATCATTAGAACCTGTTTTTTTGTTGTGAGTAGGTGATCTTTGAGCTGTTGTACCAAAAGAGGATTTTCTGCAGCATTTACAGACTGAAGGGCATCTAAATAGAGCTTCAAGGGGCCCATAGAACAATCTTGGTAATGGTACACAGAATTCGAAAAATTCGCAAATTCACGAAAAAATGGAAGCTCCTCAATCGAGAAAAGTTCTTGGATTTCATTTGGTAAAAAATGGAATTTACCCAAAGTATCATGGGAAAACCCGAGGGGTCTACCATTGAAACTTTCAAAAATAACATGCTGCTGCCCAGTGTGATCTGTTTTTGAGCAACTATAGAGGCCAAGATCCAAAGCACTCTCTAGAAGCATGGAGAGGCGATAGAGAATATGGTGGGCCAAAGGATAAGAGAGGGTTTCATTTTTAGACCACTCAAAGAGAAGGGGAGCTAAACCTTGAAGATGGTATTCTATTTTTTTGGGAATAGCATGGATTTTGGAAAGACGGATGAATTTTTGTGAGAACGACTCGGTAGCAGAGACCTTTTCAAGCTCATGATCCTCTAAAGGATGCTCTTTGATGATCCCATTAAGCTGCTCGATCGTGCCGATAAGAAAAGAATTAGGAGCCGATTTTTCTCTAGAGATGGTTGGTAGTACAAATTGCACAGGGGGGAAAGCGGTTTGGCGCCCCACAAAAAGCAGGATCTTGGTTGCAAGCTGCATTGTGGAGAAAAAAAGTTCTCTGAATACCTGTTTTTCTGAAGATTCACTAAGGAGCTCTTTAAATAAGGGGCAGAAAGTGCCCTCTACAAGAGCCTCATCCAAATCCCAATGAAATACATAAAGTCTAGACAAGGCCGTAAGAAGATGACACTCTTTTTTATCTAAGACTAGATTCCCATAGTTAACAAAAAGAGATGGGGGAAGATTTATATATAGATCATAGAGCTGATGGCTTTTATTTTCAGGATCGTAAACTTTCAGCATGCGCTCAATCCATCCTCTAACAGAGGAGAAAAATTCCCGATAAAAAGAGCGGCCTAAATGAGTAAGCTCTTTTTTTTCCAGCATCTGACATATGAGTCGAAAATTGGGCTCCATTTCCAAGTGGAGTTTATTCATGAGGGTTTTAAGATTTTCCAGATTGCTGGAATCGACGACAACAGGCTCAATGAGGAGTTTTTTTTCAGCAACTGCACAGATGCTTGGATCCCTAATTTCGGGTAGAGCCGCGACCTCTTTAGGCTCCTCAAAAGGGACACAAGCCCCTAACGGGGGTGTTTTTGGAGAGGTTTTTTTTCTTGGATTCCGTTTTTTTTCTACAGGTTCATGTGTCAGTTCATGCTCAATTTGTATCCGTTTAAAAGGGGCAAAAAAGTAGCTTATAAGAGAATGAACAAAAAATACTGGAGTAGAGACAGAGTATTGCGTAATCAGAAATTCTTGTGCGTCATCCACTCTTTTACTGATTTTTTTTGCATACACAAGAAGATCCTCGACAGTCCAATCGAGATCTGGATTAGCAATACTAAAAAGTTTAAAAATATTTTTTTTCTCCTCTTCTGAAAGGGGAGCTTTTACAACAAGATCTAAAAAATTTTTTGCCCTATTCTGAAAGTATTTTGAGACCTCTAGATTGATTTGTGAGTCGGGTCCGGTATAGCTTTTCAGCTGCCCTACGAAAAAAGGATCGAAGTATTGAGGAGAGTGGGTTGCCGAAATGGGATCTTTCAGGAGATAGAGAGGATCGAGCTCGGGGTTTAAAGTTTTTGGCTGCCCGCAGATAAGCTCTTGGAACCTAAAATCGATTGCGTCTGCAAGGTTTCTGTAGTAGAAAGCTACAGATAGTGAGAAAATTTCCATCTCATTTTCTGTTTGAAAATAGACCCCCGTTTCAAAGGGGACCAGAATTTCAAAAAAGTAGAGGTAATAAGAGTTGAAGTTATTTCGTTCGATTAACCCTTTAAAAAACGTAAGTACCCTTTCTGCTTTTTTTATAGAAGCTTCAACGGTGAGTTTAGTGAATTTATTGGCCTGCAAAAAAGAGTATTCAAGGTACATGCTAAGCTGCAACAAACAGACGAAATGCTTCTTTTGCGAATCGGTGGAAATTTCGATTTGGTAATGGTCAAAAGCCTCTAAAAGTTCTGAAAATCTCGTGTGCTGTTCTGGGGATTCGATCTCAACACAGATATGATCCTCTTCTTTGGTAAATTTGATGGTAGGGATTTTTTTTAAACGGGGATCTTCCTTGCTTGCAAAAGTTAGGGTTGGCTGATCCTCAGCTTTTGGACTTAGGAGCCTCGGTTTTTTTTCTTTTGTAGCCTGATCGGGTTTGTCTTGGGAAACTTTTTTGTAAAAAAAGAATATTTTGCGATTTAGATCTCTAAAGGTCCGATTTATTTCGGTAAATTCCTCTATCTCTTTTTGCAATTGTTGCGTTTGAGAGGTAAGAGTTTCCAGAAATTGCTGATCTAAAAAAGAGTCGCCCGGGGCAAAAAGGTTGAACCCTTGTAAAGAACTATTAAGAATACGCGCTCTGGTAAAGCGGTAGGTAAACGCCTCAATTTCATCAATTAAGGAAAAAAGATCACCCTTGATTTCAGGATCTTCAATAGATTCGGCTAGCGGGGTTAATCCTTCTCTACTATTTTTGATTGCAGACGAAAAAAACTCCCATAACTCATGAAAGACTGTAAGATCTTTTTTGTTGAAAAAATTTGTCGAAAAAAGGGTAGGAGAAGTTTTTTTTAAATGAAGAAAAGTATCTGCAGGGCTTAAAAGTAGAGGGGCAAGGTCATAGTCGATCTCCTCTTTTTGGGGATTAGGGGTAAAGGCCATTTTTAAAAGGGCAAGATGCTCTTGTATAGAGAAAAAAATTTTCTCCGTTGAGAAATATTCAAACCCTTGCGAAAAATGAAAAAAGCTTGCCTCTAATTTATTCAGAACTTCTAAAGATTTAGGGAAAATTTTATGGTCTTCCAATGGTTTGTCAGTCAGAAATTGGAAGCCCTCAACAAACATCGAGAGCTCTGATACCGCATCATAAAGTTTAAACCGGAATGAGGCCATATTTTTATGGATAGGGCCTATGTGGTGGGAAAAAGCCTTAGGAACCCTTGTTTTAGGGCGAAAAATCTGATCCGATCCCAGTAAAATCGCTAGAGAGAGGTGGATGATTTTGAATAAAGAGAGATAGGGAGTGCTATGCCAATCCAGAATTCCCTGAGCTCTTTGTAGAAACTGCATTTGTCTATCAGAAAGCTTAAGGGGTTCTTGTTTCCAAAGATGACCCCAAAGCTGCAACCTCATAAGCTGAGATAGTTTTTCTCTTTTTTTAAAATCTTTTTTCTCTTCTCCCTCCAAAACCCTTACATCCATAAGGGAAAATAGATTGCGTTGATAGGTAGTAAGGGCTGATGAGCTCATAGGATTTATTGAAAAAAGGATTAATTAAATTCTGTAAAAAATGTGCAGGAGAACTTAAAAATCTTAGACCTTTAGTCAAATATTTCTCAATCACTAAATCTTAAAAGAATCTTCATAACCTCTATTCGAGCATTCCCTTTAGACGTTGAAAGGGGATCGAAAAAGGGAAACGGTCGATCTCCTCTAAAGAGCCCATGTTATCATAAAGCGTCTGCTTAGATTGTTCATCTAGATTCTCTATCAGATCAGGAATTTCAGGATAGAAAGCATCAAAAAATGAGGAAAAAAAGGTGGGGCCTAAAAGAGGGGAGTAGACCAGGATTTTTCCCAACTCCTCTGATTCATAATAACGAGAATCTAAAATGAAATCGCGCAAAGCTAAAGAATCCTCTAGCTTATGCGATGAACCAAGATACTCTTTGATGAAGGTGGTATCTATCCCAAGATTGGTAAAAAACTCTTCTTTTTTTTCAAGAAGGTACGGGATTAGATTTCTATCGTCTGCATAGAGGATGTTTTGGATACAGTCGACTGTGGTAAGGTCGGTGTAATCCAATCTTTCTAAGACGATGTATCTTGCAAGATCTAAAGGGATAAATTGCCCTTTTTCCTCGTCAAAAAGCACCATTTGATTCACAAGTTGGATAAATTTTTCCAATTGACTTATTTCTTGTGGGGAGGGGTAAAGGGGATTATACTCACAAGAGGAGAATCTGAAAAAGTTAGCGGCAAAAGATAAAAGCTTTTTATCTTCACTATTAAGCGAGGGTTCTTTGGAGATTTTTTTCAAGCAGGAGCTAAAATCTTCTAGTTCACCTAAGCGAAGGGGATAGGGTCTTCTGAGAAGAAAATTCTGCGACAACAGTTGGAGAGAATTGAATCGGATCCGCTCCTCTTTTGGATAGAATTCAAAAATAAGGGGCTGGTAAGTTTCTGATTGGGGAATGACAGATGAAAGCGTATTCATAGCAAATAGTGGGGTTATTTTAATAGGGATAATTTTGTCTTGGACCACCAACGGAACCTTCCCCATAGAAAGGGGACGAAGATAAACGGATTGTATACAAATCTCCAATCCCGAATCCAGTACATTCTGGGCATCGACTTTTCTTTGGGGCAATCGGGATCCAAAGCGTCTCGAATCAGCTCATGGTAAAGCGGAACAAGGTTTTTTGGTAGATTGTCCAACGAAAAAAACTGCACCTCACGGGTCTCTTTAGAGAGTGTGGGGCTACCAGACAGTATCGCTCCCTCGAAGAAATAGGTGGTGCGACTAAAAGGGCCAAAAGGGGAGTAGAGGGCTATTTGCCTCACTATGCTAATTTGGTATCCGGTCTCCTCTTCGAATTCTCTTTTAGCGGCCTCTTCAGGGGATGGATCACCCAAATCGATGGCTCCGCCTGCAAATGCATAAAGACGAACGTCATCACGTTTGATCAAGAGGATGCTTTTACGATCTTTTGAGAAAACAATAACGAGAAC
>CAYFOX010000024.1:5445-11390 GCA_964344875.1 uncultured bacterium
GTGTTGATCCATCAATTCTAAAAGGGCATCGAAAGTTTTTTCTACAGTAGATAGAATTTGTTGGTATGCCTGTTTCTGGATCTCATGGACTTTTTCTATAGATTCCTCGATATCCTCTGTCTTGAGCAGTTCTTTCATATCGGCAGTTGTAAATCCACTATGAAGCGTCTCAAGGTCTTTTGCAATCAGATTGAGATCTACAAGTAGTCTTACAAAGTCTTCATGACAGTGCCCTTGAGCATGGGTTAAATAGCGGAAGACAATATTCGAGAAATTTCTAAATGTTGCTATCTGAGCCTTCGCTTCAGGAGATATCGAACAGTCGAGTAAAACCGCTTCCAGGATACGGATTGTATTATGCTCGTTATAGATTGGGCGACTCCCTTCAAGCGTTTCAAAAACAATGTGGCGGTTACCCTCTGAACGACTCATTAAGGGTTTTGTTAAAAGAAGTTGTATGAGGGTCGCTTCTGTAAGGAGGGATAGATGGTAGAGGGCTTGGTGGGCAATAGAAAAATCGACCATTTCGGTATTTTCAGGATGTAGAATTTGTAAAATTTCCTCCAGAGCGCTTAGGGACTTTTCAATTTTGCGACTTTGTTGTTCAAACCTCTCGATGCGGATTGGGGTGTCATGGGCTGTTTCAGAATCGATTTTACCTATTTTTCGCTGTTCCAGTCTTTTTAAAACTTCGACTAATTGCATCAGTTTAGGAGGTAGCGGTTTTTCCATAAAAGTTTTGGTACAAGGAGCGTCTAAGAGTGTCAGCTCTGTCTGATCTATATTTTTTTTATGGATAATTTTTAAACATTTTAGGACCAAGGAAAAAAAGGTCTCTTGGTGTTTGTGAAACTCTTTTTCAAGATGGGGAGGTATTTGAAATGAATTGTGGTGGGGGTAGATCGAATCAGCGATTTTTTTTCCGGTAAGACGATGTTGCCGATCCTTTTCTAAAAGTTTCAAAAGCTCTTTTTCTTTGGATTCAAGCGGTATAAAAAGGGGAATCATTTCTACAAGGTCATGTTTTTTATCCCCTTTAGGATCCAATAATAGCTCTAAAAGATTATGAAAAAGATTCAAAGCTTCATCGTAGAAAAGCGCAGGGCTTTTAAAAATACGAGAGGTCTCTTTTAATCCCTCTAAGGCATGAAGAACAGTGGGGTCCAAACGTAAACCCTGAAAAGCCTGAATCAGGCTTTGGGTCATAGGGCTGGATCTATGTATTTCTAAAGGCTCCTCTTCAGTAGACAAATCTAATTGCAAGGCCCTATGAGACATAGCTGGAGAGCGTCGCATAAAAGTGGGTGTAGAGGTATCGCTATGAGGAGAAAAAGATTTCTTTTTTCCTACAGGGGTGAGGGATGGGGATGGGGTACATCTCAAGGCATCATTTAATGCTTCGAATTCGACATATCGAATGAGAGGTTGAAGTGCTATTGAAACAATACTGTTGGATCCAGACATGAGTAGGGGATGCTGCTCAATAAACTGCTTGCCTAGATCGAGGAACTCCTCAGGAGATTGAATTTGCGATAGTTTTTGCAAATCGGGGAGGATTTTAGCGGAAAGCGTTTCTTTAAAGTCTTCTCTTTCAAGAATGCTCTTCAAGTTTTTTTGTAGGAATTGGACAGCCCCTAAATCCAATTCTAAAAGATTTCCCATAGGAGTGCGAAAAAATTTGTGATGAAAATTTAGCCCGAGAGTTCTTGAATAGGGGGTAGTATGGACGAAGTCAACGAGTGCGGGATCAAGTTTTTTTAAAGTCTTTTGCAGCGATGTATCCAGAAAAGATCCAAAAAGGGGCTTAGCCTCTTGTTCAAGATAGCTATAAAGAGTCTTCAACTGGTCTATTTTTATACAAGAGGGGGATTGAAGGATTCTTGCTGCCCATAAATCAATTAGGTGCAAGTAGCTGCTTTTGGAGCTTGTAGATTGGAGAAGACTTTGAGAAGATTCGAGAGCTTTTTTGGAATACTGAAAATAGTCTAACACAAGATGTTGAGAAAGTTTTTGAAGATAGGAAAAGGGGAATTGGACATCGGTGATAAGGTCATCACATAATCTTTCGGGAAACTGGGGGAAAACATGTATTAAATTTTGGATAGATCCCAAAACGCGCTGATAAAGGGAAAAATCAAGAAAACACCCCTGAATCGAATCTGAAAAGGAGTCTAAAACCCTTACCACTTTATGCAGTTCTTGGTAATCTTGTATACCCATTTCAAAAAAAGTGGGGGGGAAAGATAGAAGTTTTTTTACTGTATTTTCGGATAAAAAAGAGTGGATATTTGGTCTGATCTCGTCATATGCAGATTGGAGGTTGTCTACTTCTGCAATCACTGAGGCTAAAACCTGTTTCTTTTCTCTATTTTTTTCTTTTTTAATTAAATCCGTGAGAATTTGTTCGACTTCAGTACATAGTTTCCGATTTCGGTCAATGCAGGAAGCCACGTATTCCATACTGGATTCTATTGATTCAAGCTCTTTTATGCGAAATACAGGAAAGGGATCCAAAGGGCAGCATTTGCCCAGTTTTCGGTCTAACGTTCCGTCAAGGGGAAAAGCCAGGAGTGGAAGAATCTTTTTTGCTTCGGCCTCAGTTTTGAATGTCCCATGAAGCGAACCGATCAATTTTGCAAATGAGATAATCTCTTCACGACAACCAATCATTTCAAAAAAAAGCATGTTTCGGGCAATGTTTTCTCTGTTCTCCTTGATTTTTTCACATAAGGTTGCCAGCATTTCCTCTTCAACTTCACAAGTATACCCCATGAGCTTTGCTTCCAGTATATTCCACATCTTCAGCGGGGTACTCCTAAGAGAGTCGATCAAAACTCGCACTTGTGTTTCCCCTTCCGGTTTTAAAAACCCTTTGTTTCGCTTCTCATATTCTTGGAAAGTTTTATCGACCTGTCTAATGAGATTTAAAAGAGTGGTCATGGTAAATCTTAATGGGGTGAGGGCCATGCAGCGAATTCCTAAAGAGAGGGTCAATAAATGACAGGGGACAACCTCGGCAGGGACAAATGGATGTCTTAAAGTGGCTTCGGAGGTTTCTTTTGCAAGAGTCGCGGATCTTAAGGCTATAGCCTGCAACTGGATAGAGGACTTTTGCCGGACTGCGTCAACACTCTGTAATAAGTCGCTACAAGTCTCCTTTTGGGTAAGGTGACAGTAATTTGGAATGTGTTTTGGGCTAATACCGCTTGGGATCATATGGAGATCTCTTAATCGTTATTAAGAGTATACCATGCAATTTATTATAAATAAACTTATTACGTGGCGCATCGGTTATTTAGGACAAAAAACTTATTAGATAGACACAAGCTCTTGAAAATGAACAGATAACGCTTTTTTTAAGGTCGAGTTGTCCGGTTTTTCCAAGGCTCCGCTAGAGGCAAGCCATTCTACATAATTTTTGGGGAGTCGCTCTAAGGGCGTGCCTCGATGTTTGCCAAATGGCATGGTTGACACATCTTGTGGGGCCAAGAGCCTTTCCATCACATCGGAAACAGTAAGGTCGTCGATCATAAGCATAAAGATGCGCGCCAAAACCATGACGTCGTCAAGAGCACGGTGCGCCTGATTGGCCTCAATTCCATAAGCCTCTCTGAGGTACTGCAATCCGTGCCTAGGGAGGTCTTTACGGTATTTTCGCGCCCATTTCAGACTGTCGATATAACGGAAAGAGGGGAGTTCAACTCCTGCTCTTTTAAACTCCTCCTCAAGAAAAAGTTTGTCAAACGCATCGTTGTTGTGAGCAACCAAGATCACATCTCCATGACAAAATTCCATAAAATTGAGGGCGACCTCTTTAAAAAGGGGAGCATCTTTGACCATCTCATCGGTGATATTGCATATTGCACTTGATTCAGGGGGGATCGGTACTTGAGGCTGTACAAAAGAGCAAAAGGTTTTGTTTGTTGTAGCATCAAACGCCGCTATTTCGATGATACGATCCCGATCTGGTCTTACCCCAGTGGTTTCGGTATCGTAAAAGATCAATCTTGTCATATCTCCAAAGTATAAACAGGATAGGGGATTTTGGGCTAGCTTGATCCCATGGGAATCCAAACCTTCTCCTCTTCAAAAGAGTTTCCGTTTGAAAGATCTATTGATTAATTAATGTTTAGGTCTTAGAGTTTGGTGTCATGCATGCACCTTTAAGTGGTTTTTCGTACACCACATACGACAAGAAGAAAGTCCTTTCGTCTATAGGTAAAAACAGAGCTCTTGAGCTTTTTTCTCACATGTTTAAAATTCGTCAATTTGAAATGATGTCCGAGGGGATTTACCTAGAGGGGCTTGTAGCGGGCTTTTTCCACTCCTACGTGGGCCAAGAGGCGATTCAAGCGGGGGCCGTTAGTGCCATAGGGATGGATAAAGGGCACTGGATTACAACCTATCGCTGTCATGCTTTAGCTCTTTTGACCGGTTGCTCACCTTTGCAGGGTTTTGCAGAACTTTTAGGCAACCAACTTGGTTGTGCTAAAGGGCGTGGGGGCTCGATGCATTTTGTGACGAAACATATGCCTTTGGGGCAAGGGATTGTTGGTGGGCATACAGCTCTTGGTGCCGGTTTTGCTTTTAAAAGTATCTACAAAGGGGATGACCTTGTCACGTACTGTTTTCTAGGGGACGGCGCCTCAGTGCAGGGGGTATTTTACGAGTCGATTAACCTGGCCTCATTATGGTCTCTGCCGGTAGTATTTATTATAGAAAATAATGTCTGGGGTATGGGAACACACCATAAAAGAGCGGTTGCTATGGATCCTATCGGAGCGCATATTGCAAAGGCTTTTGATCTGGAGAACCATCTTCTTGACGGGATGAATGTTTTAGATTCTTACGCTCTTTTTAAAGAGGTGCACGAGAAAGTTTCTAAAACAAAACGCCCAATAATCATAGAGGCCAAAACGCAACGCTTCAAAGGGCACTCCCGTTCCGATACCGAGTATTACCGTTCAAAAGAGGATATGGAAGAGATCCGCTCATTAGACCCGATTGAATCTTTTAAAAAGGATCTATTAGCAGAGGGGTTTGCAACCGAAGAAGAGCTAAAAGAGAGAGAAAAAAAGATTAAAGAGGAGCTTTTTCAATCTCTGGAAGAGGCCAAGAAAGGGGTTCCTTGCGATATTGGGGACATTGAGTCTGGGGTGGAGAGCGATTAGTATGGCTGTTATAGATGTGCGGGAGGCGATTCGCTCGGCTCTAAAAGAGGAAATGCTGAGAGATCCTGATGTTTTTATTTTAGGTGAAGAGGTTGCAGAGTACGACGGTGCTTATAAAATCACTAAAGGGCTTTTGCAGGAATTTGGGGCTAGAAGGGTGATTGACACGCCTATTAGTGAGGCGGGATTTTCGGGTTTAGCGATCGGAGCTGCCATGGCGGGTTTAAGACCTGTTGTCGAGTTTATGAGTTTCAATTTCTCTTTTGTCGCCTTCGATCAAATCGTTTCCAATGCTGCTAAAATTCAGTATATGACCGGTGGATTGTTTCATGTGCCGATTGTCTTTAGAGGCCCTAATGGTGCGGGCCCAAGGGTCTCCTGCCAGCACTCCCATTGCGTAGCTGCTTTGTACTCCCATTTTCCCGGTTTGAAAGTCGTTGCTCCCTACACAGGAGCAGATCACAAGGGGTTGTTGAAATCGGCGATACGCTGTAATTCCCCGGTCCTTTTTTTGGAACATGAATTGGAGTATAACACCAAATGGGAGGTTCCAGACCATGATTTTCTGGTTCCCATCGGGAAGGGGCAGATACTCAAAGAGGGAAAAGATCTTACCATTGTCTCTTTTGGTCGCCCGTTAAGATTTTGTCTCGAGGCACACGAATACTTTATGAAAAAAGGGATCACGATTGAGGTGGTAGACTTGAGAACCATTCGCCCCTTAGACATAGGAATCGTACTAGAATCTTTAAAAAAGACGCATCGGTTGCTGAT
>CAYFOX010000024.1:11400-12626 GCA_964344875.1 uncultured bacterium
GTTGCTGATAGTTGAAGAGGGGCACAAAACAAATGGTGTGGGGGCTGAGATCATTGCTCAGGTTGCAAAATTGGGAATACACCTTTTGGATGCTCCCGTAGGGAGAGTTTCTCAAAGAGAGACGCCCCTACCTTACGCTGCCAATCTAGAGGCTCTTTGTTTGCCTTCAACAGAGCGAATAATAGACGAAATCAAAACCCTGCTGAGACTATGAAACGATTTTTGAAGTTTGTGAAACTCTCTCCAACGATGACCGAAGGGGAGATAGTAGAATGGAAGGTGAATGAGGGGCAGCCCTACTTAAACGGGGATTTGCTTTTTACAGTCCAAACCGATAAATCGGTCGTAGAATTTAATGCTCTCGATGAAGGGATCCTTAGAAAGATTTTAAAGGGGCCCCACTCTGTTTGTAAGGTTGGTGATCCGATAGGAATAGTCACTGACGAGCCAAATGAAGATTATTCCGAGTTATTGAAAGAATTTGAGAAGCTTGCAGCTCCTCAGCCCCAAAGTGCACCTCAAGCAGTCACTTTACAACCCACAAGTACAGCACAAGCACCTTCGCCCGCATCTGTGGGTTTTGCGGAGCCAGAATTTGGTATTGCCCCTCCGTTAGAGACTATTCCCACTCTTTCGAGTGGTAAAGAGGTTTTAGCTACCCCTTATGCCAAGCAGTTAGCAAAAGAACAGGGCAGAGACCTCAAGGGTTTGAATGGGAGCGGATATCAAGGAATTGTTACTGCAAAAGATGTAGAAAAAGCCCCTTCTAAAGCCTACCAACAGTTGAAAAGCAAAACCTTTCCTGAGGAAAAACCGGGTTCATACACGCTAATCCCTATGAGCCCCATGCGCAAAGCGATAGCAAAAAGGTTGCAACAGTCGAAGCAATTTATCCCCCACTTTTATGTGACTCATGTGGTAAATACCCTGGAACTTGGAAAAATCCGGCAGCAACTTAAAGACTATGGTATCGATTGTACGATCAATGATTTCATTTTAAGAGCTGTGGCGCTCTCATTAAGAGACCACCCTGAGGTCAATAGCGGTTTCGACTCAAAAACCCAATCGATTATTCGTTTTCATACCATGGATGTCAGCGTTGCGGTCTCTATAGCTGAGGGGCTCATCACCCCAATTGTCCGTTTAGCCGATTTCAAAGGGATTGAAGAGCTCTCCAAAGAGGTAAAATTTTTGGTAAAGAAGGCTAAAGAGGGGACCCTTAAGCC
>CAYFOX010000025.1:0-11987 GCA_964344875.1 uncultured bacterium
TTCGACTGCGGATCGATAAAACTTTTCGCTACGCAGAGGGGTTGTGTCTTATATTCAAAGACCACCTAATTGAGGAAATATCCCAATCACACCCCTTAGAGATACTCTTCACCCTTGATCCATACCAAAATCCGCACGCAAAAGAAACGTTTTTTGTTACAAAAGAAATTTTAGAAAAAATTACTGGTCTTCCCTCTCAAGATAAATGGGCAGCTCTGGTTAAAATCCCCCCGTTCGCCACAAAAAAAGGGGAGAAAATTCTAGTTTTTGACCGACTGCAAGACCCTGGAAACGTAGGGACGTTGATACGAAGCATGGAGGCTTTTGGTTTTGATCAAGCCTTTTTTTTGGACTCCTCCGTTGACCCTTTCAATGAAAAAACGATACGTTCTTCCATGGGTGCCGTTTTCCGCATCCCTATAAAAATCGGTTCTACTAAGGAACTTTTGGATGAAAATATCCCTTTAATAGGGGCAGATATGGCGGGTGTAAGCATAGAATTATTTACCCCCCCAGCCTCATTTGCTCTCATTTTGGGACACGAGGGGCAAGGGATTGACCCTATACTCAAAAAACACTCTACTCAAGTAAAAATACCTATGCTCTCCACAACCGAGTCCCTAAACGTGGCTCAAGCTGGTGCTATTTTGCTCTATTTTTTAGGAAAAACACGTGGACTTTGAAGAAAAATTTAGCCCTAAAAAAAGGCAAATCAAGAAAGAACGAAAACTCAAATCGCTCAAAGATCGTTCCAAATACAAAAAAACCGACCAAAAAAAGGGGGAGGCATTTATTCCTCCAAACCTTCCCAAAGGGAGGGTGATTTCTGTTCTTTCAGAAGGTATCTTTGTAGAATTTGAAGGGTCTGGGTTCTTATGCGAGCTCAAAGGGGTTTTGAAAAAGGGGCGATCAAGACAAAAAAACCTTGTTTGCGTGGGTGATTACGTTTTTTTTGATCCTGTGAAAAAAATGATTGAATCGATTAGTCCCAGGACGCATATCCTATCGCGAGCTGACCATTTACGCCAAAGAAAAGAACAGCTGATTGCTACTAACGTGGATCAGGTATTGATCTGTGTATCGGTAGCTTTTCCTCATATCAAACCCAACCTTATTGATCGCTATATAGCCGCTTGTTTAAGACAGAATATGCGCCCCGTTTTAGTTGTGAATAAAATGGATTTACCCCACCCCCCCTACCTGGAGGAATTACTTGAGATTTATGAAGAATTAGATATTCCTGTTTGTAGACTGAGTACAATGAACGATTATGGGATCGAAAATTTAAAAGAGCTTATGTGCGGATACACAAACGTATTAACTGGCCAATCTGGTGTAGGAAAAACTTCCATTCTCAATAAAATCGTGCAGGGTAATTACCGAGTGAGAGAAGTGATGACTAAAACACAAAAAGGCTCTCACACCACAACCACCTCTCTTTTAATCCCCCTTAAATCGGGTGGATATTGTATCGATACTCCCGGGATTAAAAGTTTTGGTCTTTTTGATCTAGATAAAAAAGAGATAGAACCTTTATTTAAAGAGATACATAAAGCGGGAAAAAAATGTGCTTTTTCACCCTGTAGCCATACCCATGAACCTGAATGTAATGTGAAAAAAAATGTGGAGAAGGGGAAAATCGCTTTAACAAGGTATCAATCTTACCTAACATTAATCGAAGGTGTAAAAGAGGACTATGAGTAGTAAAATTCAAGCGCTCATTGCAAGAGAAATTCTCGATTCCAGAGGAAATCCAACACTTGAAGTGGATTGTATTTTGGAGAGTGGCCACATCGGAAGGGCCTCGGTTCCCTCTGGCGCCTCCACAGGCTCTCATGAGGCTTTAGAGCTTAGAGACGCCGATGCTCATCGTTTTTTTGGGAAAGGGATTTTAAAATGTATTTCCCATGTACATCACGATATTTTCCCAGCTTTAAAAGGGCACAAAGCTACCGAACAAACCTCTTTGGACCGGCTCTTGATTGATCTTGACGGCACCGAAAAAAAATACAGGATGGGTGCGAATACGCTTTTAGCGGTCTCTTTGGCTACAGCAAGAGCTAGCGCAAATCACTACAATCTACCCCTTTTCCGCTATTTAGGTGGATCTATACAACACAAACTCCCTTTCCCCTTCTTCAATATTATTAACGGGGGAAAACACGCCGACAATCTCTTGGATTTCCAGGAGTTCATGATCTCCCCACGTAAAGAAATTTTTAGCGAAAATCTGCGAGCCGGAGCGGAGGTCTACCACACATTAAAAAAGCTTTTACACCAGCATAAGCTTTCGACGAATGTGGGGGATGAGGGGGGATTTGCCCCAAATGTCCAATCGACAAAAGAGGCCTTGGAGAAAATTGTAGAAGCGATCGAGAACGCAGGCTATCGCCCGGGGATAGACATTATGATCGGTCTTGATGTCGCCGCAAATGAGATAGAGCATACCGATAATTTGATCGACCAGTATGTAGAGCTTGTCGAAAGATACCCTATAATCAGCATTGAGGATGGTTGTAAAGAGGATGATTTTGACGGCTGGCATGAGTTAAATAGTAGGCTGGGATCGCAAATACAGCTGATTGGGGACGATCTTTTTGTCACAAATAAAAAACGGCTTGAATTTGGGATTAAACGGGATTTGGCAAACGGGATTTTGATTAAACCTAATCAGGTTGGAACTCTTACTGAAACGATTGAAACGGTGAAACTAGCGCAGGAAAACGGGTTTAAAGTGATGTTTTCGCACCGTTCGGGTGAGACTGAAGACACCTTCATCTCCGATCTCTGTGTCGCCTTAGGTGTCGATCAAATCAAGTCGGGTGCGCCCGCTCGAGGCGAGCGCATCGCTAAATACAACCAGCTTTTGAGAATCGAAGAGCAACTCAATTAAACTTTCTATAAGGGGAGATTACCCTAAAGATTATTTTGGAATAATCCCCTTGTCTCCTGAGTGCCAATCGGCCGGACAAACTTCTCCATGGGACTTATGATACTGGATCGCATCCACAAGCCTCAGCACCTCGTTGACACCTCGTCCAATACCCAAATTATTGATGGACATATGTTCCACAAGCCCGTCTGCATCAATAATGAATGTGCCTCTTAAAGAGATACCCTTATCAATGAGAGTGCCGTAATTCAAACAAATAGTTTTTGTAATATCACTCACAATAGGAAAAGAGACTCTCTTGATCTCATGGTTCCACCAAGCCCTGTGGGTGTAGACGCTATCGGTAGATATCGCCATCACTTCGCAATTTCTCTTGTGAAATTCAGCAATTTTTTCTTCAAAAGCAAGTAGCTCGGTGGGGCAAACAAAGGTAAAATCCATAGGGTAAAATAGGAGGACTACAAATTTCCCTTTATAATCTTTTAAATGGACATCAATAATCTCCCCTTTTTTGACAGCTTGCGCTACAAAATTTGGCGCTTGGTAACCAATCAAAGTGGTCATAATTCCTCTCCTATCGTTGTTTTTGGCCCGTGTCCAGGATAGACGATTGTCTCGGGTGGTAGTTTTTTTAATTTTTCTAGCGAACCAGCCATTTTTTCGGGTACCGCCGTAGGCAGATCCAACCTTCCAATTCCCCCTTTAAAAAGGGTATCGCCACTTACAAGAATATTTTCCTTTTCAAAATAAAACGACACCGATCCGGGAGAATGGCCGGGAGTCTCTAATACCACCCCTTGCACCTCACCAAAAATAATCTTATCGCCCTCTTGAAAAAATTGTGGATCACTTACCGCCTCGATTGTTTTAAAAAAGCGCAAACCATCCGAACCGGGAGCGATCACGTTTTTTTTATCCAATGGATGGACAAATAAGGGTATCCCCAAATCACGAAACTTCGCCATGTCCACAATATGGTCATAATGAGAGTGCGTAAGAAGAATTTTTTGAATCTTGTAGGATTTTTCCTGAATTAGCGGGGTAAAAACCCGGAAACTGTAAAAGGAGGGGTCGATCAAAACAGCCTCATGAGTTTTTGAACAGACTAACAATAGCGTTCTTGTCTCAATCGGACCCAGGATTTTGTCGATTATAAGCATAAAATGCACTGGTAGGGATTCGAACCCCAGACCTCATGGTTCGTAGCCATGCGCTCTATCCAACTGAGCTACCAGTGCGTAAGGTGAATAGAGTATGCCACAAAATTGAATTTAAGGCAATCAGGGAAATAGGATAAAATAACCCCTTGAACAGTAAAAATTATAAAAAATAATTTATTTGAAATGGCGACTTAGAGCGGAAGCAAGTTTGAGCATATGCACAGGTTGGCTCCCAAGGATCGGCTCTAGCACCTTATCTGGTACAATCATTTTTTTATTTTGGGGGTCCTGCAAATTGTGGTCCTTAATGTAGGCCCATATCCGCTTTGTGACCTCTCCGCGAGTGAGCCCATCCTCTTTTGTGAGGGCAAGCAGCTCTTTGGAAAGTTTTTGTTTTCCCCTAGCCCCACCTGAGGATTTGGGCGCCGCCTTTGTGCGCGGATGATCCTTGTAATTCTCTTGAATCTCCTCAACGGAATTTCCTATCACATCACACTCGGGGTAGGTAGAGCATGAAAAGAATGGTTTGCCGTAACGCGAAACTCTCTGCTTGAGTTTCCCACTACACCCTTTTGCGGGACATTTTGCCCCTGTATCCACCCCTTCGGTCCCCTTTTTAGGGATATTGATGATCGTTTTGCAATCGGGATAGCCGCTGCATCCCAAAAATATTCCAAATCGCCCTTTACGGATCGACATTTTTTTTCCACAGTTAGGGCAATCCTGATCCCAATTAAAAGAGGGTTCGTATTCCTCCTTGTGAATCACAAGCTCTTCGAGAGCAGTCGTATATTTACAATCGGGATAACCGCTGCAACCTAAAAAGTACTTGTTTCTTGCCCAAATTTTTTGGAGCTGTTTCCCACATTCGGGGCAAATTTTATCTGTAAGCTCCTTGGGCACGTGAGCCTCTTTCTCAGCCACCTCCACAATTGGCAGGAAAACATCCCAAAACTCTTTCAAAAACCGTTTGTAATCAAGCTTGCCCTCTGCGATTGCATCTAAATCCTCTTCCATGTGTGCAGTGAAGCCTACATCGATGATTTGGGTAAAATTGTCGCTCAGCATACGCGAAATAATCCTGCCGAGCTCTGTGGGTCTGAGAGTTCCCTTCTCTTTTGTTGTGTAATCACGGGACTGGATTTTATTCATAATCGCAGCATAGGTAGAGGGGCGTCCGATCCCCTGCTTTTCCAGCTCCTTTACCAAAGAGGCCTCTGTAAAACGGGGAAGAGGTTTGGTGAAAGCTTGATCTTTTGTCACCTGAATGAGCTTGAGTTTTTGCCCCTCCTCAAGAGGTGGTAACGTGCGCTCCTCCTCTTTTTCCTCGTCTTCTTTCTCCTCATAAAGTGTCAAAAAGCCGGGAAATTTAATAATAGAGCCGGTAGCTTTTAACTCATATTTTTTATCCGTTTCTATGTGCGCAGTCACGGTATCGTAAACAGCGGGCTCCATTTGTGAGGCTAAAAACCTTTTATAAATAAGCTGGTACAATTTGTATTCGTCAATAGATAAAAAGGACTTGATATCTTCCGGTTGTCGCGCAACGCTGGTGGGGCGAATCCCCTCATGCGCATCTTGAGCTGCCCTCTTCCCCTGGTACTGATTGGCGACTTTAGGAAGAAAATCCTCTCCAAATTTCTTTCTAATCCAATCCCTAGCTTCTTTGATTGCCTCGGGTGAGCTTCTGGGAGAATCGGTTCTCATATACGTGATAAGACCCACAGCCCCCTCTTTACCACAGTCCACCCCCTCATAGAGGGCTTGGGCTACTTGCATCGTTCGGGTAGAGGAAAAACCGTAGTGACGTGAGGCCTCTTGCTGTAAAGTCGATGTAGTAAATGGCGGAGAGGGGTTGCGGTGACGCTCTTTTCTATCTACTTTTGCAACATGGTATTTGCAGTTTGAGAGATCTTTTTCTATTTTTGTGGCATCAGTTTCATTTGTGATGGTTCGTTCGACCTTTTTTTTATCGATGGTGAACAAAAAAGCCTTGAACTCTTTTTTCCCCTCAAAAACAGCGCCCAGATTCCAGTATTCCTCAGGTTTGAAGGCCTCGATCGCCTCCTCTCTTTCCACAATAAGTTTCAGAGCTACCGACTGTACTCGCCCGGCTGATAGACTTTTAGCCCCTTTAACCTTACGAATCAAAATGGGTGAGATTTTATACCCCACAAGCCGATCCAAAATGCGTCGAGCCTGTTGAGCACTCACTAAGTCATCATTAATTTTTCTAGGGTGTTTGAGAGCCTCAAGAACCGCCCCTTTTGTGATTTCATTGAAGGTGACTCTTTTGTAGGGAACCTTAGGAAGAATCGAGGCAATGTGCCAGGCAATAGCCTCCCCTTCCCGGTCAGGGTCGGTGGCTAAAAGGACCTGCTCCACTTTTTTTGCCTCCCTCTTCAGCCTTTCAATTACCTCTTTTTTGGCCGGCAAAGGGACGTAATTAGGTTCAAAATCGTTCTCTATATCAATATTTAATCCCTTTTGGGGCAAATCAATAATGTGCCCGACAGAAGAATCCACTACGAATTCTTTCCCGAGAAACTTTTCTAGAGTTTTGACTTTAGTGGGGGATTCTACGATGATTAGAGTTTTCTTCATAAATTTGGTCTATAGTCTTCTGCGTATTCAGGACGCAAATAATTTTTTCGTTTCTCCATAAAGAGCTCTCTTTCGGCACGCTGAAATTCTGCTATTTGCCAACCTACAACTTTATCTTCCTTAAGGAATTGTAATGGCTCCTCGGAACCGACCGCTTTACAAAAAAGATCTTTTTCCGATTTTCCAATATGCGACATCACTTCTTTGAATTTTTGAGGATAGAGCGATTTAATAGCACCTATGAGGACCCCTTGCACAGCAAAAGGTTTGTAAGTTTTTTTATCCACTACCTGTATTAGGACCCCCTGGCAATCTAGCTGCGCCATGGATCCCGAAAAAGGCTTGAAATAGAGTGGGGCAAATCTTACCCCGCTAAGCCCTTGGCTGTTTAAATGCCTCGATAACTGCTCCGCATTCATCCATGGAGCCCCTATAAGTTTAAAAGGCAAGGTATATCCTACCCCTATATTACATAGACGAAGCTCTCCCAAAAGACCGGTTGTTGCATAAAATAGCGGGGTATCCGACTCGGGGATATTTGGGCTGGTAGGGATCCATTGCATTCCCGTCTCTTTAAAATCCATCCCTCTTTTCCATCCCTTCATCGGAATCACTGTCAATTTTGCCGACACCTTATACTCGGTGTTAAAAAATTCGGCAAGTTCACCCAGTGTCATACCGTGAATATAGGGGACATTGATATAGCCAATAAAAGAGCGCCATTTAGGGTGCAGCATAGGGCCGTCGACTGTCAGCCCATTTATCGGATTTGGGCGATCGAGCACAACTACCTCGATGTTTCTTTTGACCGCCTCTTCCATCATGTAAAATAGCGAGGATGCATAGGTATAGGAGCGAACTCCGATATCTTGAATGTCTATGACTACAACATCAATCCCTTTAAGCTGAGCATCAGTGGGTCTTCTGTTAGCGCCATAAAGACTGTGTATCGGGACCTCCCCTTTCTTGGAATCCTTGATTTTCTCACTAGCGTGCTGTTGACCGTAGAGGCCGTGTTCCGGAGCAAATAACGCCACAAGCTTACAATCTTTTCTTGCAAGAAACCGATCGATTGCAGTGACTCCGTTCCTATCTACTGCGGTGTGATTGGTTAAAAGACCGATACGTTTACCCTGAATGGAGCTATGGGCACCCCCCAGAAATACCCGATCAAGCCCAACCTCGACTTTTGCCATCAATAGGGTAAAGGAAAAAAAGAAAAAGAGACTGTAAACCCTAAATAATTTCACTCAGCACCGATTTTTTTTTGCTAATGGGTACCATACTAAGGAAAAGGGGGTTTCTGGGTAAATCATTTTCAAAAAAAATTCCTTTTGACCCTTAAATAATTTTCACAACCCTTTTTCATTTTATAAAAAAATCAGGAAGAATTGTTGTTCAACAGAAGAACTCAGGTCTGTTTTTTGATCCAAAAATTTAGCCTTAAGCTTTAGATCTGTTAATACTCTAGGATGAGATAAGAATTTAAGGGGAAACAAAACCGTTGTTGTGCAGCTAAGCCCCATTTTCTCATGTTTGGCTTTCCAACTTCTTTAGGCTATGCTAGAATTCTTTACACATATGCCCGAGCTAAATCCACAGCAAAAAATTGCGATTTCCCACAAAGAGGGGCCTCTTCTTGTTCTTGCGGGGGCCGGATCAGGAAAAACCCGAGTGGTCATTGAGCGCATCATCGCTCTTTTGCAATCTGGAGTTTCCTCTAGCGAGATCCTCGCTGTTACCTTTACAAACAAAGCGGCCGAAGAGATGCGGCAAAGAATTTTAGCCATCTCCTCAAGGCCACCTTTAATCACAACATTCCACTCCTTTGGAGCGCGGTTTTTAAGAGAATCCATCGAGCATCTGGGATTCCCTTCAAGTTTTTCCATTTACGACGAGGACGATACAAACTCTCTGTTAAAGGAGTGTTTTAAAGAATTGGATATGAAGCCCGAAAAAGGGCATCTCAAAGACATGCGCCAAGCGATCTCAGATGCAAAAAACGCCCTTTTGCTACCGCTCGATTTTCAGCATCAACGGGGAAAGGACCACTTTTATCAAGTCTATAGCCAGTATCAAAACCGTTTGAAAGAATGTAGCGCAGTGGATTTTGATGATCTTCTATTGCTTCCTGTTTTTCTTTTAAGAGATAAGATGAGTCTTAAAGAGGAGATTCAAAATCGTTTTAAATACATTCTGATTGATGAGTACCAAGATACCAATCATGCCCAATACTCTCTTACAAAACTTCTGGTAGATAAGCACTGCAACCTTTTTGTGGTAGGAGACCCGGATCAATCGATCTACTCCTGGAGGGGGGCAAGCATTCAGAATATTTTAGGCTTTGAAGAGGATTTTCCCAATGCTAAAGTGATCAAACTGGAACAAAACTACCGCTCCACCGGTCACATCCTCAAAGCGGCTAATGCTCTGATTGCCCACAACAAAGGGCGTTATGAAAAAAATCTTTGGAGCGCTGTAGGAGATGGAGAAAAAATCCAGGTGCGCTCTTTTTTTGATGAAAGGGAAGAGGCTCAGTATATTGCTAAAGAGGTAGACGCCCTGATCGATCAGGGGCAAGATCCGGGGAGCATCGCCCTTTTGTATCGCACAAACGCCCAGTCGCGCAGCCTTGAAGATGCCCTTCTACGCCTACGTATCCCTTATACGATTGTTGGAGGTTTATCCTTTTATGAAAGAAAAGAGATCAAAGATCTTCTAGCTTACCTTAGGCTCACCGTATCCAAAAATGATTTTGTAGCTTTTCAAAGGGTCATCAATGTTCCCAAAAGAGGAATAGGAAATGCAGCTTTGGAAAAGATTAAAGAGGTTCAGCAACAGACTTTAACAACCCTGATCGATCTATTGCAAAACACCCAAAATCTCCCCTTATCGGCTAAGCAAAAACAGGAGCTGGACAGGTTCTATTATCTTTTGCAAACAGTGCATACCATCCCCTCCATCTCTCAAAAAATAACAAAAATTCTGCATGATACCGGCTATTTGGAGACCCTCAAAGAGGACAAAGAGACCTATCAAGACCGCAAAGAAAACGTCGAGGCCTTAATTGCCAAAGCTATCGAATGGGAGAAAGAAAATCCGGATTTAAGCCTAGTCGATTTTTTGGAAGAGCTCTCCTTAAAACAAAAATTTGATGAAGCGCACTCAATGGATCCTAAGATCTTTTTAATGACTCTCCATAACTCCAAAGGGCTGGAATTCCACACCTGTTTCATTCCGGGGGTTGAGGAGGATATCTTGCCACATATCAATTCCAAAATGGAATTGCCCGATCTTGAGGAGGAGCGAAGACTTTTTTATGTAGGGATGACGCGCGCTGAACGAAGGCTAACTCTCACAAACACCGCCTTCCGGTTTCTTTGGGGAACCTCCAGACCCATGAAAAAAAGTCGCTTTCTTGAGGAGCTTCCTTTAGAACACCTCCAAGTATCAGCTAAGCCTAGAGCCTACTTTTGAAAAGAGCTTTACATTGATGGATAAGGAATCTCTTTAGGCGAAAATTTCAAAGAGCTCGTCCAAAAGAATTCGTTCTTTTTCATAAAAACTTTTTGTCGTTTGCTTCAAATCTACTAAAAACACAAAAGTCGATTTCTCTACCCTATCTCGGATTTTGTAGGGCCGGACAAATCGATCTAACCGAAAAGAGGGAACATGCACAGGGTAGATCCCTTTCTTTCTTAAAATTGCACCGACTAGTATCTCCTCATCGAGATATTTATCCGTTCCCAACGCCTCGACAAAGTAGGGCGAATTTGCAAGAAATTTGGCCGATTCTTTTCCTAAAAGACAAAAAGAGTGATCGACAAAATCCAAACTGTATTTGAGGCTTTCGTAGCGAAGCACATTTCCCAAATAAACGGTAGGTTCATATCGATTTTCAAGGATATTTTTCAACTTAGACATCACCAAAAAACAGTGCATATCAGCTTGAATCACATAATCAAAAGCCTCTAACCTATTTTGCAAAATATGTAATGCTTCGATCCATCCCCAACTATTTTGCCACGAAGCTTCTTTTGGTCTTTTGAGAAATAGGTTATTTTCTTCGATAGCGTAAGGGGATTTAAGATCTTTGCTGCGATGAACATAGTAGATTTCTAAATCCTCTTTGTGCTCTTCCAAAGACTTTTGCCAAATTTTTTTATGTATTCGATCCCTTTGTTTATCTTGTGAGCAAAAGAGAAGAACTAGCCCTTTCTTAGACTTTGAAACGGCAACTACCTCGCTAGTTAAACCTGGAATCGAAAAAAACAGCAAAAGATTAGAGATAAAAAATTTCATAGAGCTCTCTATGGATTGTCCTTTCAAAAATGTGTCTTGTCTCCTGGTTGAGCTTAATCCGAAAATGGAATGTATCTTTAGGGATAGACCCGAGAACCTTATAGGGGGAAACAAATCGTTCGAAGTAAAAGCTATAAAATGGTGTTAATGCTACATCCTTTTCTTTACAAACTTTCCCCAAAAGAAGGTCATCTGCGTGGTACACTTCGTAGGGCTTCCCCATGGTATTTTTTCCTGTTGCGATCAGGTGTTTAGCTATATCCATGGAAAATATAGGGCAAGCGCCACTAGCATAAAGGAGATGGTTTCCTTCTACCGCCTCAAAATCCTGGTACAGAAGCGGATGTCCTCCATAAAAATGCTCTTTTTTTTGCTTTGATAAATAGTTCTTCAACCTACCAAGAACCATAAAACTTGAAAGATTGGGCCGAATCACAAAGTCAAATGCATCAAAACGATCTTCAAAATATTTCAAAGCAAGGATGGTTTTATCAAATATCCCCGGAATATAGGATTCCTCTCCCTTTATTTTCAAAACATCACCCTCTACTTTGTATGGGGTAGATAAGTGGGAATCAAATTCTATAAAGTAGCTCTCAAAATCCTCTGAAAAAGCATGCATATACCTTCTCCAGGAGGTTTTATGAGAACTATAAACTTTTTGATTATCGCTAGAAATCACTAGGATCAGTGCCGTTCTTTTGTTCTGATGTTGTGCTTCTAGAGGAAAAAGAGAGCTCAAGAATACGGCAAAAAATATCAGATAAAAAAGTTTCAATTAAAAAAACAAATGATTGCTAAATAGGTTAAAAATTAACATTATTGAATATTAACATTCAATTTCTGTTTCTTTGAGGGTTTTTCTATGGGTCTCCATTTAGTAAAGGTTCTATTTTTTTTAAGTATCTTCTGTTTTGTACCCTTTATAAGTGGTTTAAACTCGGTAAAAAACCCTCAAGAAATCGCTGTGGTAGGGACCGGTTACGTAGGTTTGGTTTTAGGGACTTGTCTTGCTGAAATTGGTCACA
>CAYFOX010000026.1:0-7410 GCA_964344875.1 uncultured bacterium
GAACTTATTAAAAAGAGCTAAGAGTTGCCATGTCTTCAACATCAACAAAATCATCTAAGAAGCTCCGCATCCGACTCAAAGCCTATGACTCTAGAGTGATCGATAGAACTGCTAAAGAGATTGTAGAAGCTGCAAAGTCTACAGGAGCTGTCGTAGCGGGTCCATTCCCACTACCGACAAGAATCGAGCGTTTCACAGTGTTGCGCTCCCCACACGTTGACCGCAAATCACGTGACCAATACGAGTCCAGAACACATTCAAGACTCATTGATATTATCGTCGCTCCGCAAACAGCCGATAGACTAAAAAAATTGGTGATCGCATCAGGTGTAGAAATTTCAACAATAACTGTTTAAATTTTCTTGTTACCTAAGGATAAGAACCTTCACTCTAGCGAGTGATGGTTTTTTTTTGCAGAATTAAAAACCCCCTTGATTCGGGGGTTATTTTTTTAAAAATCGAGAATGGGGTCGGCGTTGTAGGGCTCTGACCAAGGGGGAGGGCTCTGAACCTTCTGCCCTTTTTTCTTTACAACCCCGTCTTTGATGAAGAAATAGTAGTAGTTTTGCTCGACGATTGCATTCCCTACGTAGACTCTCTCCACATACTCGTACACCTCATAACCCTGCTCATCATGGTATTTGTAAAGCGGTTTGCCATATTTTTTTTCTAATTGAGATTTAGGGGTTTGGAGTTGAACACTGTAAAAATTTTCCCGTGTCATATCTTGCGGTCCGTTACACCCGGTAGCGACCAAAGCAGCTATAGATACCGCAAAAATTTTCCATTTTTTGTTCATTTTCCCTGAATACCCGCTTTTGTGTGCTTCCAAAGTTTACCTCGCATCACCGTTCTAAGATCATCGCTCGTGCTGTATTCTGCTTCCATGATGTAATGTCCATCTCCTTGATGTTGATAATATTCATAACCATCAAATCCTATGAGATTTTCCTTAAATTCCCAACCTATCCAGTCCGATTTTATATGGCCGGGACCCATCACTTGGCCGATGTTATCACTTTCCAAGATAATGCTAAACCGATGTTTTTCAAAATCTTTAAAAGTGAAGTTATTTGTCATCACATCACTATGCCCTTTAATCTGAATCTGCTGGATTAATTCCATATACGGGTCCTCAGGTTTGAAGGAGGGAACCATCCACTTCACAATAAAAGGGATTTTTTCCGCTACATTTGTCAATTCCATCATCCCTTCACCAATCCAAAATCCGGGGGTAAAAATAAATAGATCGTTCATCAAAACCTAAACCTTCTTACTGTTATACTTTGTAAAAGCCCAAGACACATCATCGTTGCCACAACAGACGATCCACCATAAGTCATCAAAATCAACGGAACGCCCGTAATAGGTAAACTTCCTGCCATCATCGAAATATTTACAATTACATGTACCGCAATATAGGTCGCTGTACAGGCCGCATACAGTTTGCCAAATCGATCTTGTGCCTCTTCGGCTATTTTTAAACTCAAATAAATCAAACTGAAAAAGAGCGCAAATAAAAAGCCAGCCCCAATTAGCCCGAACTCCTCAGTGAATGCGGGGAAGATCGAGTCTGTATGAGCAAAAGGGAGCCATTCTTGACCTGTAAACTGACTTTTCCCGAAACCACTGCCCCCAACGCCCCCTAAAGCTATTGCTGTTTGTCCCGCTTTTTGATGGTAGGTATGAGGGTTTAGTCTTTCTATTTGATACTCCTTTAAAACATAGGAAAGTGGCCCTTTGACATCTTCAAAAGGGATATACCCCATAAAGATCGATACCACAAATATTATTGCGACCAATCCCACAACTGTCATCCAACGGATAATCTCTTTATGCCCCTGGGCAAAAAGAAAAGCGGTATAACAAATCGGAAGTAAAATCAATGCCGTACCAAGATCTGGCTGTTTTAAGACAAAAATAAAAGGCAGGAAAACAATTCCCAGAGCTTTTAATCCAACTGAAAATCTTTTACTAGAGTGGTACTTATCTTCAAAATACCATGCAAGCATGATCATCAAAATCACTTTAGCAAATTCACTAGGTTGGAGTGCAAATGGGAGAAAAGGAAAGCGAAACCATCTGTGAACATTTTGAATCGGATTGGTAAAAAAAAGCCCTATTAGAAGCAACAGGATCACAACATAGTAAATCGGGGCAGATTTTTTGATGTTTCTATAATCACACCAGGCCAAAAAAAAGTAAGCAGCCCATCCCAGCGCATAGCTTCGAAGTTGGGCAATCACTGCATAAGAGAAAAATCCTGGGGAATTTTCCTGCTGAATAGTGCTTGAACTGATTACTGTAAGGCTTAAACACATCAAAATAAAAATGACCGAGATCATCTTGTAGTCGAGCTGTTTCATAAACTTGACAAATCGCACTTGAGAAGTTCCCTTTAGATTGCGTACTATATTCGCTTATGACATTAAATCGTAAACTCCTTTTTTTCGAAACCATCGACTCCACACATGAGTCCGCAAAACTTCACGCCAACCTGTTTGATCCAAATGCACTTACGTGCCTGCGAGCACATACTCAAACAAAAGGTAGAGGTCAAAACGATCGCACCTGGTTAAGTCTTAAGGGAAATCTCTTTGTTTCCTACGTAGTGAAAATACCCCCCCGTGTCTATCCCGAATCAGCAAATTTTCTTGCCCTATGCCTCTATCTTACCATCCGAAAGGAGGGGAAAAAGGTTCTTTTTAAAGAGCCCAACGACCTGTATTTTGAAGGAAAAAAATGTGCTGGTTTTCTATGTCACCAGGTAGGAGATCGGCTCATTTTGAGCTATGGTTTAAATACCCAGCACGCGCCTGAAGAATTCAGCGCACTCGAGCTAGAAACCGAAAAGATTTTTAGACAGCTTGATACCATGATTTTAGAACAAATACCCAGATTTCTAAAACAGGGATTCTCCCCATTTACAAACGAATGGAACAAAGTTGAACGTTTTTTTAAAAAATAGGATTCTAGTGGGCTAGATGGAGGTTCTCTAAATCGGGCACAACGGTAAGTTTAGGATGGATTCTTTGGTTCAAAACATTTTGTATCCCTTGCAACGTCCCTCCGATCGAGGAAAAACAAGAGGTGCAGTTTCCTGAGTAGGCAATTTTCACTTGAGTCTTATTTTCAATTCCCAAAATCTGTACACCACCCTCATCTATGGCTAAAAAAGGGCGGATATGCTCTTCAAATACAGTTTCCAAAATCTCTAGTCTTTTTTGATCCGAAAGCTCATCCCAATCCTCAGCCAAAGTTTCGGATCTATCCCCCTTCATCCCATCCAACGGAGTAGTGTACTCCTGGATATCGATTTCTGGAGCCTGTGAAAGAGCATCCAAAAAGCCCTCTATTACAAAGAGTAGATAGGGGATCTGCTTCTCATCTAGAGCCGGTTTTAATTCCTCTTGTCGCAAAAATCGGTCTAGAATCTCAGGGTGTATTTTCTTGGCCTGCTTAATATTTTTTCGGACTATAAAACGACTCAAAGTCTCCAGAGCAACTAGCAATATCGTGGGGCCAAAAAAAAGATACTTCGTATCTGCTATCACACCATCTGCAGTATCTACCACAACCTGGATCTGAAACCAGTTCCCTTCATCTTTTGCACCAGCTTCTGCCTTAAGGCAAATCATTCCGTCAGGTTGCTGTCCAAAAGCACCAATTGAAAGGGGCCTTTTGAGAAGGTCGTGCATTTTTTTGGTGTAACGGTTCCAGGAAAAAATTTCCATTTCAGACCCTCTCAATCGAGCGTTTGGTTATTTTTAAACACTCTTCAATCGCTATAAGAACATCTTGCAGAGTATTCTCTTCCAAATCGGGTGAGAAGCTGACATGAACTGCCGTATATGCGAGGCTGTCCTCAAATCCGATTGAAGAGAGATGTCGATGTAAAGAGGGTCTTTGACCCCCACCTATTGAGGTAAAAATCCCACGCTGACATAGCCAGTAAGATAAAAGCTCTCCATGAATCCCCGCAAAACCAAAAACAACAGTCCCCGGCTCACGCTTTGCTGTCTTAAAAAAAATCTCTCCCCCCATCGCCTCAATCGCTCTCTCAAAAAATCTGCGCAGATAGAGGAGTTGCATCCCCTCTTCTACCCTTTTTGCAAAACACTCCTGAATCTCTGTAGCAACGGCAAAAATTCTGTCTGGCTCTTTAGTACCCGATAGAGGATAGGTTCTTGGTACTAATAGAGCACTATCACACTGTATCGCTTCGATTTTTGCTGAGAGATTTTGAAGACCAAAGATAGATTTGGAGAGCAAAAAAACAGGACACTGATTTCCACATGCTAAAAGAATCTCCTCTATGGGTTGCTCCACCCCCGTCATCAGATCGAACGGCTCAAAAAGAAAACCCATAGTTGTGGGGTAGATGCTTTTTTTCAACTCTTCGAGATCGACTGTTCCCCCTAGAGTTAATGGTATGTGATCGACTTGAATCCCCAAAGGGGCAAATTTAGCAAGTATTCCTCTAAACGGAGAGCGAAGAGTGTTTAAAATCAGAAGATGATTTTTCCCCTCTGCGAGCGCTTTTTCGTGAATAAGGCTTAATATAAGCTGCATGAATGCCTCCTCTTCGGAGGAGAAAACCTCTAATTTGAAGGGATGAAGCTTCTCTTTCCCCATTTGGAAAAGAGCCTCTTGGGCAGATTTTGCCCTGTCAATTAAACTTTTGGGTGCCCACGAGGTTCTTAAATGAATAGCTTCAAAGCGATCAAGGTTCATCATGATGCTTAGATTTTAACAAACGATCCATTTTTCATCTCGTAAATCCTTGGTTGCATCAAAGGAATTTCTAAATGAACTACATCTTCATCACTAATATGGTCTAAAATTTTCACAAGAGCCCTTAAAGAATTCCCGTGAGCCACAATTAAAACACTCTCATTTTCAGCAAGTTTCGGCTTTAAGGTTTTTTCTAAAAAATCCTTTACGCGTACCTCCACATCAAATAAGGACTCCCCTTCAGGGGGGCGATCTTTGTATCCTCGCCGCCATTTTAAAAACTGTTCTTTACCATATTTCTGTTGCGTCTCTTGCTTGTTTTTCCCCTTAAGCTCCCCATAATCCCTTTCATTGATTCTTTTGTCCTGAATAATACGGATATCGATCCCCTCAGTCTGGTGGGAAGAAAAGCTAAAAAGTTTTTTTGACATCGCTAAAAGAAGAGCTGCTGTCATTTTGCAACGAAAAAGGGTCGAAGTGTAGACTACAGAGAAAGAGGGTAGCGAATCGGCTACACTCAATGCTTGAAAAACCCCTGTGAGACTCAATCCAACATCAATATCCCCGGTAAAACGGTTCTCTTTGTTCCACAAAGACTCTGCGTGACGTACTAAAATTAATTTTGACAAACCAACCTCCCTAAATCCTTTTTTCTTTTTCTTCTATGGCAAAAAAAAGGGGGGCGCTAACCCACTCTAATTTATTCTCTTACCTTTAATCGTTAGACTTAAGGCGATTTTGTTGCAACTTTAGGTTAATCTGCTATAAAATAGATCCCTTAGCAGAGCCTTTTAGGAAAAAAACCCATGACACAGCGTCTCAATACCTTTGTAGCCCGTTTTTTACCCACCTCTCGTCGTAAAGCCGAAGAGCTGATCTTCAATGGCCTAGTAGAAGTGAACGGAATGATCCAAAAAGAGCCGTTTTTTCGTGTCGATCCCAAGGACAAGGTTCTGGTTGAAAACCAACCCATAAAATCGCGTAAACAGAGCCTATACTACGCTCTCAACAAGCCCAGAGGTTTTGTCTGCTCCGAAAGGCGCTTCAAGCAGGAAAAGCTTGTGACAGATCTTTTCCCTGCAACACAAGGGAGGCTTTTCACAATTGGAAGGCTCGATAAAGACAGCGAAGGTCTCATTCTTGTCACAAATGATGGTGCGTTTGCCAATAGCGTCTCCAGCCCTAAGTCAGGGGTCGAAAAAGAGTACGTTGTAAAAACTGTGCAGGAAATCAGCCATGAACATTTAGTCCAGCTCTCCAAAGGGGGATTTGTGGAGGGTTCTTATGTGCGCCCTAAATCGGTGATTAAAATGCGTAAAGGAACTACAAAAGTGATTCTTAAAGAGGGGCGCAAAAGGGAAATTCGAGTCCTTTTTCAAAAAGCCGGCCTAGAGATCGTGGAGCTCAAACGTGTGCGGATCGGAAATTTGCAGCTGGGCTCTTTACAGCCTGGTCAATTCAAAGAATTGCTAGAGTCTGAAAAACTTGCGATTATCTCTTAACTCTTTTATCCTCTAAAAATGATCTACAAGCGGATCTTTTTAGGATAATCCCTATGCTCAAATTTTCTAAGATTTTTGGTAGCAACCCATTTAAACTCTTAATGGCGCACATGCAAATTGTCTCCTCGAGTATGGAGAAATTGCAAGAAGCTATCGAGTGCACGCTTAATGGAAGGTACCATGATATAGGTCCGATTGTTTCGGAGCTTTCCAAGATCGAATTTAACGCCGATTCACTCAAGCTAGAAATACGTAACAGTATCACTAAAGCCTTTTTTCCTATTATTCGAAAAGAGGACGTTTTGGAGTTGGTGATTCTCCAAGATATGATTGCCAACAAAGCCTTAGAAGCCGGAAACGTCCTTTCTTATAGAGAACTAGAGGTTTTTGAAACCCTTAAACCTTTATTCATAGACTACAATAAAAAATGCTTAGATGTGTTTCTCGATACAAAAAAGGTTGTTTTGGAGCTTACCGATCTTCTAGAAGCGAGTTTTGGGGGACCCGAATTTGAACGGGTACGTAATATGGTAGAGATCACAGCACACAAAGAATACGAGTCGGATCTCCTAAGACAGCGTTTAATGAAAGAACTCTACGCAATTAGTGCTCACGATAAAAATTTCACCCTTTTTTACCAGACAAATAAATTTATAGAGACCCTTGGCCAAATTGCTCACGTTTGCGAAGGGCTCGCGCTGAAAATACTTTTAACCCTAGATAAAAATTAATGCCTTTAGAAATTGCTTTTGTAGCTTTCGTCCTGATTATTGGTTTTTACATGCTTTGGAACATCGGCGCAAATGATGTTGCAAATGCGATCGGAACCTCTGTTGGGTCCGGCTCTTTGTCCATGAAAAAAGCGATTTTTGTTGCTGCAATTTTTGAATTTTTAGGAGCTGCTTTCTTTGGCTCCCATGTTTCTAAAACCATACAAGGTGGGTTGATCGACTCCACCGACTTTATTACAGACCCCAACACCATTATTGTGGGGATGTTGAGTGCTTTGCTAGCTACTTCCATCTGTTTACAAGGGGCCAACTTGAAAGGCTGGCCAATCTCTACCACACATGCTATTGTGGGGGCAATTGTGGGATTTGGCCTTATAGCCGGGGGACTGGATGCGGTTAATTGGGGAATTATCGGCACCATTGCCTCAAGCTGGATAATCTCC
>CAYFOX010000026.1:7420-11980 GCA_964344875.1 uncultured bacterium
AAATTCTTACCTTTATGCTTTTCTCATCTCCGCTTTTTTAGGAGTTCTATCTTTTATTGGGTTGAGATTTTGGCGCCCCTCCTCTTCAGACGATCTTGAGGAGCAATCGGTGCATCAACAAAAACTCGAAAGCTTACAAGAGGCTTTGAAAAACCTCAAACTTGCGCAACTTTTCGCTTCAGAATTCGAAAGCGCTGAAGTCCAAAAACTTGTCGATAAAACCAAAACGCTTACTAGGGAAGTGAGAAAAAAATCGAATATTCGCAGCCCGCTCACGCACGATTTCAACGTGGTGGAAAAGCTTGTGAGTTTTTTACAAATCCTATCTGCATGCTGTGTGGCGTTCGGCCATGGAGCTAACGATGTTGCGAATGCTGTAGGTCCGGTTGCCGCAATCTTTAAAATCCTCTACTCCCCTGAATCCATCTCTACTCCAACACCTGTCCCTTTCTGGCTGCTTGTTTTTGGTGGATTTGGAATTGTGATTGGGCTGGCAACTTTTGGCTGGCGCGTTATTGAAACGATTGGAAAAAAAATTACAGAGCTCACCCCAACAAGGGGTTTTTGTGCTGAATTTGGAGCGGCAGCCACAATTCTAGTTGCCTCAAAATTAGGGCTTCCCATCTCCACTACGCACTGCCTGGTTGGGGCTGTTTTAGGAGTGGGTTTTGCCAGAGGTCTTGCCGCTTTAAACCTCACGATGATCAAAGATATCGGCTTTTCCTGGCTCATCACTGTCCCTTCTAGCGCCTTATTATCCATGGGTATTTTTCTTGTTTTCCATCTGATAGCACAACAGCTCGGATTATAATTTTTCTTACATTTACTGGCCGCTTTACCAAAAGAATTGGTGTAAAATCCCTAAATCTTTTAATAGGTAAGAATGAGCCCTTCAAAAGAAATAATTGCTAGCAACGTCCAACATATACGACAAGTTGCCCTCATAGAATTTGGACAACCATTCGAAGAGCTAAGTAATCGGGAAAAGGCCGAGGTGATTGCAATCGCAGCTCGGGAAGAAGTTTTAGTTCGCCAAGCGGCAACCCAAAAGACATTCCTTAAAGAAAAGCCAAAAAAACTTTATTATCTTTCTTTGGAATATCTACCCGGTGTTTGGACTTTGATGAACGTTATAAATGTTCTTGCCTTTGAAAACCTCCAGGAAGTGGCTAAAATCCTTAATTTTTCTATAAATGACCTCGAAGAGGCCTATGTAGACCCGGCTTTAGGAAATGGGGGTCTGGGAAGACTCGCCTCCTGTTTTCTGGATTCGCTTGCCACCCTTAATATGCCAGCAGTCGGTTATGGCCTCCTTTACGAGTACGGAATTTTTAAACAAGAGATTATTTACGGTACTCAAATCGAGACGGCAGAAACATGGCTCGACAGACGAAATCCTTGGATTCGGTTTGACCCAAAAAGTTCAGCAAAAGTCCAGTATAATGGAGATCTTCGCGAATCTAGAAACAAGTCTGGAGAGGTAACATACTCTCTAGCAAACTACGACGAGGTCAACGCCCAATGCTTTAGTATCCCTACAGTGGGTTATGGGGAATATGCGGGGGTTAATCTTCTAAAACTTTTTTCGACTAAAGCTATATCCTCTAACTTCAAAATTATCTCTTTCTCTGCAGGAGATCTAGCTGCAGCTACCAAGTTCACCCATATCACCTCGGTTTTGTACCCTTCGGATGCAGTAGAGCTAGGAAAAGAATACCGGTTGATGCAAGAGTACCTACTAGTATCTGGTGCAATCCAAGATATTTTTAGAGATTTTTTTGCCAACTACACCGATCTTGCTTTGATGAAAGATAAGGTGACTATTCAACTTAACGACACTCACCCGGCTATTGCTTGTGCAGAACTTATTAGAGTTCTTGTTAGAGAATATCACACAACAATTCCCCTAGCCTGGGATATCGCATCTCATTGCCTCAACTACACCAATCACACTATATTACAAGAGGCTTTAGAAAAGTGGGATGAACCCTTATTCAGAAGACTTTTACCCCGCCAGCTGAAAGCGATAGAATTAATCAATCAATTTATTTGTGATCAAGTACGCCAAAAATTCCCCTATAACGAGGATTTGATACGTCAAATC
Organism: uncultured bacterium; assembly: GCA_964344875.1. GTDB lineage: Bacteria > Chlamydiota > Chlamydiia > Chlamydiales > RGXB01 > RGXB01. The sequence continues at coordinate 9,525 of CAYFOX010000026.1, forward strand.
TCGATTATTCAGGACAATAAAATACACATGGCAAGACTTTGCTGCCATGTCTGCAACAAAATCAACGGCGTTGCAAAGCTTCACTCCGAGTTAATCAAAGATACCATTTTTAAAGCTTTTGCTAAGCTCTATCCAAGTAAATTCACGAATGTAACCAATGGGGTAACCTTCAGACGCTGGGCTTTAAAATGTAACCCGGCACTAGCCAAGTTTTTTGATGATATGATCGGCCCAGGATGGGTCACAGACTACAAAAAATTTACTGAACTTCGAAAATTCGCAAATGACCCACAAACTAAAACCCGTTTTGCTGCAATCAAAGAAGAGGCTAAAGCAACCCTGCTCCGTTATTTAGCCAAGAACCGGCTGAAAAGAGAAGGGAGCGATGACGCTCTTTGGGCAAATGTATTTCATCAAAATAAAGTTCCCGAAAAAGGGGTCTTTTTCGACTTGCAAATCAAAAGGTTACATGAATACAAGCGCCAGATGATGAATGCCCTGCATCTTATGCTTTTGATGAAAGAGATCAAAGAAAAATCCTACATCCCCCCCGTTAAGAAATTCTCTGTATTTGCCGGCAAATCAGCCGCATCGTATACCTTAATGAAGGATTTAATACGTCTGATATGTGCGATTTCCAGACATATCAATAATGACTCGGATGTTAGCGCCCATCTTAAGTGTATTTTTGTTCCAAATTATAATGTTTCCCTTGCCGAAAAACTCATACCTGCTGCCGACACCTCCCAACAGATCTCCACAGCTGGATTCGAGGCCTCGGGAACCTCTTTATTTAAGTTCTGCCTTAATGGCGCTCTTTTAGTGGGAACTTTGGATGGGGCTACCATCGAGCTCAAAGATGAGGTAGGTGAAGCCTATTTCCCATTTATTTTTGGCGCAACAAAAGATGAGATTTTTGACAAGATTGCCAATCATAGCTACCGTCCCCAAACTCTTGTGAATGAGAATCCCCAGATCCGTTGGCTGATTGACACCCTCCGATCGGATTTACTTGCCTCCTATCCAGAGGAACGGGAAGCATTTTCTAGAATTGCAGATTACCTGGAAAATTCGGATAGCTACTTTACCCTTCTCGATCTCCCCCGCTACCATGAGATGCAAAAAGAGTGCCTCAAAGCCTACTGCGACAAAGATAAGTGGAACCATCTTGCTTTAATGAATATTGCTGGAGTAGGAAATTTCTCCTCTGATAGAAGTATTGAGGATTATGCCAAGAGGATTTGGGATATAAAATCTGTACCTATGGATAAAAATATTCTTAATGAGATAAGGGGGATTTTTGTGTTAAACGACAAATGTTCTATTGACCTCAACATTTTTAAAGATGTCAAGGATTGATTTCCCATCTATTTTTGATCTCCTCAATCATACCCTCTTTATTCATTCTCTCCAATTCTCTAAACACCTGGACTATTCTCTCATTCGTATTTAAACCAATAAACCTAAAATTACGGTCAGATATTTCTTCCTTGTGAACAGCGAAATCTGCTTCATATACTCTAAAATATCCAACAGGTGCCAATAGAGCTGAGCAGCTCGATTTCGAGAGTTGCAAAAAAGCATCCCTTTCATCGGTGTAGAACCCAAAATCGACCCTGGGATATTTGGCAATCAATAAAGTTGCCTCTTCATTATTGAGTAGCAAAACCCGTCTTGTATTTAAATCTTGTAATCCTCTGTTATCCTCTTTATTTGTGACAAGGTAGTAGCCGTTGTATAAAAGGGGTTCAGAGAAACGGTAATGTTTTTTTAACATGATCGACTGCTGCAAATCAGAGAAAATAAGATCTACATTTTTTTTGAGCAAAAGATCTTGTAGCGACTCTGGGAAAGCGGGTACGAGTTCCACCGAAAACCCTAATTTTTTTTCTAAGTGAAGAAGAATTTCGTCAAAAAAACCTTTCATTCTTACTGTTTGCATTGTTTGCGAAAAATATCCTGAATCAAAAGCCACCCTTATTGTAGGGGCATTTTTCGTTCCAGAACAGCTATAAAAAGAAAAAAAAACAAGAGAAAATAGAATGGCTCTAATCATGTCTTAAAGTATACGACAAACCGATTTAACCTTACACGTCAATCAACTGTTGCATAATAAATCAAAACAGATCAAATGAGAAAAAATCGAGATGGTGTTAAACTATCCATCGCCATATTCGAGAAAAAGTATTTGGAGATAAGAATGAAGCCACGCCTTTCAAGATTTTTGCACCTCTTTCTCTTCCTTTTTCTTTTAGGTTGTGACAACAAAACCGAAATCGTTTCTAACCTTGATGAAAGAGAAGCTAATTTGATTGTTGTTTTTTTAGAGAGTAAAGGAATCTCTGCAACCAAAGAAATGATGCCAGTCGCTGCTAGTGCTGAAGGGGGTGCTACGGCAAAGAATAATATTGTCGCTACACGCGAAAAAGCAATAGAAGCGATGACACTGCTCAATC
>CAYFOX010000027.1:0-11832 GCA_964344875.1 uncultured bacterium
CCTTTTGTGAGCCCACTTATACCGGCATTGTTCACGACAATATCTACGCCCCCTTTCCAAGATAGGGTTTTTTCAAACACGTTTTCCCAGTCGGCCTCTTTTGAGACATCCTGCTGAACAAAAAGAGCTTTACCGGAGGGGAGTTTCTCTACAGCTTTACACCCTAGCTCAGCATTAATATCGGTCATCACAACAAAGGCCCCTTCCTGAATAAGTACTTGCGCTATTGCTAAGCCTATCCCCTGTTTTGCCCCAGTGACAATCGCTACCTTGTTTTGTACTCGACCTTGGGGTGCAGAATTGTTTTGAGTAAGAGGGCATCCCTTAGATTGCCCTTTTTTGGGAGAATCTTTTCTATTTGTGGTGAAGTTTACCCCTACAAAAAAGCCCACCCCTAAAAAAAGGAGAAGGACAGCTAAAACTTTGACCCATTTCATGTGCGATAGTTCTTTGGTTTTTCTTATCAGATCCATCGCACAAAAAAGATAAAAAGAGAAACTTGATTTTATTTTTTCGTCTTATTTCGGCTCTAAAAGTCTACTACAGGGGTGAATACATTATTGAACATGTTCGTAGTGATATTGAGAGCTATGACCCCCACAATCTCTATCAGCTCCTCCTCGCGGACTCCTTGATGAAGGAGCATTTCGATTTCGCTTGAGGGTATATGCCCCCTTTTCTCCAGTATTTTGATGCAAAACTGTAGAAGGTGCGCGATCTTTTTGTCCTCGCTTTTACCGCCAAGATTCAGCGCGATCTCTTTAGCAGAAATACCGCAACCTGCCGCAATTTTTGTATGGGCTGCTGTGCAATAAGCGCAAGAGTTGAATCCGGCAACACATAAAGCGATAGCCTCGCGTATTTTCGGGGAAAGATGACTCTGTTCCAAATATTTAGAAAAAGAGGTAAATCCCATAAACATCGCTTTCGAATGCCCCATCAATTGAAAAATATTTGGGGTGAAGCCCAATTTGGTTTTCAACTCTTTTAAGGAGGAGTCTACTTGGGGATCATACGGGTTTTTGGGGTGAATACGGCTCATAAATCTTCCTTTGTAACAATTATTCTTGGTGCTGCGCTCGACCCCGCAAGGATCCCTCCATCCACAATCAATTCTGACCCAGTGACAAATTTAGACTCCTTCGAGGCTAGATAAATCACAGCCCAAGCCACATCTAGAGGTTCCCCCATATGGCCCATGGGAATTTCAGAGGCGATTTTTTTCCTTTTCTTCTCCTGATTTTCCCCACTTGTCATCGGATCCCAAAAAGGGGTATCGATGGCAGCTGGGTGGATCGAATTGCAACGAATCGGATACTTTTGCGAGCAACACCATAAGGCGACCGACTTGGTCAGATTCCTTACGGCAGCTTTCGATGCCGCATAAGCACACATGGTTGGCACCCCCACATTAGCGGAGCGCGAAGCGATATTTACTATGCTGCCACCATTTTTTTTCATGTGTTGAATGGCAAAACGGCAACCAAGAAAAGTCCCTTCGGCGTTGACTCCCTGAATTTTTCTATAATCCTCTAATGTGGTATGTTCAGGGTCTTGGGGGCGAAATCCTTTTGTAAGACCGCTGATACCGGCATTATTGACAAGGATATCGACCTGCCCTTTCCATTCGATAGTTTTCTCGAAAACGGTTTGCCAATCTCCCTCTTTGGAGACATCATGACGAACAAACAGTGCTTGACCTTGAGGAAGTTTCTCCAGAGCTTTTTTTCCCCCCGTCTCATCTATGTCTGTTAAAACAACAAAAGCACCCTCTTGCAGCAGAAGCTCTGCAATTTTGAAACCGATCCCTTGCTGAGCTCCTGTGACGATTGCTACCTTGTTCTCCACACGGCCTGAACGCATGTTCCTATCCCAAGTTTTGGCCCACTATAGAGCTAGAAAACAAAAAGATGCAAGAGTAGTAAAAATTTGTTTTTTCGTTAAAGCAACTAATTGCTGCAAAAAAAGGATTTAATGAGCTTTTTTTTTAGCTCTCAACGATTTGGGAGCTATTGTAGATGTTTTTATTCAAGAGCCCCTCTGAATGATCGACGATTAAAGCAACCGTTGCGTCTCCTGTTATGCTAATCGTCGTGCGCATCATATCCACAATCCTGTCTATACCTAAAATAAGGGCGATCCCTTCGATAGGTAGACCAACAGCACCAAGAACCAGGGGTAGCATTACAATCGTTCCGCTAGGGATTCCCGCCCCCCCGATCGAGCCCAATGCATGTAGTCATAAAAGGATAAAGGTTTTCCTAGAGCTTGAGCAAAAAAAAGGGCCGCAAGGCTGATGTAGATAGCAATCCCTACCATATTGATTGAGGCGCCTAAAGGTAGCACAAAAGAGGAGCTGACCTGAGAGATTCCAAGATTATCTTTTGCAACCCGCATGGTCGTGGGGAGTGCAGCTTTGCTGCTTGAGGTGGAAAAAGCGATTACCTGATACTCAAAACTCTTTTTGAAAAACGGGATTGGGGAAAGGCCCGTTGTTAACCATATTAAGGCTCCAAAAAGGAGATACTGAATAAAAAACCCCAAATAGGCACACCCTACAAGTTTTAAAAGTAAAACAAGAACCGTAGCCCCTTGCGTCCCAACTACCCAAGCGGTCAAAAAGCAGGCCGCCAAAGGGGACAGCTGCACAATGAGATGGACCATCTGAAACACCATATGAGAGACTACTCGAAAAAAATCGGAGATTTTTTCCGCAATCTCTCCCTTGATAGTGTTGATGGTAAAGCCGGTGAAAAGGGCAAAAAAAACGACTTGTAAAATAGTCCCTTGAGCCATAGCTCCGATTGCATTGTCGGGGACAATATTCAAAATGGTATCAAAAAGTTGCAGCGTCGTTTGGGCGGGGGCGCTATCAGGTCTAAACGATTTGTCTAGATTTAGAGTAAGCCCTGCCCCTGGCTCGAGAATAGAACCTATTACAAGGCCAATGGTGATGGCTAAAAAAGTGGTTACAAGAAAAGCAAAAAGGGATTTTAAACCCAATCTTCCCAAAGTTTTGGTGTCTTTTACATTAGTGATCCCGGTGACAATCGAAAAAAAGATTAAAGGGATGATGATCATTTTGATCAGGCGGATAAAAATATCCCCAAAGGGTTTCAGGTAGGTGGACCAATCTCCAAGAAAAAAGCCCAAAAGAACCCCCAAAACCAGTCCAATAATCACTTTTTTCCAAAGACTCAAAAAGCACCCCGTGTGAAGAAACAATTATTTTATGAGGTTGAGGGAAATACATCTTGTTCTCAATCGATTCTGACTGTGTTCTATCGATCATTATAGAACGTTCGGATCATGAAAAACTTTAAGACAACTTCGGCTCAAAACCGATTCTTTAATTTATTTACCTTTTATCATAAAGCCTTAAGCGAAAAAATGCATCGAAAAAATGCATAAGATGGATGAAAAACTTTCTATTAAATAATTTTTTTCGCTAAAAATAGATTACGCAAAGATTTACCAAGGACCTAATTTTTGCAACCTTTTAGACTGCGCATTCTTGCACTTTTTTTGATTTTACCCCTCTTTTCAACAAATTATAATGTAAAGACGACATCATGGAATATTTCTGATAATCAATCTTTTGCCTATGCAATACAAAATGCGACAAGCCTTTCAGATCATATCCGTTTTGATCTTCCCGGTGGTTTGGGGGGGACAATTACTGTTGATGGCAACAACACATTAAATGCCGGTCATTTGATAAACTTACACACAACGATCGTGACCCTAGCGGGAGCCTCGGCTAGCTTGAATACCTCATCTAACATGACGCTTTCTGGCCCCTTTGATATCCAATGTAGATTATATGTACCCAACTCATCCAATCTTTACTTAGATGGAACCGGGACAAATACTCTTTCTAGTTTAGAAATGTGGAATTCTACCCTTTTCATTCAGGGAAATACCGTTATCAACGATTATTTGTCGATTAACAGGACAGCCGGTTCTAATTGTTATTTTAATGTTTCAGCGACTAAAACTATCACTGTTGCGGGGGGGTTTTTATCCCTCATGGCTCCAATGATTAAACTTGGGGACGGATTATTTCATTTAGCGAATGCGGACACCTTAGTTTACAATAGTGAAGGTATTGTGGTGGGCTCGAACCTAACGACCGGTGGAGTCATGCTCTTAGGCTCTACGGTGGACTTTCCCCCTTCTTTTTCATTAGCAACTCCATCTGGAGCGACCCTTTCCCAAATTTCATTTTCCAACACATCGACACTTGCCTCTTATGGGACCATTACTTTGAGTGGTGATGGTGGTCTTTTGGATCTTGCTACTAATGTAGTCATGAATATTCAAACTCTTGCCAGTACTAGCGCAACAGCTTACCTTGCAAAGACCGGTGGGGGGACATTAAGGGTCACAAACTTATATGACTTACCCCAACCCCCTAAACTTTACGGGGGTGTTCTACAATTTAACACTTTAAATGCCATGAATGGCACAGCGGTGAATCTTTATGGTGGAACTCTTTCTTTAGCGGAAGAAAATACCTATCCCAATGAACTTCTTTTTAACGGTGCTGCAAGTGTATTTATCCCAGGAAGTAATGTGGTTACCTGGTCGGGGACTATCACAAGTGCCGCTACAGGGGGCACTTCTGTTTTCCATAAAACAGGGTCAGGAACACTCTACTTAAGCGGATCTTCAAATAATTTTGGGAGCCCGATCAGTGTTAATGAAGGAGTTTTGCGAGTCGCAACACAGGGCAATATTTCAGGAACATTAGGCCCCCCATTAATCACTTTTAACGGGGGTACCTTAGACTTTGCTAGCCTGATCACAATAGGAAACAATTTTAACGTCCCTGCCGGAAAAATAGCGACTTTATCGGGGGCAAATGCCGATCTTAATGGAACATTTTCCGGAAGCGGGGATTTACGCTTGCTTTCCGATAATTTTACAATATTGCCCGCTTCAGCTAGCCCATTTACCGGATCAGTGCTAAAGACTTTTGGATTTTTGAACGTCAATAACAATGCTTTTCCTAACGCCTCTATATTTTATTTGTATAACGGGTCAGTTTTACAAGGTTATACAGATGTAAGTCTTTCAGGAAATGTCTCTTTAAGTGGGGGGGTCACATTCTGGGTAAATGATAATGGATCTGGGACCCTTTATAAAATGACTTTATCTGGAAGCGTCTATTCTGGTGGAACTCTTTCAAAGCAGGGGACGGGTATTCTCTATTTGACCGGAGTAAACTCCTATAGCATGGGGACAAATATCCTGGATGGTATTCTTGAAGGAAATGCCGATTCGATAAAAGGGGATATCACCCTGGCAGCAAGTTCTGAAGTCATTTTTAATCAAGCCTCCACTGGCACTTTTGCAGGAAATATTACCGGCTCAGGAGTTTTCACTAAAACAGGGGGAGCAATTCTCACTTTATTAGGTACGAATAATCAAAATGGTAACCTATTTGTCAGAGAGGGAATTCTTGCTGGTTCACCAGATGCTTTCGGAGGTAGCGGTCCGGTAAATATTACTCAAACATTAGCCACCATTCGTATTAACCATACAGCAACTACTACAGCTACGCTCTCTCGAAATTTTACAGGCCCCGGGAGTTTAATTAAGACTGGTACAGGGCAGCTTGTCTTAACTGGCAACGTCAATAACGATCAGGTAAGTGTTAGTCAGGGAACATTACAGACCTATCCTTTAGAGAAAACTCTAAGCACAATCAACGTAGCCACTGGAGCGACTTATATCGTAGATTCCTCTAATAGCGGAGTTTTCAACGGCAATTCAGTTGTAAATGGAAACCTAGTCATCAAGGGGGGGGCAGATTTAGAATACCGAGCAACTCTTTCGAATGGGACTGGGACTACCAGTTTGGAAAGTGGGCGTTTTTATATCTATCAAAACGGGAATGTGATTCCTTCTGGTACTTTTACATTCAACGGAGCAAATACCCAGTTAGCTCTTTTTAAATCAGGCGTCACTACTCTATCGAATCATTTCAACTTCAACCAGACAAACTGTGGTTTTTATGCCAATAATACTGTAAATTTTGATTCCTCAAGCTCCTTTACCTCCGGAACCGGAACCTCCTCTTCAATTCTTTATTCTGGTGCAGTCCTCGACCCTTCTGTTCATATTTTCAATATAGGTCAAAGTTCCACATACGAGGGGGGCCTTAGGATTTTATCTTGTTGTTTCAATTTGACAGATGCAAGTTTCCCTAACAGCTATTACACAAATTTAAACAACGCGAGTTTAGCTATACTTGACAGCTCTGGTAGTGGCCGACAAATGGGAGGACTTGAGAGCACAACCTTTAGTTACATCTTCTGTGGCACAACCTTAGGTGGAAATAATGGCACCTTGATAGGTAAGCAAAACCGAAACGGTAGTTTCTCAGGCCAAATCAATTGCAATACATATGTTAAGACGGGATCGGCCAAACTTACCTTAGCTGGGGCCTCCAATATTAGCAATAAAGTGATCCTTTCAGAGGGGGAACTAGAGATCTCCTCTTTGGCAGACGTAGGACCTATCAATAACTTTGAACTGAATGCCGGGAAATTAAAGGTGACAACCTACAGCAGTTTCCCCTCCAATATCACCGTGACAAATAGTCCTATTCTTGAACATAGTGGGCTTACTTTATCGGGAAATATCGTTGGAACCGGGGATCTTACAATTAATTCCGGTGTCTATACGAATATTGCACCCCCTTCAAATAATACAATCAGTGGGCAAATCACTTTGACGGGAGGAGGACAGTTTTTAGTTGTACCAAGTAGTTTCCCAAACGCTAGTGGTATTATAATGAGTTCAAGTCCGATTCTTTCAAATGGAGGGAACATCAATTTTTCCATGCCTGTAACAATTGGGCCAGGCACAACAACTCTTGGGGTTTACGGAAGTAGCATATTTACTTTTTCGGCTCAAGTTTCCGGAAGCACTACGATTGTAAAGACCGGGTCAGGGACTATAGACTTCAATACAATCCAGAAATCGTTTTCTGGAGATATTGTAGTTTCTCAAGGTGCTGTTGTAATTGGTGGCAACTCTCCTTTAAATTCTGTGTCCTCTGTTACAAATAACGGCACCTTTCAGGTTGCCTCTACAGCGACATCCGCCCGCCTGAATAATTTTGAATCCACTGGAAACTTTATTATTGATAGTAATATTCAACTGAATAATTCCTTGAATAAAACGATTTCTGGTTCTATCTCCGGTGCATCAGCACTTATTAAAACTGGTGCAGGTACAACAACAATATCTGCTGCTAATAGTTCGTTTTCCGGTGGACTTTTTATCGATCAGGGGACTGTAGTTGTTCAGGGCTCTTTTTTGACGGGAAACTGCGCTACAGTGGCCACACGGACAGGTTCGTCACTAGACCTATCAAATGCACCAACTCCTACATTAAATTCTGCTACGGGGGGAGGAGCATTTTTGCTTGGGTCTAATGGGGTTACTCTTACTGCCAGCTCAGTAAGTGTTTACGAAATTACAGGTCCTATCTCGGGGACGGGCGGATCTCTTACCATAAATGGGGTAGGGGATTATCGTTTTACAGGCTCAAACTCCTACTCGGGGGGGACAACAGTAAATGGAGGTATTCTTTCTGGTGATACGACGGGCATACAGGGAAATATCATCAATAATTCTCTTGTCAGATTTCTAGACGGGGGAACTTATAGCGGTAACATGTCGGGAAACGGTACTCTATCAGTCAGCCTTGGCGGAGTGCTCACTTTGTCTGGGACGAACAGCTTCACTGGGGGAATCGATATTTCAGGGGGAACAGTAGCAGGAAACTCTGGATCGATCAAGGGCAACATCACAAATAGCGGTGCTCTCATTTTCAATCAGAGCTCAAATGGAACGTATAGTGGAACAATCTTGGGAAATGGTCCTTTGACAAAAAATCTTTCGGGAAATCTGAACCTGACTGGCGCATCCGGGACTTATACTGGAAACATCTCTGTTTCCGGGGGTTCTTTGGGGGTAAATGCGAACTATTCGAGCGCGAATATCAGCATAGCGGGGGGAACAACAGCCTACGGTGCGGGTAGTGTTAAAAACATGTCTAATAGTGGTACACTTAACCCGGGCAACTCGATTGGAACAATAAATATTACAGGCGACTACACACAGTCTTCATCAGCTACATTGAATATTGAAATAGACCCTAGCGGAGCTTGTGATCTAGTTGCTGTGACAGGAATCGCCAATTTGAATGGAACCTTGAATATTATTCAGACACCCGGTTTTTATGTGGGTGGAACCACCTACACATTTTTGACGGCAGGTGTAATTAATTCTGATTTCACCACAAGAAATTCGGGTACGGTTGTGAACCCCGTTTTTGTACTTACTTCAACGAACTACTCTTTAATAGTAGATTCTGGAGGAGGCGGTGGAGGACAGTTTGTCCCTCCGTTACCCAACAGTGCTATTTCGGGAAATAGTTTTGAAGTGGCAAGTGCACTATTTTGTGATGATGTTACATCGACCGGAGACTTGCAACAAATTAAGCTTGGCCTGGTAGGGCTTTCGCCGCAAGATTATCTTATAGCCCTTTCTTCAATAGCCCCAGATGAGATGAGTGGGGTTACTTTGATCGAGATGGAGAATCAAAGCAAAATAATGAATCTATTATCGAATCGAACAGATCGACTCTCAGAAGCTTATTACAAAACCTACAGCCCCATGCCAAAAAACACTTTTTTCGTAAGCCCAATCTCTTTTTGGTTGAACCAAAGGGGAAATAACTATGCTATTGGGTATAGAGGAAATACTACTGGACTAGGATTGGGATATGAGAATCAATGGATTAAGAATACGTTCTATGGATTCGCAACAGCCTATACGCACAGTTTCTATCGTTTCTATTCTCAACAGGGGAGGATCTCTTCCAATGGTTTTTATTTCAGTCCTTACGTATCTACAAAAATTGAAAACCTCTACCTTACCTCGGGATTATTGGGTTCGTATGATGCAATGAAATTTTTCCGATATATTGTTTATCCAGGCGTGAATCGCACGGCCTACTGTCAACCCTCAACCTGGAATCTCTCGGGACAAGTACAATGTCATTATAGCTTGGACCTTAGCTCAAATAAGTACTTAGAGCCCCTTTTTCAGATGACTTTTTCAGGGATTTACCGGAACGGGACCACTGAAAATGGTGCAGATTCTTTAGATTTTTCATACCCATCACAGTGGAATGCTACGGCAAGAGCGCTTTTAAAATGCACAGCGGGAATCGTACGTTGCTTCGATAACGACCTTTCCTTGGATTCAAGGGCAGCGCTGGGCTATGTCTTAAATGGTCTGATTACGTCTAATAATTACGAGGCCAATTTTTTAGTGCCTAGCCAAGTATGTTATTCAAACTTGGACTTCCAGGGACTAAATGTCAATCAAAGCCAGCTTTTTTCTGAGATCCAATTTATAGCAAAACTGAAAGACCGAGGAAAAGCAAGCCTAGATTTAAGTTACCAGTGGGGCAGAACCATGAATGTAGCCTCTGTGAACTTCAGCCTGGAGGCACAATTCTAAAGCCCTATAAAAAGGGTTTTATGCCTCTAATAGCTTTTCCTTGTGAATCTCTTTTGAGAGAGGTTTACTTACTAGGTAAGAGGCTAGAAGAAACAACAGGGGCAGAAGAGAAAAGGAGGCTAAAAAGCTTTCGAAGGGGTAGAGACGGTTCCCCATTTCTGTCATAGTCCCTGCCCAAAAAAGATCCATGAGCGTTCCCGTCAAAGGCTGAATAAGCATGGGCAGACCCATTATTATTACAGCTGCGATTCCCATAGATGTCCCCTGAAGATGTTGGGGACTGTTTTCGGTGATGGTGGGGTAGCCTAAGACTTGGGAAGAGGTGAAAAGTCCTAGAAGAAAGAAAAGAAAACCGAGGTAAAATAGTGAAGAGGGGGCGAAAAGGATCAAAAACATCGTGATGCTGGAAAGAATACCTCCCAATACCATCCATCTTCTGCGCATGCCGAAAAGATCAGAAAGGGTGCCATACATTGGCGAGCCGAAAATAGTGCCGATGGCGATCATGCTTGCAATAAAAGCGCTTTGCGTCAGAGAAATGCCATGGATTTGGGTTAAAAAAAGATTGGCAAAAACGGCGCTTATCACCATGAGAGGCAAGTTGAGAAATGCCGTGTATAAACCCACTTTCAAAGTAATCCGATTTTTCAAAGCAGTTTTTAGTTCCGAGAGAAGATTCTGATTCGAAACTTTTGTTTCCACCTGAGCGGGATTTTGAATTGTCCAATACAATAAACCCAATAAACCCACACCAAATAGGGCATCAATGTAAAGAGCTTGTCTCCAACCGTATTGCTCAGCAAGAAGGGAAAAGGGGGACTGGGCAAGAAAAGCCCCTAACATCCCTATGGTGATAATCCATCCCATGATCCGTGCTTGCATTTTCTTTTCAAACCATCGGGTTACAAGAATCATACAGCTTAAAAAACAAAAAGCATTCCCAATCCCTGAGAGAAAATGGCAAATGGCGGCGGTCCAAACACTTTGTGCTGAAGCAAACCCAACTGTTCCCAAAACACATAAAAAAAGAGCTGACAGAATCACTTTTCTCACTTCAAATCGGTCTAGGATTATTCCCGCAGGAAGAAGAAAGAACACATCAGCTAAAAGGTAGGTAGCGCTAATATAGCCAAAACTTGTGGCACTCAAGCCCAAATCTTTCATCAGTAACGGGGAGATCGCATTCATCATGTGCAGTTGCATCAGCTCGTAGGCTAAAAAAAGGGCTGCAGAAAAACAGACGATATAGGGGAGGACTTTTTTCATGAAGAGGGCTCCGATATACTTTCTTGTTTAGGTTGGAAAACTTCCTTTCGAAAACAGCGCATGCATTTGGAAATGTAGCTTTCGTTGCCTCCGATCTGGATTTGTGATCCGATAGTCACTACCTTACCCTCTTTATCTATGCGCATATTCATCGTCGCTTTTCTAGAACAGGTACAGATAGTTTTGATTTCGGTAATCTCCTCGGCCCAGGCAAGTAGATAACGACTCCCCTCGAAAGGCTCTCCCAAAAAATCTGAACGCAGACCGTAGCACAAAACGGCAATTTTTAATTCAGTAGCTATTTGGAACAGCTCTTCCACCTGTTTTTTTTTGAGGAAATGGGCTTCGTCAATCAAGATGCAGCGGATATTTGGAGTATGCTCTTCTTGGAGCTGGACAAAGGAAAAAAAATCGAATTCCTCGTCAAAAGGGACCGCTGTTTGTTGCAGACCGATTCTGGAATAGATCACAGTGTTTTCAAAACGCTGGTCGATTTTGGGGGCAAATAAAAGGGTTTGCATCCCCCTTTCGATGTAGTTATAGCTTGCCTGTAGAAGAGTGGTACTTTTCCCTGCGTTCATGGCAGAGTAATAGAAGTAGACCTTAGCCACCTTAAAAAGTCTCCGTTCAATGCCTCATTAACCTCTCACTTTACAAGCAAAGAGATTTAAGAGAAATCTTTTTTCAGGGATGGGTTTTCTGTTACAGGCTTCAGCTGGTTTTTCTAAAATAAATAAAACCCTCTAGGACGTAGAGGGTTTCACTTTAGGTCTAAAAATAAGTTTATTTTTTCAGTTTTACACCAGCATATAAAAGAACTGCGGTAACAATAGCGCTCAAAACAATGATCGTATTATTTAAACCGTAGGTGATAGTGATGCAACCAAACTCGTAGGGTAAGCTAATATAGAAAGGTAGCAAGATGTGGGAAATCATATGAAAAAAAGCAGCACCCGCAACAAAAAAACAGATATCTCTAAGTTTAAACATGACTATAATTCTCCTTATGTTTTTTTCTAT
>CAYFOX010000028.1:0-7128 GCA_964344875.1 uncultured bacterium
GAATCTGATCTGTTGTAATGACGCGCGGTTCCGTCACCGCTACCTGATACTTTATCGCTCATATGCCTTATTGTAGCAGATCTTTCAAATTTGATCGGTAAAAAAAATTATTCTTGATTAACCATGTGATAGTGAGTGAGTTAACTCAAGAAAAAGCCCCCTTGCAAGGGGGCTTAGAAACACAGGTTATAAAATCGCCTAGAAAGAGCAGAGCCCTGCAGCTCTAGGGAAAGCGATGATATCCCGGATATTCTCCATCCCGGTGATGAATTGGACAGCCCGCTCGAAACCTAGCCCAAATCCGGAGTGGGGGACAGTTCCAAACCTTCTTAAATCGAGATACCAGTCATAATCACTGGGGTTGAGACCATGGGAGCGGATCCCCTCCTTTAATTTAGTAAGATCATCCTCTCTTTGCGAGCCACCAATAATCTCTCCAATTTTAGGGACAAGCACATCCATACAGGCGACAGTTTTTCCATCGTCATTCGCTTTCATATAAAATGGTTTAAGCGTTTTTGGGTAGTTATAAAGGATAACGGGGCCGCCAACTACCGTTTCAGCGATATAGCGTTCATGCTCCGACTGGAGATCTTTTCCCCATTCAACGGGATATTGAAACTCTTTTTTGGATTTTAAGAGCATGTCCACCGCTTCAGTATAGGAGATACGGGAAAAGGGTCGGTCTAATACAATTTGCAGGCGCTCTTTAAGCCCTTTTTCGTAACGCTCTTCAAAAAAGTCGAGATCTTCACTACATTCATCAAGAGCCGTTTTGACCAGGTGTTTGACAAAACTTTCTGCAAGCTCCATGTTCAAGCTGAGATCGTAAAAGGCCATTTCGGGCTCAATCATCCAGAACTCAGCAAGGTGTCGCGAAGTGTGGGAATTTTCGGCTCTAAAGGTGGGGCCGAATGTGTAAATTTCTCCAAGAGCTGTAGCAAAGCACTCTCCGTTAAGCTGCCCTGAGCAGGTAAGGAACGCTTTTTTCCCAAAGAAGTTTTTTGTTTCGGTGATGAGCTCAAAAAGTTCGCCGGCGCCTTCACAGTCAGAAGAGGTGATGACAGGTGTTTGCACGTAGAAAAATTTCCGTTTTTGGAAAAACTCATGCACGGCAAAAGCCATGCGGCTTCGCACTCGAGCTACCGCCCCGAAGGTATTGGTTCTTGGGCGCAAGTGGGCGATTTCTCTTAAGAAATCGAGCGTATGCCCTTTTTTTTGCAAAGGGAAAAGGCTGTTAGCCTCTCCGATGAGTTCTAAAGATTCTACCTGGAGTTCAAATGGTTGTTTAGGAGAGGGGCTTTTTACCAAAGTTCCAGAGACTGCTATGGAGGCTCCCGTAAGAAGAGGGTGCTCCTGATTAGAGATCAATTGGATATTTCTGATGGTAGAGCCGTCATTGAGTTCAATAAATGTGACCCCTTTTTGCGACCGACAGGTGCGTATCCATCCTTGCAGGAAAAGTTGTTTGCCAATATGGCCGGAATCGATGTCGGAAACTTTAGTCCGCTTGAGCTTTGTATCAACCATCATGGAATATCCTAATGATTAGTGTTTATGGTAGTAAAAATCTTTGAGCATCTGAATCTCTTCCTCCCAGCGCGCCTCCTTTTCGGGTGTCTCTAGGCATTTGGGCAGATGTTTCAGTCTCTTATCTTGCATTACAAATTGAAAAGCTTCAATCCCTATTTCCCCGTAACCTAAACAGCTGTGCCGATCTACTCTGGAGCCAAGCCCCTTTAAGGAATCATTCAGGTGCATGCAGTCGAGATGTTTTAGCCCAACAATTTCGTCAAATTCTTTGAGAGTTTGATCCCAGGCCTGCGGAGTGCGGATATCATAACCTGCAGCAAAAATATGGCAGGTATCGATACAAATACCCAGCGGGATCTTGTGGTGGCAGTTTTGTAGAATGTAGGCTAAATGGGCAAAAGTGTGGCCTACAGTATTTCCTTGACCTGCGGTAGTTTCCAGAACAAGCTTTAGTTTTTGGTTTTTGTCAAAAAGGGGGGCAAAGCTTAAAAGGGAATCTATGATGGTATCAAGGCAACGCTCTGGATTTTTATCTGTTGCTGTTCCGGGATGGAAATTGAGAAAGTCGATATGAAGCGCTTGGCACCTTTCGATCTCCTCTTGGAAAGCTTTACGGCTCTTTTCGAGAAGTTCATCCAGGTGAGAGCCTAGATTGATCAGATAGCCATCGTGGCTTATCACCACCTGTACACCCGAATCGGCTTTAGACTTTTCCCATTTTTCAATCTCGTCGGCAGAGAGGGTTTTTCCGCGCCACTGCTTTTGATTGCTAGTAAATAATTGAGAGGCCGTGGCACCTAAGCTTTTGGCCTCTATAAGAGCATTATGTACTCCGCCTTGGGCGGAGTTGTGACAGCCAACAAGTGGCCCTTGATCGTGCCCTTTCATCCTTTAAGAGGTGTAAGCCAAGTACTCGCAAACAACCGGAACATTGATGTGTAAGGGGAATGAAACCTGATCCAAAGCTGGGAGGATCAAGATAGAACCCTTATTTGTTGCTGAGTCAAAGCTGACGTAGGCAGGCAATTCTCTTGTGCTTGTCAAGGAATCTTTCACGACAGATAGCTCTAAAGTTTTTTCTTTAAGAGTGACCACATCGTTGGGCTTCACTTGATAAGAACGGATGTTTACCTTTCTTCCGTTGACCAAAACATGCCCATGGGACACGAGTTGTTGGCTGGAAAAAATGGTAGGTGCGAACTTCATTCTGTAGACTACGACATCCAAACGGGACTCGAGCTGTTGAATGAAGAGATCGGATGTGTTACCCTCTTTTCTTAGAGCCTCTTTATAGTAGCGGCTGAGAGTTCTCAATGGAATAACACCATAAAAGCTAGCAAGCTTTTGTTTTTCATGTAACTGATTGCCGAAGTCGGAGCGTTTCTTTCTCTTCGCCCCATGCATACCGGGTGGGTTGCTCTTTGTTGCGAGTGGATTTTTGCGTCTTCCGAAGATGTTTGCGCCGAACTTGCGAGCAATTCGATTTTTTGGGCCGCGATAACGAGCCATAGTTCTCCTAACTGTCTGACGTATCGAAGCTCCAATATTACGGATTGGCAAGTTTTTAAACAAGTAAAAATCGGGATGTGATAGATTCATTGTCGATTTTAAGGACTTTTTTTATGCACTGGGCCGATGACATTAAAGTACTCGCATACTACGCTTTTACCAAAGTCGATGATCCTCAAAAAGTTATTAAGGAACACAAAAGGTTTCTTGAAGAATTGCAGGCAAAGGGGCGCATCTATATTTCGGAGGAGGGGATTAATGCCCAATGCTCCGTGTCAAAAGAAAATTTGGAAAACTACCGCGTTTTTGTTCTCAAAAACTTCCCAACCGCTGACATAAAAATTCATGACCACCCGGTTCACCCGTTTGCTAAATTGATAGTAAAGTACCGCCGTCAGCTTGTAGCGATGGATAGAGAAGTAGACAGCTCGTTACAAGGGGTCCATCTTGAGGCCGCCGAGTGGGAAAAAATGATCAAAGAAAAAGATGACAACACAATAGTCATAGATACAAGAAACGATTACGAGTGGAAAGTGGGGCATTTTGAGGGGGCTTTGCTGCCCGAGTTAGACCAGTTTAGAGAGTTTCCCGAGTATGCCGAAAAACTTAAAGAGCGGTATGATACCGATAAAACAAACGTGATGATGTACTGTACCGGTGGTATTCGCTGTGAACTTTACTCCTCATTGATGTTAAAATTAGGTTTTAAAAAAGTCTATCAACTTAAGGGGGGGATTATCCGATATGGACTCGAAAACGGCAACAAAGCTTGGAAGGGTAAGCTATTTGTCTTTGACGACAGGATGGTAATCCCTATCAGCAAGGATGAGGCAGAACCGATTGCTGAATGCCAGTTTTGTAAAAAAAGTGCGGACTCCTACTATAACTGTGCAAACATGGATTGCAATTGTTTGATCCTCTCATGTCCCACTTGCGTAGATGAGGCAAAAGGTTGTTGCTCTAAAAATTGTCTCGAAAATGGTCGTGTCAGGCCTTTTTCGCTTGAAACGGTGAAAACCCCCTTTAGAAAACTCTCTTTTGAGGAAAAGCAACGTTTGACGAAAAAAGAGCCCGTTATTGCGTGAAATACACTCTTTTACAAGGCAGCGATCCAAAAAAAACGGCTTTTGCAATTCAAGAGGGGGAAAAGATAACGCAAATTGAGGCGAAAAAGGGGTTAGAGACGCTTCGCACTCTTACCTCTAAGGGGGAGTTATCGCTTGGGGGAAAAAAACTCCTTTTCGACCCTTTTCTCACCTTTCATGTCTTCATAGAGCTCTATGAAGAGACCGTTCACCCTTATTTTTTGTACAAAAGCCAAAAAATTCCCTTCCATGTTTGTCCCTTGATAGTACATGGTGCTCTAGACTTTTTTGTTTTTGAAGGGATCATTCGCCAATTTACAGGAGCCTTCCCAAAAATAGAGCGATTTTTTTCACAACCCTTAACCCTTTCTCCAAAAGAGGTTCAAGAATTTATCGATGCTTATCTCGTCGATCCCCCCGAATGGGGTCCAAAGGTGGAGGTGGTCAAAGAAAGGGCTCAAGAGCCTTTTATACACCCAAGTTTCGAAGCCAGTTTCCTGATCTGTCTGGCAGATGAGACGGGGGCGTTCATTGAAACCGAGACAAAAAATGGCACAAAGGAGGCGATCGATCGATTTTTCCAGGATCTTGAAGATGCGGGGTATGTCTATAAGCCGATGCAAACCTCCTCTTACTATTGCCCTACCCACAAAGTGTTGGAGGCTTTAACCCTTTTGCATGGGATGGGTTATACCGTGGTGGGTCCCAAAAAAGAGCCGATCCTTTTTTCTAAAGAATTTGTAGGGATAAAAAAACTCCATCAAAAATCCTTTTTAGTGGAAGGGGAGTACAGATCTGAAAAAAAGAGCTTTTCTTTGAAAGACGCACTTGACGCGCATAAAAAAGGGAAGGTGCTTTTGAAAAATGGGGATGCCTACCTGTTTTTAGACGACTCTCAGCTTCAAGTTTTGCAAAATGTTCCCAAAAAGTGGGAAAGTCAAACTTTAGTTATACCCCGTTTTTACGCGCCCGAGCTTTTGGTAAGGCTCGATCAGACCCAAATAGAGGGGTTGATTCCCATGAAAGAAGAGATAATTTCTCAACATTTCCTGGGGGAGCTTTTTGGTTTTCAAAAAGAGGGTTTGGACTGGCTGTTTTTTCAGTACAATAACCGTTTTGCAGCCCTATTAGCAGATGAGATGGGCCTTGGTAAAACGGTACAAACAATAGCCTTTCTTAGTTCTGTTTTAGGGGATAAAAAAGCGCTGATCGTAGCCCCTTTGACGCTGTTAACGCAGTGGAAACAGGAGATAACAAAATTCAACCCTTCTTTGCCTGTTGAGATTTTTGATAGAAAAACAACGATCCCTGAAAAAGGTGTTCTTTTGGTCTCTTATCAGATGCTGAGAGCTTGTATCGAGCAGTTCGAGCTTATTGATTATGCTGTTCTTGTATTGGATGAGGCGCAAGGGCTAAAGAATAAAAAAACAAAAGGTTTTGAGGCGGTAAACCGCTTAAGGGCAGAATTTAAAATTGCTTTATCGGGAACACCGATTGAAAATCGGATCACCGATCTTATCCATCTGTTCACCATTTTGCTGCCCGACTTGGCAGGTGAGATGGATCCTAAAGATCTGGAACGAGTCAAAAATTTGACCAGACCCTTCATATTACGCAGATTGAAAAAAGATGTTGTTCTACAAATGCCTAAAAAAATGGAGCAGCTCATATATGTGGATCTGTATGACGAACAAAAAGAGTCCTACGACCTGTTAAGGGAGGGGCACAGAAAAAAAATCGATGAGAGTCGCCAGCATGTGTTCTCTGCTATTTTAGAATTAAGGCAACATGTTTTGTCCCCTAAACTGATCGATTTAGATATCCCCTCAGCCAAACTGGACCGAGTTCTACAAGATCTTTTTGAGCACATAGAAAACGGGCAAAAAGTGCTTGTGTTCTCTCATTTCTCCTCACTTCTGGGACTCCTTAAACAAGAACTTGAGGCCGAAGCTGTCCCGCTTTTTTATCTAGATGGCAAGACGAAACATAGAGACCAGGTGGTAGAGGGCTTTAAAACGTTTTCGGGGGGGTGTGTGTTTTTGATGACGTTGAAAGCAGGGGGAGTTGGATTGAACCTTGTTGAGGCCGATACTGTAATGCTTTTTGAACCTTGGTGGAACCCCCAGGCCGAAATGCAAGCGATTGATCGTGCTCACAGAGTTGGGCGAGAAAAACCGTTGATTGCCAGAAGATATATTGTGCTTCATTCTATAGAAGAAAGTATGGAACAGATCAAAAAGGATAAATCAGAACTCGCCGATCAAATGATCGAAGAATCCGCGATTTCTTCCGAAGTGATGGAGAAATTATTTCAAGAGCTTTTTTAATCTTTGGAACATCTGCGTCGAAATAGGTACAGATTTCTAAAAGTTTATTGTACTGCTTCTTCTATTGAATCTTTTTTCGGATCAACAGATGTACATATTTTAGCATTCCTGCGTGCGAGGGAACTGTAAAAAAATCTCCTTAGCAATTCCTTGAATAAAAAACACCACTCTGTCTTTTATAGTCCACTAGATCTACATCGTAAAATGTGGACTAATAGAAATAAACCGCGCTATAAATGCCTCTTTAAGTCGGGCGCACAGTATGATAACCCACCCTTTTAAAAAGAGGTATAGCGAACAACTACTCTAAATTTTTGCGCTTGCGTATAAGTTCCACAGCCGCAATTTTTAGCGACTCTATCCCGTCATCAAATCCAAGCTCTTTGAGCAAGGCATTCAAATGATTGAACTCTGCTACAAGCTGATCATTCATAGACTCGAGAATGGCTATTTTTTTTTCTGCTTCCTGATCCATGTTTTCCCCCTATGGGTTTTACTTAGCTCAAGGGGAGGGCTGGGGGAGCCCCTCCTTTTCTTTTTTATAACATTTATTATAAAATATAACGAGAAAAAGGTTTACCCATTCAACTGCAAAGAGATAAAAAAAGGGCCCCAATTTTTTTGGGGCCCTTTTCAAGAGAAAAAAGAGGAAAAATGAATTAGAGAGGTTGGTT
>CAYFOX010000028.1:7138-11797 GCA_964344875.1 uncultured bacterium
AAAAAGGCCCCAAAATTTTTGGAGCCTTTTTAAGTGAAATAAGAGAGAAAAAATGGGTTAAAACGATTGGTTGCTTGCCAGCATTTCGAGTCGACCATTCAGGTCGTCAAAACGGGGTTGAGAAACTTTCGCCCCTTGGAAAAACCAGCTTGTTTTAGCCACTCCATCAACATAAATAATGCTGGAGCCATGCTTTTTGTTGTAGGCCCAGTTTGTCTCCTCAATGACAGTCTCTCCGTCGACAAAACGTTTAGCAAGCCCATGCTTTACCCCTTTTTTGTAGGGGATCTCTTCATATTTGCAACCGTTTTGAAACTTTGTGACAACTCCATCAAGAAGGCCGTTATGGTAGTACTCGACAAGAAGAGGTTCGCCTGTATAGGCAAATTCTTGACGCTTTCCCTCTAAATCCCCATTTTCGAACGAGGCGATCAGTTTAGGTGTCCCATTTGCATGGAATTCTTCTAGGTAAACGGTTTCGGTGTTGCGAACAACCTCTTTTGAAAGGAGGTCTCCATAGATATTGCGCACCGTTTTTTGCCCGGAACCCTCTTCGATTTTTGACTCTACCTCATTTTGCGGATTATAGTACTCGGCAGAGATTAAAATTGAACCCAAATAATCCTCCTGGGAGCGGGGGCTACCCGAGTGGTACCAGGTGGTCACTTTTGTTTCCGTTGGAGAGGAGAAAAGCTCTTCCATGCTGGGGACACCGCGGACGGAATAGGTAACACGCCGTTTTAATTCACCTTTGGTGTAGACCTCAAGCTGATTCAGCGTTTGGCTGTGTGGGTAGGTAACAGTCCTTGGTCCATGGAGCCTTCCCTCTTCAAAGGTTTCTGCTATGGTCACCCCATTTTTCAAAGTGGTAACCACTTGTCCCGGATAGTCATGCCCTTTCCAATCTTCGTAAGATACATCATAGCCATACTTGTGAATGTAACGTTGAGCAATTGCGTTTTTTTCATCACTCGATGTACCGCAAGACGCTAGGAGTGCAAGAGCTAATAAACTCAAAGCAACACGCTGGTTCATGAAAAACCTCATCATAATAGTTAGTTTGAAGAATGCTTGAAAGTGTTTATTTTCTTCAAGAGTTGATTTCATGCTCTATTTTATGAACAAATTCCTGCATCGATTTATCCACCTCTTCTTGTGTCAGAGAGCGATCGAAAGAGCGGTAAATCCAGTGCATGGTCACGTTGTGTACGTTTCCTTGAGGATTGGGGTCATAGATTCCTTTAAGGGAATACTCTTGCAGTAAACTCGGCCTGTGTTGCTGGATTAAAGCCTCGATAAAACCATACGTGATCGATTTAGGAAGCGCAAAAGTGGTATCACGCTCAATTGATGGATAGGAGGTGATCGGTCTGATGTGGAATGTTTTTGGGGTGATGTGCATCAAAGCTTCCAAAGAAAGCTCTCCAAAATAGACTCTGCGCTTGATTCCAAAACGTTTGAGAAGTTGGGGATGTATCTCACCGATCACACCCAATTGTTGCCCCCTTACCTCTAAAAAAGCTTGGCGATGGGGGTGGAACTGGGGAAGATGTGACGGGATTGCTATGCTTTTTTCTGCATGAAGCTGCTCCAAAAGGGCTTCAAAAACCCCTTTGAGATCTAAAAAGTCGGCATCAGGGGTCTCTAATGTAACGCTCACCTGGGTAAGCTCTTTAAAATGTGCCCCCTCTTTGAAATAGACAGTACCGATTTCAAATCCTTCAAGGGTGTGACAGTGGTGGTTTTGGTTATGCAAAACCGATTCAAGAGCGCCATAAAGATGGGTAGTGCGTAAAATAGAGCGGTCGGAGAGTGCGTTCTTCACTTCAATTGTGGAGTTGGGGCTCAAAAGATGCTCTTTATTGATTAAAGAGGGTGTCATCATCTCCATCAGCCCCTGCTCAAGCAGTTTTTTTCTCAAAAGCCGTTTGAATGCGACATGCATATCCGGTGGGGTGTCGCTTAAGGGAATGGAGGCCGTTTTTTCCAAAAGGCGATCGAACCCGACGATTTTGATCACCTCCTCGATAAGATCGATCTCGGTTTTCAAATCGGTGCGGTAGGGGGGCATTTCGACTTTTAAGCTTTGAGAGTTCTCTTCAAGAATTTTCATATCCAACTGGATAAAAATTTTCTTCAGCTCATCCATCGAGGTTTTAATCCCTAACAAAGACTCGACTCTAGGCAAATGAATATGGGCTTTGTGGGTTTTAAAAGTTTGGCTGTGGGAGGTGGATGGGAAAGAGACAGAGGCTTTTCCATAAGTCGATAGCAAGTAGCTTGCATATTCTAGAGCAAGTTCCACGGTGTTAGGGTCGGTCTGGTTTTCGAATCTTTGAGAGGAGGGGGTCGAAAGGCGCAGGGTTTTGGCTGTACGTCTAATAGAGGTAGGGGAAAATTGGGCCGATTCCAGCACAATATTTCTAGTCGATTCGGTGACAGCGCTTGATTTGGATCCGATCACACCTGCGATAGCCTCTACCCTTTTTTGCGAAAGAATTACAATCGCGTGGGCCGGAATCTCCACATCAGTGTCCAATAGGGTTTTAAATGGGGCGAGATGGGGTTGCAAGGTGATGTGTAGGGGTCCTAAAAGGAGGTCCTCATCAAATGCATGCATTGGTTGACCAAGAGCCATTTGAACATAGTTGGTGACATCCACAATCAAGTTTTTTGGCACCATACCTGCAGCTTTCAGGCGGTTTTGCATCCATTCGGGTGAGGGGCCGTTTTGGATGCCATGGAGGGTCTTTAAAGAGTATTTAAGCACATGCTCTTTTGCCTGTGCATCTATTGTGTAGCTAGGGGCGTTTAAAATTGGCTGCACCGGCTCTATTTTAGGCGGTTGAACCTTTCTATCTAAAAGCTGGCTAAGAAAGCGCGCTACACCAAGGATGGAGCGGGTATACCCAAGATCGGGGGTTTGACTCACCT
Source organism: uncultured bacterium (assembly GCA_964344875.1). Classification (GTDB taxonomy): domain Bacteria; phylum Chlamydiota; class Chlamydiia; order Chlamydiales; family RGXB01; genus RGXB01. The sequence goes on from CAYFOX010000028.1 coordinate 10,073, forward strand.
CTAAATGATTTTCATCAAAACTATCGACCTCTAGACCGCAAAGGGTCATTTGATCACTGAGATTTTGTAGCGGGATGTCGTCGATATCTATAAATTCTTTAAGCCAATCTAAAGGTACTTTCATATCCCTAAAAGGGTAAATCTTTTCCCTTTTTCACTCAATTCGAAATAGCCCTTTTTGAAAAAAATTTCTAGCCTGAGATCGGATGAACTAACCTTTCAATTTTAGTGAAAAATTGCCTGTATGGGTCTATTGTTTTTAAAAAAATTTCCCCCATTTCAAATTCGATTGAACCTAAATTTCGAAAAAAGGTGTAATGGTTAGAAAATGGAAGAAAACCGCTTTCCCACCAAGCTTTTGACCGCTTTAATCCTCTCTTTAACGTTCAACGTCGTTTTTATTTCGACCCAGGTGTTAAAGGCCTGGGAAAAAAAAGAGCTTATGACCACGATTCGCCTTGTGGACCCGGTCATAGATGCACGAAAAATTCGGGGAGTCGGAGGGGAGATCCTCAAGCAGTTTTTCTCCATGTCGAATGAGCAGCTCCAGGTTGAGCTAATGAATTCCCAGCATGTGGAGAGTGGGTTCTTACGGCGTGATTTGGCTCTGGGGGTTTTGACCCAGTACCACTATTTTCCGATTGATAAGGTTTTGGTCTCCTCCGATTTGCAAAAAAGGGAGATTTTTTTTGAAAATGAGGGGGGGGAAAAGATCAATATTACCCTTTTTGCAGGCTTGGCGGATTCTCAGTTTTTTGCCGTAAAAAAGTTTCTGGACACAGAGATTTGGCCCCTATCTACAGAGGGTTTAATCCATGAACTCAAGGGTAGGGGAGAAAAAGCCCCTGATAGCCTTAAGAAAGCCCTTTTCTGCACCCCAGAGTTTCAAAGGCTTCAGAGGGTTTTCGAGGCGTCGGGGGTCGTGATGGAGCCAGAAAATATTTTGCAGGTATTGCTCCTTTCTGACGAAGTCGACTTGCAATCGACACGCTCCCTAAAAGCTTTCTTGAAACCCCTTTTAGAGAGAAGGTCTAAGAATGTTGCCTCACTCTATTTCTGGGTTGAGCCCGATCTTTTTTCGCTTGACGACAACCAGGTTCTAGAACTGTTAGACCTCTGTGGTCTGGAGCAACCCTGGGTGCAAGAGGGGGTAAAAAATCTCATTTCAAGCTCCAGAAGCGAAAAGGTGCGCCAGCGAGCTAAACAGTTTTTTGAAAACCCTGTTCTGGAAATTCCAAAAAGGGAGCCCGAAAAAAAACGGGTGACCCACCGTGTGGAGCCCAAAGAGACCCTCTGGCAGATTGCGCGTCGCTATGGAGTGAGCGTAGAGGAGATTGCTACCCTCAATCAGATTGGTACAAGTCAGGTTTTATCAGTAGGAAAAGAGTTAGAGATTCCCCCGTCCTCAACAAAATCGATTCCACCGGGGTGAAAAGGGTGACACTTAAGAAGGCGTAAAAATCCCATCCAACCCCCGCGGATCAATCCTTTTTTCTGGATCGCCTCGCTCATATAATCGGAGCAAGAGGGGTAGAATCTGCACCATTTTGGTTTTAGTGGATCCAACCATTTTTTATAGAACTTTATAAGCCCCAAAACAATAAAAGTATTGCCCGAAATAGCTCTTTCCATTAATCTTGTGGCAATACTTTTATTTTTCATCGCGCAGATGGTGGAATGGTAGACACGCAACTTTGAGGTGGTTGTGGGAGAAATCCTGTGGAG
>CAYFOX010000029.1:0-456 GCA_964344875.1 uncultured bacterium
GGACAACCAATGGCTTAACATCGATCCTTTTGATTTTTCCCTCCAAAATCTCACGAAAATTGATGAATTCGCGAAAACGATTATTGAGAATAACAAAGATAAGCTTGATCAAGTCGTAGAAGAGCTTCTGAAAGAGTAAAAAAGCCCTTTTTTTATGGAAACCTCTTTATTTTGCCCCAGAATCGATTATTTCAAGATGGGGAGTATGTTGACACCTTTTTTTCTATTTATACCCCCTTTTTTTCTCCCATTTAACGTCTGATAATGGGCCTTATGCAAAATAATTAGATTCGTTGAAACCAAAAAAATAGTGCTCAATTAATTCTAATAGTTTGTTATATGTAGAGCAATTGCAGGATCTAGCTAACATGTATGCATGGCTAACTCTTGTGCTTGGATTCATCCCCTATTTTTCCTTTCATCACACTGGGCTTTAAAAAAAACTGGTCAAATTTT
>CAYFOX010000029.1:466-2459 GCA_964344875.1 uncultured bacterium
TCCCATTTTACAAGCGGCTTTTTTCCCGCCTTTTACAACTTTTTCCTTTTTGGAAGATTTCTTTGAAAACGGAAGTTTTTTCATACATATACTCTTTAAAATTTAACCAATTTTTTCAGCGGCATCTAGCGACGCTCTTATTTTTTTACTACTAACAACTAAATGAATTGATTTTACTAAATCAGTCAAGAACATTCTGTGATCTTCTTTTATAAATTGACTCTCAATAGGTTAGATCGATCCACTCTCGTTAAAAATAGGGATATATAACTAGGATTATACCTCATGGCAGCTAGTAGACCAATTGCAGGATCTAGATAACATGTATGCTTGGCTAACTCCTGTGCTCGGATTCATCCCCCATTTTTCCTTTCATTACACTGGGCTTTAAAAAAAACTGGTCAAATTTTCTAATCCCTTTTCCATAGGAAATCCATAGCAACTCTGTACAGATAAAGAAACATGCATAGAAGCGTTAAGGAGATTAGAGAAAACAACTGCCGTTTAGTTTTTCCCATTTGAATCACTATTCTTGCTTTGCCTCGAAAAAACAAGATTTTCTAAGAGGCATCCATCTAAAAATGGAGGCTTTCTCCGTTGGCAATGAGCACCGCTTCCACAAGTGCTTCGCTGAGTGTCGGATGAGCAATCATAAGATGCTTAATTTCATCAATCGACATTTTTTTGGCTATTGCCAACTGAAACATCGGCAACATCTCCGACGCATGGCTTGCAACCACGGTCGCCCCCATAAGCCTTTTCGTCGATTGGCAAGCTAAAACCTTTACAAACCCTTTGAGGTCCCCTTCAACAAGTCCTCGAGCATTTGCTTTAAGCGGAAATTTACCTACTTTGTAGGGGAGATTATGCTTCTTCAAGTCCTCTTCACTCATCCCCACATGAGCCACTTCTGGATGGGTGTAAATCACATTAGGGACTTCATAAAGGTTGTAATTAGACGATTTTCCTAAAAGCGTTTCGACTAGAGCAATCCCCTCATGAGATGCTTTATGGGCCAACATAGGCCCAAAAGCCACATCTCCGATTGCGAAGACCCCCTCGACTTTTGTTTGTAGATCGGCCCCTGTTGGAATAAAACCTTTCCCATCCAAATCTATTCCCCCTTTTTCCGGGCAAAGGCCGCCGGTATTAGGTTTACGACCAATCGATTGTAAGACATAGTCCCCCTCCAGAGTAAATGACCCTTTGGGACCTTGACAGGTGAGTTTGATTCCCTCCGGGGTGGGAGCTCCCTGCTCTACTTTGGTATCTAGGTGGAATTCTATCCCCCGCTCTTTGAAGATCTCAAGTATCGTTTGGGACACATCAGCATCAAAACTTGCGGCAACACGGGAAAAAAACTCTATAAATGTCACTTTAGCACCCAAAGCCCGATAGACAGAGCCCATCTCAAGCCCAATCACCCCAGCACCTATGATCAAAAGATGCTTAGGGACCTCTTTTAGTGCTAAAGCACCCGTAGAGGAGAGAACCCTTTTCTCATCGATCGGTAAAAAAGGGAGGCTGATAGGTTGTGAACCGGTAGCTAAGATGATGTAGTCGGCCTCAAAAATTTCGCCATTTGCCTCCAATTTTTTGGGTGCGACAAAGCGAGCCTCCCCATGCACATGCCGGATCTTATGCTTTTTCAGCAGATAGGCAATCCCCTGCGTCAATGTATCCACAATTTTGGATTTTTCTTTTTGCATCAAAGAGAAATCAAACTCTTTGATCTCGGCAGCAATACCTACCTTAGGAAATTCATGGTCAAAAAGGTGTTTGTAATGGGAAAACATCAACAGTGCTTTAGACGGGATACACCCCACATTTAAGCAAGTCCCTCCAAGTGTTTGACCCCGTTCAATCAATGTGACCTTTGCTCCTAATTGGCTAGCCCGTATAGCGCTCACATAACCGCCGGGCCCTCCCCCAACAATCACAATCGATTTTGTCATAAACCTAAAACTCCGATTTCTGGATTTTCCAAACAGCG
>CAYFOX010000029.1:2469-11019 GCA_964344875.1 uncultured bacterium
AACCAGCGCTTGACCTGAACTAAAAATCCGACCGCCTCTTTTCCATCTACAATCCGGTGATCGTAGCTTAAGGCAATATACATCATGGGACGCACCTCTACTTTGCCCTGGATCGCGACGGGGCGTTCCAAAGTTGCGTGCATTCCCAAGATTCCACTTTGCGGAGGATTTAAAATAGGTGTAGAGAGCAAAGAGCCAAATACCCCGCCATTTGTGATGGTGAAAGAGCCCCCCTCAAAATCTTTCACAGTCAGTTTACCCTCGCGACCTTTTTGAGCTAACTGGGCAATTTCCTTTTCTACTTGCGCCAAAGTAAGCTTCTCCACATGACGCACAACCGGAACCACAAGCCCCCTCTCCGTAGAAACGGCTATTCCCACGTGGATCCCGTCGGGATAGACAATCTCATCCTTATCAATACGCGCATTGACTCTTGGAAAGATTCCAAGGGCGCGCTCCACCGCTTTTGTAAAAAAAGCCATAAATCCAAGCTTAATCCCATGCTGTTTGGTAAAAGCCTCTTGATGCTCTTTTCTCAAACGCAGGATAGAACTCATGTCGACCTCATTGAATGTGGTGAGCATAGCCGTCTCATTTTTGACGTCCACAAGCCGTTTAGCGATGGTTTTTCGAATCAGGCTCATCGGTTCTCTTTTCTCGCCAGAGGCGCTTGCTTCCCCTTTTATTGGCTCAATTTTTGGTGGAGATTGCTCCACTTTTGTAGGCTTTTGTAGAAACTCCTCCATCCCCTGCCGGATCGAACTTCCCCCCGTTTTTTTTGGCGATGGGGCCAAAGGGGCCTCGGGGGCCGATTTTAGTTCGATTTTTTGAGGTTGAAGCGGCTCTTGAGCCTTTTCTTCTGGTTGGAAGGTCGTATCGATCTCTAAAGCAATCGTGCCGACCGGATAGGTGTTTTGTGGTTGTATTTTAAAAAAAACTTTTCCGGAAGCCGGGGCAATCACCTCCATGGTTGCCTTGTCCGATTCAATCTCGCAAAGCAAAGCATCCTTGGAAACTAAATCCCCTTCCTTAACAAAAAAGCGACTCACGTGCACCTCTTTGACCGATTCCCCCGGGGCCGGTAGCTCCACTTGAATTTTACTCATGGAAAATCTCCTTAAGAATATGCTCCAATTCCATCAAAGAAATTTTGGGAGAACCCGATGCAGGGGAACTCGACTCTTTTCTTCCGATATAGCTGAGCTCTTTACCATTTAAAAGCGCTTCAATTTTAGGTCTGAGGTGTGGATAGGCGCCCATATTTTTGGGTTCGTCTTGAACAAATACAAAACGTGTAACTTCCCCAAGGTTTTCTAGCTGATTCTTCAAATAATCTTCGTCAAACGGATAGAGCTGTTCTATACAAAAAAGAAGGTAATCATCGCGCTGTAAACTCTCAGCTTTCTTTTGAATATCGTAAGCTATTTTTCCGAAAGTAAAAATGCACACAGAGCTTTTTTTGTTCTCGGTGCTTTTCTTTAATATAGGATAAAATTCATGGGTGTGAACCTCTTCAACAGGCGAAAAAGAGATCTCATCCCTCAAAAGACTTTTAGGAGTAAACAGAATAAGGGGCCGCTTGGGATGAGAAATCCCTTGTCTTCGGAGCAAATGAAAAAGTTGGGCTGTCGTAGTGGGGATCGCACAGACCATATTTTTTTCAGCCGCAACCTCCAAAAATCGCTCTATACGTGCCGAGGAGTGTTCTGGACCTTGACCTTCAAAACCATGGGGAAGATAGAGAACCAATCCGCTCGTTATCCCCCATTTCGTCTCCGCGGATACAAGGTATTGATCAATGATGATTTGCGCCCCATTCACAAAATCTCCAAATTGCCCCTCCCATATCACTAAAGAATTCGGATGCACTAGGGAGTATCCATACTCAAAACCCATTACAGCATACTCAGATAAGTAGGAATTGATTACGGTAAAAGGGGCCTGATTGATACTCAGATTGTTTAGCGGGATAAACAGGTTCCCTTCCTTTTGATCCACGAGGGTAGAGTGTCTATGGGAAAATGTTCCTCGTCTGGAATCTTCCCCTGATAAACGCACCGAAATACCCTCTTCTAAAAGAGAACCGAAAGCCACAGCTTCTGCCATAGCCCAGTCCATTTTCTCTTTCACTCCCCTCTCTTCGATAATTTTTTTTAATCGTGGATGAATTTGAAAATCGGCAGGGATTTTTGCGATCTTTTTTAAAATATCTTGGGCCTGTTTTAAACCGATTTTTGAGCTTAAAAACGGGATACTTTGCACAGGTTTTTGAGGAATTTCTTTTTTTTGCCGAGCAAATTCTTTGGCAAGTTGGAACATATGCTCCAATTCGCTTTCTATCGTCTCTTGTGTTTGTTTTTTAAACGTCTCATCAACGGCCACTAAACTTGAAACCTCAGGCATTTTTTTGATTTTTTCCACCATAAGGGGCTGGGTAAAACCGGGTTCATCCCCCTCATTATGACCGTATTTACGGTAGCCTAGAAGATCGATGAACACATCTATATGAAATGTTCTCGCAATGTGTAGAGCTAGTTTGGTAATCCGGACGCAACTCAACGGATCCATAGCATTCACATGAAATATGGGGCAATTGAACGCCTTAGCTATGTCCGTGCAATAGACGGTAGATCTGCTCTCTTCGGGTGTGGCTGTAAAACCGATCTGGTTATTAATAACGATGTGGATCCCTCCCCCCACCTTATAGCCTTCCAGTCGCATTGCTTGAAGACTCTCATACACCACCCCTTGACCCGCAAGTGCTGCGTCTCCATGAATAGTAATTGCCAGAGCTGTTGGGTTGTTGGCCAAGTCGCATTTTGCCCTGCACATCCCCAAAATAACCGGATCTACCGATTCTAAGTGGCTGGGGTTTGGTGCTAATGTTACCTCAATACCCTCCCTTTTTTTGGTAAATCCCATGTGATACTTCACATCGCCGCTTCCACTATACATCGGGGTATAGTCGCTCTCAAACTCGTAAAATATCTGACTGATTTCCTTTTTTAACACATGTGCTAAAACATTTAATCGACCTCGGTGAGCCATCCCAATAACCAGATCGGTCAAACCGCTCGATTTCCCCTTTTTGACCAAACATTCCAACATCGGAATCAAGCTCTCTGCCCCCTCTAAAGAGAATCGCTTCTTCCCCATGTGCCTTTTATGCAAAAAACTTTCGAAATTTTCCGCACGCTTGAGATCCTTGTAGATCTCTTTTAATTCTTTCTCGTCAATTTGAGACTGGTATTCCTCAAGTAAATACCGGTCGATTTCCCTAATCACAAGGGGAGCATCTTGCAAATGCATATACTCAAAACCGACATTCCCCGTATATCGGCTTTTTAAAACCTCAAGCAAAAAAGATAGCGGAGCCGTTGGTTGTGCTAAGATTTGGAAAGTGGGAACCTCTTTTTCAAGATCTTTGGCCTCTATGTTGTGCTCTTTAAGAGTGAGCTCTACAGGGATTAAAGGGAGTTGGCTCAAAGGATTAGTGGTCGCTCTATAGTGGCCACACCGCTTGTAGTGGTCCACTAGGCGATAGACTTTAAAAAAAAGATCCGTAACCTCTTGAGAAAAGTGCGGGGCTGTAGTCATGCCGCGGTAGGCAAACTCCACCCCTTTGAAAAAAAGGGCCTGATCTTTAGGGATACTGTCGGGATCTTTCAAATACTCCTCAAAGGCCCTCTCTAGGTATTCCTGACTTAAGAAAAAAAGTTCGCTCATCCCCGGACAACCCTTTTTAATTGTCTATTTTTCCCTCCATAACAAAAAACTCTATTTACCAAAATAAACTTCTCGCCTATCAAGGAAAAGGGGAAATGAGTATTTTTTTTTACAATCTAGCCTCATGGAGCAATAGTTCTATTTTTTTAAACCATTTTGAGATATCCTGGTATGGTCTTTTATAGGACGCGTACTCATGAGCTTCAATGGATAAATAAACCATGCAAAGTACTCTATTACGCGAGGTATCGCGTACATTTGCTTTAACTATCCCCCTTTTGAATGCCCCTTTGATTCCGGTAATCACGGATGCCTACCTCTTTTTGAGAATCCTGGATACCATAGAAGATGAAGAGGCTCTTGAGTTTGAGGATCAAAAAAAATTCATAAAAATATGGATCGAATCGCTGCACAATCCCGAAATTTTGCCCGAATTTGTTCAACAGATCGTTCCCTTACTTACCAAAAGCACAAAGAAGGGGGAGCTTCAGCTTGTGCAAGACGCCTCTATCCTGATCAAAAGAATCCTTACCTACGATAAAACGATTCAAGAAAGCATTTATCGAGTAGGCAAGGTGATGGGTAACGGGATGCTGAAATTTTTGGAGCGAAAAAAGGAAGACAGAGTCCGCACGATCCAAGAGCTCGAGGAGTATTGCTACTACGTAGCAGGAAGCGTGGGGGAAATGCTCACCGAGATTTTTTGTTTTACAGGGAAATTTGACCAGGCAAAAGGGCCCCTTCTACAGTCTTCTGTTGACTTTGGAAAAGGGCTACAGCTGACCAATATTCTTAAAGACGTAGAGCAGGATAGAAAAAGGGGGGTGGAGTGGATACCCCTATCTTTAAGGTCAGAAACCGGCTTTCACAATCTGATTGGGAAAACACGCGCCTATCTTCATAAAGCGCTGGATTACATCTGTTTACTTCCTTCCCACGAGCGTCAAATTCGTCGATTTTGTCTGATCAACACTCTCCTTGCCCTATCGACGTTGCGTACGTTGGCAAAAGGGGGGAAAAAAATTTCCAAGTTTACCGTGTACACGCACCTGTTTTTGTCAAAAATCGCCTGTTTTTCCAATCGACTTGTGCTGTGGTGCAAAAACGTCTAATACGTTGAAAGAGAAAAGGTTAAATTTTAAATTTATTTATAATTAAATTTGCTATATACTCTTATATAACTTAATGTACGAGTAGGGCATACCATTATGCGTATAGGAGACTTCATCCCGGCGATGGCCGAAAAATGCACAAGTTTTGCGATGCGAAATCCTGGGAAAATTGCCCTTGTTGCAGCAGTAGCCGCCTCCTGTTTTGCCATTTTGTCTTTGGGCAGTGCTCTAAAACGGGCCCAGGAACTTGATAGAGTCGATGAATTTGGGAACCCGGTGAGATCTGAGGAGCCTAGTCTGGCTGCAAAGAAACCTCCACACCCTCGTCGTAAACCAATTAAGCCCCCACAACTGGAGACGATAGTTGAGGGTAACGAAGAAGAGGGTATCGAAGAAGGGGGTATGCCCGCTTCACCTAGAAAAAATCGTAAAATACCAACGCATCTTTGCATTACTGTCCCCGAACCTAGGGAAAGTCCAAAACCGTTGAGTTGTGATTTGTCATTTGAAGATGCCCTTGGTGCTGTAAAACGCAACAGGTTAAGGGAACAATGGGGCGATAGATTTGTTGGAGATAAAAAATAGTAAAAAAGGATCTTTGCATTTTTTTCATGGGCTAGGCAAACTCTTTATCCATGCATCCCCTATCCCCTCTTCCTGCCAATCATGAGCAGATGAATAGTCCCCCTTTTGAGCAAAAAGCTACTAGTTTTGAACTCTCTTTTGTGTTTATCACCACAGCTCTTTTTGCTATGAGTTTTTTTAAAGTTTTCTTTTTACGAAATAGAGGCACTTCAGGGATATCTACGGAAAAAAGAGAGCGGCCCGCAACACCAAGAGAAGATAGTGAAATGCTCACTTCCATCGACGAGGAAAAAGGGTATGAGATGCGTTTTTTTCATAAAGGGCTAAAATTAGATGTATCACCCGAAATGCTGAATGCTCATCGGGAACAGGAAGCTGTCGCCCCTAATCCGCAATCCTATTATTATTTAAAAAAGAGGTTTGGACAACACTATGTGGGAGACCTCTAACCCTCCCCCTTTTTTTAAAAAGAGTTTTTAAAACCTCCACTATTGACATTTAGCCATAGTCTGCTAAAATGCTGAAAGTTTTTTTCCAAAGGTGCTATGAAGTCCGAGAAACTCCGAAAACTAGAGATCGAGTTAGCCGATCTTCAAAAGATGTTTGATCACGACCTTGTCCCCAAAAAAGAGCGGGAAAAGTACCGGGTCGAAATCGAAGGGATTCGTGCTAAAATTGAAGAAGAAAAGCAACGTTTACAGTACCTCAAAGAGAGTGGAGAGACAGAGGATTTTGTTGCCCCAAAACGCAATAAGCAAAATCAGGGGTACGATCCGCAATCTATGCCTGAAATTGGCGTAGAGGAGGATCACTCAGAAATCAGCTATATGGACGAACGCTCTTACGAGGACGATGACCCCTCTACACTTTTTGAGGATGAGGAGTTTGAAGAGGGTGGCGAAAGGGGCTCGCAGGAATACGATGAAGATCCTTTCAGTGAGCGTAATCGTTGGAAGCGCGCCAGAATGATCCAGGATCCCGAGCGGGACGATTGGTAGATTCCCCTTTTATATGGCAATTCCGATTAGTCTTTATGTGCACCTCCCCTTTTGCCGTAAAAAATGCCCCTACTGCAGTTTTTTTGTGCTCCCCTATTCGAAGGAATCGGAGAACCTCCTATTGGAGTCTCTTCTCCTGCACCTTGAAAAATACCAGGATGCCCTAAAAGGGAGAGAATTAATCTCTGTCTATTTTGGTGGAGGGACCCCCTCCATCCTCTCCCTTGATTTTCTTTCAACACTTAAGCAAAAAATAGCCAACCTCCCCCTTGTTCATAGCCCGTTTGTCGAATGGACTATTGAGGCTAACCCGGAGGACGTAACAAAGGAATGGAGTGAAAACATCTCCCAACTAGGCTTTAATCGGGTAAGCCTAGGGGTGCAATCATTTGTAGAAAAAGAGCTTCATTTTTTGGGACGCAACTCCCAAAAGGGGAGCGCGCAAAAAGCAATCGACCATCTTGTCCAGTCAGGAATCAACAATATTTCTATAGATCTTATTTTCGAATTGATGGATCAAAAAAAAGGGGATTTTCTTGAAACTTTATATGGATTAAAGGATCTCCCTATCACTCACCTCTCGCTATATAACCTCATGATCGAGGAGGGCTCCTATTTTTACCGGGTTAAAAATGACCTGGAAAAGAGGCGTCCATCAGATGAGGCATGTCTTGAGATGCTCACCTCTGCTGTCGAGGTTTTAGAATCCATGGAGTTTGAGAGGTATGAAATCTCTGCTTTTTGCAAAAAAGGGCTCCGCTCAAAACACAATATTGGATATTGGACAGGCCGCGAGTTTATCGGGATAGGACCCTCAGCTTGGAGTTTTTTCAATAACAAGCGAACACAGTGTTGCAAAAATCTGCATGAATATAAAAATACCCTTTTAAAAGGGGCAGACCCTTTTCTGTTTGAAGAAATGCTCTCATCTGATGCTCTTCTAAAAGAGCAGCTAGGACTATCCTTAAGATTAAAAGAGGGAGTTTTGAAAACCTCTGTTGCTCTTAAGGATAGTCTGGATTCTCTAGCTATCCTTCAAAAAAAAGGGTTGATAAAAGAAAATGCGCACTCCTTTGCTCTTACCGAAAAAGGGAGAAATTTTTACGATACCGTTCAAATGGAGCTTTTGTAAAAAAGTAAAATGCTTTAATATATTGACGCTTTTTATAAAGGATTTTATGAAATTAACTAATTTATTACCCCTTTTGGCCTGGGACACGGATCGTCATCAGGGTGTGAGCGAAAAGGATACTCGTTTACTGAATATTTTTAAGCGAAGTGTTTGGATTTCTGTTGCCCTGTCGGTAATCGCAGAAGCTGCGCTGTCACTTCTGTATCCAGGTTCCTACTATTCAAGACCTGACACGAGATCAGCAAAAATTTTGGAAACGATCTCCTCATTTGCATCTCGCGCATTCCTACCTATGAGCTTTTTTTCAGTTCTACAATCCGCAAGAGTCTATTCAATCGTTAAAGAAGCAAAAAAGTCTTGCTAGACAAGGGGGCTTTGGAGTGTACTTTTAGCCTATCTGGGGGATAGTTTTACTGTTTGGATTAGGAATCAACTGGATTCACAATCCCAAAAATGGTGCTATGATCCCCCTACCTACCCTTTTATTCTACTCTTAGTTTGCTTTATTGCTCTCAGTATTGATCTTCATTAATTGGCTAGATGTTTTTCGGGCCTATAATAAGGGTAAATCCTATAAAAAAAACCCAAAGCCAGCAAAACTGTTTCAAAGAAAACTAAAGCCAAGAACAAAAAGGAAAATGAAAAATTAATCAGGGGGATTGCGACTTTCCTGGTACATACCCACAAAAGGGGCATTTTACTATCTTTTCGTGACTTTATTATCAACAAAAACCGGCTTAGACCCCGTTATTGACATGTATTCTCCTCCTTTTACTTTTGGTGATTTTTTTTTATCTGAACTATTTTTTTTTATCTTTTTCATCATAAACCTCATTTTAATTATCTATTTTTCTGCTGCTACTTTTTTTGGTTTCGATTGTTATCAATACATATCATCCGCAATAAGTGGGATTACACGATTCATAACGTTTACTAACCGAAGCTTCATCTCGACAGGAATAGCCCAATGCTCCCCCGACAGCTTTCTTTTTTGTTT
>CAYFOX010000029.1:11029-11743 GCA_964344875.1 uncultured bacterium
GTTTTATACTTAGATTTCGTGATCTTATTTGCAGTAGATTTGATGCTCTTTGTGCGCTTTTTCATTTTCTTACCCCTTTGGTAAATTCCAAATACTAAATGATTATATTATTATCCAGCTTTAGGTGATACACATTGAAATTGAGAGAGTTACGTTTCTACTACAAAGGGGAAATTTAGAGGGCTATTAGCCTGTGAAAAACTTTCAAAGACCATTTCATCAGTCTTTATTCATCTCTAAAGACGATCTGTTTCACCCGGTTCCAACATAAAATGCACCTAATGCTCAATCAACAACATTTTCGATTGCTCAACATGCTTAAAAGTCTACTAGCTCTTTAAATTACATGGGCTTAAACGCTAAAATTGACAAAAAAAAACTATAATGTTATTTAGAAAAAAAAGGAGTAATTTGTGGCCAAAAAGGATCCAAAGAGCAGTAAATCAACTGCAAAAAAACAGCTAGCTAAGAGCAAAACGATAAGCAAAGAGGTTACTGTAAAAGGTGGGGGAAATTATACTCGTAACTGTACCAATGGCACTTACGGTGGGCATCATGGAAAAGGTTTATAAGGACTCGCAGCAAAAAAAAGATGCATGAAACGGGGCACTTAAACTTATACTAGTAGCGCCATTCATTGGTGTTTTTTTTACAATCTTTACCTAATGTTTCCAAGCCCCATATAATTTTTTTCTCCCATTAGATTTAGTTCTA
>CAYFOX010000030.1:0-11568 GCA_964344875.1 uncultured bacterium
AGGAAAATGTATATGATTAACCCTCGAAGTTCTGTATTCTCCCCCCCGTCCCTCTGTTTTAGTCCATCTAACGCCACAAAGCTTTTGAATGATTGCAGAAGTATGCCTTTTTTTCTGGGCTTAACCTATCTTGTGAGGCAGACATTTACTCGTGTTCCTAATTTTGGAATCCACGCCCTACCTAAAGAAAAACCCCCTTTTTTCTTCGTCCAACAGAAAAATTTAGGTTTCTTTTCTAACATAGTACAAAATGATTTGGGGCTTGATGTAAACAAGCTTCCCCTTAAGCTAAGAATGAAAGTCCAAGCCCCTTTGGTTGCTCTCGATTGGCTGTACAAGAAGTGGAGTTAAAGTACAGATTCTAGAAAAAGGGCTGTAAGCATGCAAAAGCGAAATCTTTAGCTACGTCGGTGTAGTTTTTGGTAGCTAAATAGTGCTACAACAACATTTATCAATCCCATTATACAAAGTACAAGAAGCGGCAAAAGACTACTGAGGGTCGCTAAATATCCCATTAACAAAGAGGCCAAAAGCAAAGCTAGGGCAATGAGGCTTGCAAAAACTCCCATGATAAATCCGGTATTTTTTTTCTCTACAACTGCCAGAATGAGTTCGTTCCCTTTTGACCATGCCAACGTAGCGAAAAGGGCAAAAAAGGTGAAAGGGACAAAAATCTCTTCAGGGGTGGAGGAGAGGAAAAAGGAAAAAAGGGAAAGCGTCAAACCCAGCAGGCTTGTTAGGTAGGCTACTCGTTGAGAGAAAAACCGGAAAAGCACGGAACAACAAAAGTTCTCGTAAAGACAAAGACCACCCCCCCATAGGCAAAAAATAGCGCAATCCAGTCACTGGATACATCAAATCCCAAAACCATCAGTATCGCAATAGCCACAAGTAGCGACTGTGTGATGAGAAGAAAAAGAAACAAAGAGCTGGCTACAATAAAAATTTCGGGTTTTGAGAATACCTGTAAAAAACTCTGCTGTTTTACGTTGTGAGCTGTAGCATTTTTTCCAAAAGAAAGATGGATAAAAAGCATCGATAAAATTCCTAAAAAACCGAGCACAAAAAAAGGGAATCCCAGCTTGAACCCAGAATCTCCGGCAAAAAGGGTCCCCAAAGCCGGTCCAAGCACGGTACCAAAAATGGTTACAGCTACAAGGTAACTTCTAGCCTTTCTCCTCTTCTTCTCATCACTTTCCAGATCTTGCACAACAGAATACAGAAGCTGCGCTCCCGACGAACCCAGACCAGTAATAAAACGGAATAAAATCATCATCCATACATTTGCCAATGCAAAAAAAATCCCCACTCCGAGGTTACCCAAAATATTCATAGCCATGGAAATTTGTAGGGCATGCTTGTGGTTACTGTGATTGCTCCATTTTCTCAGCAGGGGTGAACCAAGAAGAATCCCAAGACCATAAACTCCCAAAATAACACCTAGCAATAGCTCAGGCTCTTTTATGAGATTGAACGGATCTCTATAGACCGAATTTTGCGCTAGGAGCTGTGGGGTAAAAAGGGAATTGACTACAAAAAAAGATATATATTCCACAAAGGAATAAAAAAGAGATGCTAGTAAGATGGATTTTTTCATACCTTGTAATTAAACAAAAAATTTCGATAAATCACAAGAATGTCAGAACCGTAAAAAGAAAAAACTCCTAGATATCAGGGGTATTCATACAGCTCATCGAGGTTTAGGGTACGCAAATACTGTATTTCTTTCACCAGTTCGTCAATCTCCTTATCAAGGCGGGTGAGTTTTTCCCTATATTCCTGCTTATCTACCCTGCCAAATCGGCTATTGATTTTTTCTTTATCAAATTTCAAGCGTAAAAGGGCTGTTTCGGCTTTAAGAATCCGTTCTTTAAGATTTTGCACATACACCATTTTCTCCTCCTTGGAGGGGCCGACTACTGTGGCTTTGGAGGAACAGCCTATGAAAATAATTAAAGGTAAAACCGCCCTAAAAACACTTTTTTTTGGTAAACTTTTAAACATGCTGCGTAGTGTACTCCTTCTTCTATTCATTCCCCTTTTTGGATTTTCTTTTAAAGAAAAATGTCAAGATGGCACCAAAGGGGATTATGTTGTCTATAGACAAGGGCATCAAATCTCTTTCATCTCCCTTTTTGATAAGACCGAAAAAACCCTCATTATTGAAGAAATTCATACATTGGACACTAATCCCCGTCTCTCGTTAGATGCGGTCAAAGACTGGGCTGGTAAGGGGGCATTGGGAGGAACCCAGTGGATTCTTTACGAGATGAGCCTTGATAATGCCGAAATTCTTGAGGCCTACTGCCCCCCCAAAAAAGCTTTTATCACTTTTGATCAGGAGACTCCCGTACTGGCCAAGTTTTTTTCGGTCGACTGGGAGCTTATGCCCGATCAAAGACGCAAAATTTTACCTAAAACGCAAAAAGTGTGGTCCCCTCCCAAACTCGTTTCTAATAAAATTGTCCCCCTTGATAAATCGGTTTTGTACAGAAAATACTGGGAAGAGGACAATACCCCTTTAAGTCAATTGCGTATAGACCTCCACTACGACCCAAACGCGATTGAGACTTTTCCGTATATGATCGATATCCAAAACAGGGTCCATCCTCTTGCCCGATTCAGCCAAATCGACCAGGGGCACTTTTTTCAAAGCGCTATCAAATACTTCCCACGTCGTCCCCCAGAGTTCGAAACGGGAATACAGCAAAAAGGGGCTTTTCTTACCGCCGTATTGCGCTGCCCCAAAGGATTCGCCCCCTTTACCCTTTACCTGCAGCAAGTGTCCACAACCACCTTGACAAAAGTAGAATTTGCCTCTGAAAAAAGGGGTGAATCCTACCATCTTAAAGTTGAATTACCTAAAAACATTTCTTTAAAAGATAAAAAATTTCGCCTTTCGGCAAAAACTGAAGGGATACATTCAACTAGAATTGACTCAATAGAGGTTTTTGAGCTAAATTGACCCGCAGCATGGTTACAACGTTAAAAAAATATCGCCTGAAGTTTTTGACTATTTTTCACAATTTCCAAAAGAAAAAAGGCTCAGTGGCCCCCCAAGATCGCACCGAAATGGAGACTCTTTTAAAAAGGCTTCAAGGGAATATTTTAGATAAGGACAAAGAAGCCTCAAAATCTACTCTTAAAGAGCTTTTACAAACAGAAGAGCGGATTTTTCCCCGTACAAAGATCTATCGACAATGCAAAAGCCTTTTTTCCAACCTCTTTTTTATCGCCTTGATTATCCTTTTAAGGCAAGTCTGGTTTGAACCTTTTCAGATTCCCACGGGGTCCATGCGACCCACTCTCAAAGAGCTTGATCGTCTAGTTGTCTCAAAAAACCAGTTTGGGATCAACGTGCCTCTCACCCCCACCCACTTTTTGTTTGAACCCGAAGAGGTGAAAAGGGGGGGGATCATCACATTTACCGGCGAAAATATGGACATAGATGGGGTGAAAACAAAATATTTCTATCTCTTCGATGGCTATAAGCAGTACGTTAAGCGATTGATCGGAAAGCCTGGCGATATTTTATACTTTTACGGCGGACGCATTTACGGTATCGATAAAGAGGGAAATGACATCACCTCACAGTTTCGTACCCCCCCGTTTGCCAACTTAGAACACATCCCCTTCATGCGTTTAGACGGCAAGCTCCGCTGGCTGAAAAATACCTTATATGTCTACCAATCCAGCCTACCTGTTGCAAGAGTCGATCGAACAGCATGGGGCTCCTTTCTAGGGCGTGTGATTTATACGAATCAACCGTCACAAAAGCCTATAGAAAATTACTACGATCTTTTTGGATTTGGCCATTACGGAATGTGCAGAATTGAGAAGGAGCAGGACAAAATTCTGTTAAAAATTTTCCATCACCCGATGCTGCAACTGGATAAAACCCTATTGACCAAACAAGGGGTTGGGCATTTGGAGCACATGGTATCGAGCTTACCGTTAGATGAACACTTACTGAAAGCCCTATTAGCCAACTTACAAACTAGCCGTTTTGTGGTAAAAAATTCCGTTGCGTTCCCCTTTGATGCAGAGGGTGAAGCCGAAAAACATCCTGAAAACAGGCCAATTCTCAAGGGAATACCTGACGGAACTTATGAATTTTTTGGTGGCCAAGGATTTAGTATAGGATTTCAGGGGCACTCTACTGAACTTCCTTCTTCACACCCTTTGATGCAATTTGAGACGGAGCGAGCGATCTCTTTGATTAATTTTGGTATCGAATTTGACGAGAGATTTGGGCCAAATTCTGCATATGTGGGTCTATTCCCCTCACGCTACCTCTATTTCCGAGATGCCGATCTTTATTTCATGGGGAAAAAATTTTTAGACAGGCGAGACCCGAGACTTCTACAATTTTTAGAGGGTGAAAAAAAGAGGATTGCGGAAAATAAAGAGTACCCTGGATTTGTAGACAATGGTCCCCCGCTATTGAAAGATGGGCAGTTGGACAAAGACAAAATTCGTACATTTGGACTTAAAGTACCTGAAGGGAAGTATTTTTGCTTGGGCGATAACCATGCAGTAAGTGCCGACTCCAGGGATTTCGGTTTTGTCCCTGAGGGGAACCTGCGAGGGGTACCCTCCTTTCTAGTAACTCCAAAAATAACGGGTGTAAACCAAATCGATTACACCCTTTTTACCCAATCGAGAGTAGTTGTTTTAGGTCTTATTTTAGGAAGCTGGGTTCTCTGGCACGTCTCTTTGCGTCGTAGAAATACATTTCCGGTCCCTTTTAATTAGAACCTAGTATTTCTATTTTTCATGGCTATTTACCAACTTCTTGGGTCGAATCAACTTGAACGGTATAGTAGCCAGTTTCACCGGGGTCGAACGGGGCGAAAATCTCCATTACCAGGCATTTGGGGACAGAAAGACTTTCTGTTACTAATGTGGCGTGGGGTTCAAAGACTACCCGTTGCAACACCCCTCTAGTCGAAGAGTCCAGCTTTAGCTCTATTTTCCTATTTCTATAGTGGAATCCTTGCGGAGTGAGTTCTAGAAGGGTTTGCATTGGTTGTTTCGATAATAAAGTCTGAGTGCAAATCTCTTCTAGGTAGGCCTGCTTTTGTGGGTCCCTTTCTGAACCTGAAACATTTTCTTGAAAAAATTGGCGAATCGCGCCGGCATTTTTTTCGGGATTTTCCATCTTTTGGCCATTAATTAAAACATCGATTCTAGGCGCATCTTTATTGAGTGAACATCTTTTGAAATCCCCCAAATATATCTCTTCAAGATCTTTAGTCGACAAACTTTTTTCAACCACTGGGTGCTGGGTCCAAAAAAGATCGAGTTCCTTTGTGCTTACGACTTGCCTTGGTTGTCTGGAGAAAAGAGGTTGCTCTTTGGGGTAGACGATTTCAACAACAGGATCTGTTTGCATCGACCGTATTTTTTGTTGAATGGAAGAAAAGCGCCTTCTATCAGTGCATTTTTCCAAAATAATCTTTCCGGGACCGAACCAACGGGGATGAACACCTATTTTTTTGACTAAAATGGGGCGTCCCAGAAAAACACTCTTAACGTAATTTAAAAAGGTGGGATCCTCAATTTGTCCGGTGGAGATGCCAAGTAAAAGCATCTCGGTAAGCCACTTGCCACCGCCCCGATCAAGATCATCTTTACAAGGGTCTGTTGTGGCTACAAGATTTACCCCATTTGTCAGGAGCTCCTCTTTAACCACAAGCTTTTGAAGCTGGTAAAACACCATCATGAAAGCAAGCCACTCCTCTTCAGAATAATCGGCTTGAGCATCAAAAATGGCTCGATGCACCCACTCGATCAACTCTTGGTAGTCATAACCTCTGCACTCGCTAGGGATGTGGACACCCGACACATCAAAGGGCTTTTGCTCTTTTTGGACAACAGCCAACCTTTCTAAAAGGAGATTAGCCTGTTTCCTCTCCCCTTTGTGGAAAAAAGGGACCACATATTGAGACTCTTTTCTGGGGCAAAGGCTTTGTATCACTACATGAAAATTTGGATAAGTCTCCCCTAAGGCAAAGAGTTTCCTCACACGCTCAGATTCATCCCCAAAACTGGCCAGCGCGCTAGTCTGATGCACAGTAAAAAGGATGTGTTCGTCTCTTTTTTTCATACAGGAGATGAGAGCTCTAAAGTTTGGGGCAATCTGATCCCCTAGAGCGGCTTGTCCAAAAGAGGCGATTTTTAAAAGCGCATTTAGATAACTACCGCCTACGGTAGGACAGCCCGCTCGATAACGGATAATCTCCCTTTGGCTGCGTAAAATCTCTTTATTGGAAACCATCGGGACATTCTCTTTAGTGTAGTATTTTACCCCCAACTCCCCCTCAAGCTGTTGTTTTAAAAGGGCAATTCCTGGCTTTCCTAATTGCCTCGAGTCGGCGGTTTCGATTTTTTGATCCAGCTCGAGGATTCGGCTTGAGGCATTTTCTAAAGAGATTGTGGACTCTTCGCTTGTAAAGAGCTGTACAAGCCCCTCCAGATGGCCACCAAGATTAGTCCCCAACCAGCGCACTTTTAGCAGCCTATAAAAAACCTCTTCTAGAGCAGGGCATTCAAACGGTTTCCTCTCTACAACCAAAGCCAGTTTGTCTAAAATCCCCAGAATTTCCGTGTAGTCTTCCCGTATTGAAACTATACAGGCTTTCTCGAGGTCCAATAGATCTGAAAGTCGAGTAAAAAGAGCCTTAACCTCGTCAGTATCCTCCATCCTATCCAGAGCTCTATGGAAATCTCTAAGGGTGAAATCTTCTTTCGAGCAGCTCCTTACATCCATTATCTCTTTGAGGGACTGAATTGCTAAGGCGTATTTCACATCCTTAGAGGCGTGGTTGGACTCTTGAAAAAATTTTGTCGTTATTTCGATGAGCTGGCGCGAAATAGCTTGGGGATCTGTCACCCTTTTTTTTGACAGATCCTCTAAGACCGTCTCAAGTTGTGGAATGACAGCACCTGTTGAGTTCTCACTACTCTCATAAACTCTGAAATAGGTCAAAATATTTGTAATCATCAGGCTTGCCGATCTTTCCCAACCGGTACTCGCATAAAAAGGGGCAAGCACCGATTTGGTCCAGTTGCACGTGGTGCGAAACCCTCCCGTCAACAATCGGGTTAAACTTTCGCTGGAAATAAGCCATCTTTGAGCAACGTGGCTTGAATGTAATTGGAGCATACCGTTGCAAGGTTCATTTACATCCACCCAATCCTCATCGTCAGTAAGTCCCTCTAAATTACGCTCTTCCACAGCGACACACCCCCCACGATGATCTTCCTCTCTCTTTTCAACAGGGGTCAAAATTTCAGGATCTAGAGAGACCACAGTTGTTGCGATGTTTGGGATCATAAGGCATCCTTTAGGTTACAAATTAGACTACTTTTTTAATCAAGGGGTGATTTTAACAGATGGCTGCGAATAATAAGTATCTAAATTTATTTTTTATCGGAAAAGCTTAGGAAAAAAAGAGGGGATATTTTTTTGATAGGTGGTAAAATTTTCTTTATTTTCCATGTGCTTTTCGAGCATGGACACCCCTGAGACTTTCAGAAGCAAAATAGTCATCAAAACTGGGCTAATCCAGGTTACTCCCCAGTAATGGGGAAAAGATAGCAAGAAGATCCCCCACCAAAAGAGAAACTCCCCGAAATAATTGGGATGTCTGGATAGGCCCCAGAGCCCTTTGTCCAGAATTTTGCCTTGATTTTTCACATCCTGTTTAAATTCAACAAGTTGCATATCAGCGATTGTCTCATAAATGAGGCCCGCAAGGGCCAAAATAAAAGGGGCGATTTTAAACCCATGGAAAGGGGCTGTTGTCCCCATCAAAATGTTCAAGGGAAGCGCGACTAAAAGCATCAAAAAACCTTGAAACCAAAAAATCTTAAAAAGGCTTGTGATAGGAAAATTTGCATCGTTTTGTCGCATAGCAAAATAACGCTTATCCTCCGGCTTTTTCCAGTTTCGATAGATCAAATAACCACTAAGCCTTATCGCCCACAGGAGTGCTAAAATACCTATTAAAAGTTGAAAAAGATCTTTCTGTGGATTTGCTATAAAAATCACCACAGGCTGGAAAACAATTCCTAGACTCCATGCGGCATCCACAATCGAAACATCCTGTTTTTTGAAACTCACAACCCAAAGGAGCGTGAGTCCAATAAAAAGGGTTAGACTAGCTAAAGCCCAAACAAGAATCATACTAAGACCTGTTTTGCGATCTCCAGCTCACACTCTTCAACCTCTTTGAAGACAAAATCCACTTTTAACGCCAAAACCTCTTGTTTGAAAAACTCTAGGTGGTTTGAAACTGCTTCGATCACCTCTTGTTCAGCATAAATGGTGAGATGGATCCGATCCTGCACCTCAAGCCCCTCCTCTTTACGGCGCGTATTCACCCGATTCACAAGCTCTCGGACAATTCCTTCTTGAATCAGCTCTTTTGTGAGAGCTGTGTCGATCAGAGCAACAACCTTTCCAAACGAGGCGGCGACCAATCCTTCGATAGGGTTAAGGATGACCTCAACATCGTTTTCGCTTAAAGAGAAGCTTTCTCCCTCCAACGGTAAGACCACCTCAGACCCCTCTAAAAGGGCCAAAATGTCCTGCTGATCAAGCTGTTGAATTTTCTTAGCAGCCTCTTGGACTTTGCTACCCAACCTAGCACCAAGCCCCCTCCAGTTTGGTTTGAGAGTCAATTTGATTTTGTTTCCGGCTTCTGATGCGATAGAAAGCTCTTTTATATTGAGCTCTTCCAAAATTTGGTCGCGTCCATTTTCTAAAGCCTCGACAATTGCAGGCTCTTTTGTGATCAAAGTGATCCTACTTAAAGGTTGACGCACTTTTAATTTATGCGATTTTCTTAGCTGGTGTCCAAGATTGACAACGCGTTGTACGATTGCTGTGCTCTCCTCAAGCTTTTCATCAATCAGATAAACATCAGGTTGGGGAATCAAATTCCCGTGGACACTAATCGGATCATTCTCTTTACGCAACTCTTGGTACAAAGATTCCGCTAAAAAAGGGGCAAACGGTGCTAAAAGGATGACCACATCCTTGAGCACCATATACAATGTCTCGAAAGCCTCGAGATTTTCGTCCCAAAAGCGGTGTCTTGAGCGGCGTATGTACCAGTTCGTGAGCTCATCTACAAATTGGTAGATTGGATCGATGGCCCTATCCAAAGCATACCCGTCCATAGCCTCTAAAACCTGTTGAATCAGCCCCTCTTTTTTTGAGACGATCCAGCGATCTAGCGGGTGGTTTGAGCGCTCGTTTTTAGGCTTGAAATCGGCCAAAGATGCATAGGTTGAAAGGAATTGGTAAGCATTCCTTAAGGGAATAAAAAGCTTTCTGACAATCTCCTCGACCCCTTTTTCGCTAAAGCGCAAATCCTCAGCTCGCACAGCCTGACTATGAAGAAGGTAGCAGCGAATGCTATCCGCACCAAATTTTTCGATCACGTCGTTAGGATCGGGATAATTTTTGAGCTTTTTGGACATTTTTTGGCCGTCTTCGGCAAGGATGATACCATTCACGATGATATTTTTTGCAGCGGGCAAATCGAAAAGGGCAACGGACAGAACATTTAAAGTGTAAAACCAGCCACGCGTCTGATCAAGCCCCTCCCCGATGAAGTCAGCAGGAAAACCCTTGTCAAAAGCTGTCTGATTTTCAAAAGGGTAGTGCAGTTCTGCATAAGGCATAGAACCGGATTCGAACCAACAGTCGAAAATATCCTTAATCCGGTGATACTCTTTACCATTTTTTTGGATAACCAACTGATCGATAAAGTGGCGGTGGATGTCGTTGCCTTTAAAACCGGTATGCTCAGAGAGCTCTTTCAGGCTTGAAATGACTAGGATCTCCCCATCTTTGGCACGCCAAATAGGGATAGGCGTTCCCCAGTAACGGCTCCTACTGATCGACCAATCTCTAGCTTGCTCCAACCATTTCCCGAACCTACCGGATTGAATATGATCTGGGACCCAGTGGACTTTTTTGTTGTTTTCGATCAAACGCTCTTTGATCGCTTCTACTTTAACAAACCAGGAGGAGACGGCACGGTAAATGAGCGGAGTATCCGATCTCCAGCAGAATGGGTAGCTATGGCGGAATGTTGTGTGGGAAAACACCTTCCCTTCCTCTTTAAGGCGACGCAGGATCACTTTGTCGGCATCCTTAATGTACATCCCTGCAAAATCCCACACAGCCTCGGTGAAAGTCCCCTCCTCACTCACAGGGCACACAAGGGCGATATTGGCTTGTTTGCAAGCTTCGAAATCCTCTTCTCCAAAAGCAGGGGCCATATGGACAATTCCGGTTCCTGTCTCAGCTGTTACAAAAGTTTGCGCAAGCACTTTGAATGCGTTGGGTTGATTTTTGAAATAGGGAAATAGCGGTTCATAAGTAAGCCCAGCAAGCTCAGATCCTTTTCTTGTGCGGATGATTTCTGCCTCTTGCGGAAAGTGATCGGCAACTTTTGCGTTCAAAAGAGTAAACTCCTTACCCTCGTGCAAAACGGTTGCGTAATCGAAATCGGGGTGGACAGCGAGCGCTAAATTTGACGGCAAAGTCCATGGTGTTGTGGTCCAGGCTAAAAACACCCCTTTTTCTTCCCTAATTGAAAATTGGATCACAACAGAGGGGTCTTGCACCTCTTTGTAGTTGAGATTTGCCTCAAAATTGGACAGTGGAGTTCCCAACTTTGTGGAAAAAGGCATCACTTTGAAGCCTTCGTAGATAAGCCCTTTTTGATACAGCTGCCCGAAAACCCACCAGACCGACTCCATAAAGGTCGTATCCATGGTTTTATATCCGCCCTCAAAATCGACCCAGCGACCCATTCTGAAAACAGTGCTTTTCCACTCATTGGTGTATTTCAAAACGATTCCGCGACAGGCCTCGTTGAAGCGGTCGATCCCGTACTGTTCAATTGAGGAGGGGCCGGCTAAATCGAGCTCTTTTTCCATTGCGAATTCGATCGGAACACCATGGCAATCCCATCCAAAACGGCTTGGTGCATATCGCCCTTTCATGGTTTGGTATCTTAGAACGGTATCTTTGATTGTTCCGGCAAGAAGGTGGCCGTAGTGGGGTAGCCCTGTTGCGAAAGGGGGACCGTCATAGAAACCGAAAAGCTCCCCACTTTTTCTTGATTCAAGAATCTTTTTATAGGTTTGCTGTTTCTGCCAGGTTTCTAAAACGTCCAATTCGCTCAGCAATTTCTTCCCAAACATAGGCCTTCTTCAAGTAATATTAGGGATATTATGCCTAAAAGCGGGATATAAGCTCAATTTAAGATTCGGCCCTCCCCTTTTTGAAAAACTCTTTTTGTCTATCTTAGTGGCGACAGGATAGTTGTGAGTGATAAAAAAAACTCCCCGATGCTCTAAAACTTTGGGGATCTCAGACGCTATCATCTGTGCTCAGTGATACACTCCGCTATCCGCCTGACTCTCAATTACTTTAGATTTGGGGCTGCACCAGTCGACAATTAAGAGATTTTGTGATATAGTAGTATTGGGGGCGTACTGGTTTCGACTTGGTAGTCGAGGTTCAGGTGGCATGCAGAGGAC
>CAYFOX010000031.1:0-368 GCA_964344875.1 uncultured bacterium
TCTCGAGTTGAAGGCTAATCCAAAGTCCAGGGCGCGTGGAACAGTTCTCGAATCCCAAATCATCAAAGGTTTAGGTCCCTCCGCAACTCTGCTCATCCAGAACGGAACGCTGAGTATATCCGATGCTATTGTTTTTGGTGAAGCTTATGCCCGAGTCAAAACAATTCAAGATGAGCACGGAAAAGCGCTTAAATCGGCTGGCCCGTCACATGCAGTAAGGGTAACAGGACTCTCTGATGTGCCCTCTTCTGGAAGCGAATTCATCGTCGTAAAAAGCGAGAAAGAGGCGAGAAAGATCTGTGAGCAAAGGGAAGCAGAATCAAGAAAAAGTCGTCTACGGAAGCAGACCTTTAACCTTGGATCGATGC
>CAYFOX010000031.1:378-9965 GCA_964344875.1 uncultured bacterium
CTACAGGCCAACGCGATGCGTCAAGAAAAGAAGATTTTGAATGTTATTGTCCGTGCAGACGTACAGGGTTCACTCGAGGCGATCAAAGATTCACTCCTTAAGATACCTACTGAAAAAGTATTGATTCAGTTTGTCTCCGAGGGTTTAGGGATGATCACCTTAACCGATGCCGAACTAGCGATGACCTCGAATGCGGTAATCTTTGGCTTCCATACGAAAACGGACAAGAGTATCGAATCTTTTGTGCGTACCCACAAGATCAAAATCCATCACCATGATGTGATTTACCATCTAGTGGATGACGCTAAAGAATTGATGACTCAACTTTTAGACAAATTACGTGTTGAAAACGAAATGTCTGAAGTTGAAGTTCTCGCTACATTTAAGGCCTCCAACCTTGGTGTGATTGCAGGATGTATGGTGACAAGTGGTACTGTGAAAAGAAATCATATTGCCAAAGTTTACAGAGACGGCGAAGTCGTTTTTGATGGAGAAATCCAATCTTTGAAACGTGTAAAAGAAGATGTCAAAGAGGTTCAAAAAGGTCTAGAGTGTGGTATTCTCTTAAAAGGTTACAACGATGTCCAAGTAAAAGATGTCATTAAGACCTTTGAAGTTCAGTACATTCAACAGGAGCTTTAAAGATGTCTTCTAGACGAATTGAACGGGTAAATTCTCTTCTTAAAGAGGTTATTAGCGACGTCATACGTACCGAAGTCAAAAATGGACAAATTGCTCCATTACTTACCATCACTAAAGTGGATGTCTCCGCAGATATCCACTATGCAAAGGTCTATTTTACCATCACGAATGCTACAAAAGAGCAAATTCAAAAGACTAACGATGCATTGAATTACGCTAGCGGTTTTATTGCTGTTAAATGCTCAAAAGAGGTAAAACTTCGTTTTTTTCCTGAGCTTCGTTTTGTCTATGATAGCGAGTACGACGAGATGTTTAAGCTCGAACAGGTATTCCACAAAATCCAGCAAATGCGCAAAGACTACCCTGCCAATGAGCCTACAGAATAACCCCTCTCACGGTATCCTTCTTCTCAATAAGCCACTGCATAAAAGCTCCTTCTATCTGGTGCATATTTTACGTAAGCTGACTGGGATCCAAAAGATCGGACATGCGGGAACTTTAGACCCTCTGGCAACTGGCGTGATGGTTATGCTTGTGGGGAAAACCTACACTACCAAATCGGATCTCTTTTTGAATGATGATAAAGAATACGAAGTGGTCATTTCGTTGGGTTCTTCTACTACTACCTATGACAAAGAGGGTGAAATTGTAGACCAATCCTCACTAATTCCCTCGTTGGATTCGATCCAAAAAGCCCTTACTAATTTTCAGGGAGTTTGTACCCAGACACCCCCGATGTTTTCCGCCAAAAAGCAAAACGGCAAAAGGCTTTACGAAATAGCTCGAAAAGGGATCGATGTTAAGCGAGAACCTCAACAGGTTACTCTTCACACAGAGCTCGTCTCTTATCAATATCCCGATCTAAAGCTTTATGTCCGCTGTTCGAAAGGGACCTATATCCGCTCTATTGCTCAGGATTTAGGCAAGGAGCTGGGCTGTTTTGGCCATGTAAACACACTAACAAGAACACGCTCAGGGCGATTCAAAATTCAGGAATGTCTAGATATCTCGAGTCTTCTTGAACCAAATTTTTCCTATACAGATCATCTACAAAGGCTATAAGCAACATGAATCTCAAAGTCGGTATCGTCGGTCTCCCTAATGTGGGAAAATCTACCCTTTTTTCTGCTATTACTAGAAACCAAGCAGAGATTGCAAATTACCCCTTTTGTACTATAGAACCTAACGAAGCTCTTGTGGAGTTGCCCGACGCTCGTCTGCACATTTTACAGGAACTTGCAGCAAGTGAACGGCGTATCCATGCAACAATCACCTTCGTCGATATCGCTGGTCTGGTTAAGGGCGCTTCAGAAGGGCAAGGCCTTGGAAATAAATTTTTAAATAACATTCGCGATTGCGATATGATCCTCCACTGCGTTCGATGTTTTGATAGCCAGGATATTATCCATGTCGAGGGTCGAGTTCATCCAAAAGATGATGCTGAAATCATCAATTTGGAACTTATTTTATCTGATTTGGACTCCATCAACTCCATCATTCCCAAAATCGAAAAGATCGCTAGAACCAATAAAGATAAAGAAGGCACCCTCCAAACTCTCAAAAAGATGCAGAAACATCTTGAAGAAAGCCAACCACTTCGCTCTCTTATCCTCACATTAGAAGAACTTAAAAGCATCAAAGAATACAATTTTTTAACCTCAAAACCGGTTCTCTACGTTGGGAATGTTGCCGAAAACGATATTCTTAACTCCCAAAACCCCTATGTAAAAGCGCTTGAGGAGGTAGCAAAATTAGAAAATGCGGCCTGTTTGACCATTTCCGCTAAATTAGAAGAGGAGCTATCCCAACTTTCTGGAGATGAAGCCCAAGATTTTCTTGAGATGTGTGGTTTGACAGAATCGGGTTTGAATAGAATTATACGCAGAAGCTTTGAGCTTTTGGGGCTTATTACCTACTTTACAGTTGGAGAAAAAGAGGCCCGAGCTTGGACTATTCGTAAAGGAACTTTGGCTCCTCAAGCTGCAGGGGAAATCCACAGCGATCTTGAGAGGCAGTTTATTCGTGCTGAGGTGATCGCTTACGACGATTTTGTCAGTTGCAAAACGCGTACTATAGCAAAGGAAAAAGGGGTTGCGCGCACCGAGGGGAAAACTTATATTGTCAAAGACGGTGATGTGATTCTCTTTTTTCATGGTTAACTTTACCGCTTTGATTCAATCTCTTTAAAAGAACTATTTCTCGTAATCTGCAGTTTGACCATGGTGAAATATCCATGGTTTCTTTTATAATCTAAAACCATGGCAGAAAAGAGTGAAAAGGCAACACCGAAGAAGTTACGTGATGCACGTAAAAAAGGTCAGGTCGCCAAGTCGCAGGACTTTCCTTCCGCCTTCACATTCATCGTATCCATCTCAACAATTTTATACTCTGCAAAATCGATCTATGAATCTCTAGTCGCCTATGCTGTTTATACGTTTCGCAGCATCAATAGCGAACTCGATTTGCAAAAAGGGGTTGCACCCTTCCTTTCCTCCGCTCTCGATACGATTCTGAGTATTTCACTCCCGATCTTAGCCTTAGTTGTTAGCACCGGTGTCCTTATCAATTTTCTTTTGATCGGCCCTGTATTTTCTACTGAAGTTTTCAAACCCGATCTAAAAAAACTCAATCCAATAACAAACCTCAAAAACATTTTCAAGGCGAAAACATTTTTCAAACTTCTGAAATCCCTTTTTAAAATCACGGGCGCTTTTATTTTAATTTATACAGTTATCAAAGATAGTGTCCCCGAAATCGTATCGACAATCAACATGCCCATCATGGGTGCTGTTATTGTTTTTGCGAATTTTTTAGTCAAAGTTGTTCTAAGGGTGGGTATTTTCTTTATCATCATCGCTCTTTTCGATCTTATCTTCCAAAAGTACAACTTCGCTAAACAGATGCGTATGGAAAAGTACGAGGTTAAACAGGAGTATAAAGACACTGAAGGGGACCCTCATATCAAAGGGAGACGCCGACAGATTGCACGGGAAATTGCCTATTCAGAGGGGCCAAGTGCAACGAGAAGGGCACGTACAGTGGTGACCAACCCTACCCATATTGCGGTTGCTATAGAGTATGATGCCGTGGAAAAAACAGTTCCTGTGATCGCAACAATGGGTGCAGACCTTGTTGCAGAGGAGATTATAAAAATTGCTGTTGAATGTGAAATCCCAATCATGCGAAATATCGAGTTAGCACATGAGTTATGGACAAAAGGGGAAATAGGGACTTTCATTCCCGAACACACCTACCAAGCTGTAGCTGATATTTTGAAATGGGTGAACAGCCTGCAAAAACAAAAAGAAGAA
Source organism: uncultured bacterium (assembly GCA_964344875.1). Lineage (GTDB taxonomy): Bacteria > Chlamydiota > Chlamydiia > Chlamydiales > RGXB01 > RGXB01. The sequence continues at coordinate 4,332 of CAYFOX010000031.1, forward strand.
AAAATTACCGAACTCTTTAAATGAAAGATTTTCTATCAAAACTTACCCCGTCGCTTGGGAGCAGCTCTGTTTTACGTATTGTCAATCAATCTAGCGATATGATTTTGGCGATCTTTGTTGTGATCATTTTTATGATGATCATCATCCCCATTCCACCCGAAGGGCTTGATATCTTTATCGCTATCAACATCACGGTATCTTTATCGCTTTTGATGGTATCAATGTATATCCCAAAAGCGACAAATATCTCCTCTTTCCCCTCGATTCTCCTCATTACAACTCTGTTTAGACTAGGTATAGAAATTTCCGCTACTCGCCAAATTTTGTTGTATGCAAACGCGGGAGAGATCATCTATGGGTTCGGGAACCTGGTTGTCGGCGGGAATTTCGTGGTCGGTGGTGTGATCTTTTTGATCATAACGATTGTACAGTTCATCGTTGTGACCAAAGGTGCTGAACGTGTAGCTGAAGTGGCTGCCCGTTTTACTTTGGATGCGATGCCCGGAAAGCAAATGAGTATCGATGCGGATATGCGTAGCGGGATGATTGATGCAAATCAAGCCCGTGAACTCCGTCTTGCTCTAGCCAAAGAGAGCCAACTCTACGGAGCGATGGACGGAGCGATGAAGTTCGTTAAAGGGGACGTTATCGCTGGTATCGTCATCGCCGTGATCAATATCGTGGGCGGTTTGATCATCGGGGTTGCTATCCACGGTATGACGGCAATGCAGGCGGCAAAAATTTATACCCTGCTATCTATTGGTGGCGGTCTTGTATCCCAAGTCCCCTCTCTACTCGTCTCCCTGACAGCCGGTATCATCACTACCCGCGTTTCATCTGACAAACCCGATGCCAATTTAGGGAGTGACATCTCCTCTCAAATTTTATCCCATCCGAAGGCTCTTTTTATCAGCTCAGGTGTCCTTTTCATTCTCGCTCTTATTCCGGTGTTCCCTTGGTTCGTTTTTCTCCCACTATCCCTTTTGATAGGTGGAACCGGTTTTAAGAAAATGTTCGATGAAAGAAAGGCGCGCGGGGTTGTCCGCTCCGCAGACGGCTCCACTATGTCGATCGAAGGAAAAGACGATCATGCCCTTGTTAAAGGGGGGACTACCCAATTTGCTTTGACTCTACCTGTTATTCTGGAGGTTGGAAAATTTGGCTCCCAACTTATGAAAGAGCGTAAAGGGGCCGAGTTTGTGGAATTGATGGTTCCAAAAATGCGCGCTGCCCTCTATGCCGATTTAGGTGTTCGTTTTCCGGGTGTGCATGTGCGTACAAATGCACCAAACCTCGGAGATGATGAGTATATGATCTACCTCAATGAGGTCCCGATGGAGAAAGGGATGCTTATTGAAGGGAAGGTATTGACTAACGAATCGGCAGAAAATCTGAAAAGGTACAACATTCCCTATACAACTTTTAAAAGTATTTTGAACCAAAACTCCTACTGGGTGGAAAACCGCTACCTCGATATTTTGAAAAAAGCGGGGATAAAATACTGGGATTCACTGGACGTGATGATTTTACATCTCTCGTACTTTTACAAGAAGAACGCATCAGAATTTCTCGGAATCCAAGAGGTCCGCTCGGTTCTGGAGTTCATCGAAAAATCGTTTCCAGATCTTGCGAAAGAGGTCACCCGCCTTGTTCCTCTACAGAAACTGACCGAAATTTTCAAAAGGCTTATTCAAGAACAGATTTCAATCAAGGATTTGCGCACGATCTTAGAGGCCCTTTCCGAGTGGTCTCAAATGGAAAAAGACACAGTCCTTTTAACAGAATATGTCCGCTCCTCTCTAAAAAGGTACATTAGTTATAAATATTCACAGGGCCAAACCACTTTGGCTGTGTACATGCTTGACCCGGAGATTGAAGAAATCGTACGGGGCGCCATCAAACAAACTTCTGGCGGTACTTATCTCACTCTTGACCCCGACTCAGCTCAGCTTATCTTGCAAGCCATACGCTCTGTTTATATACCCCCACCCCCAGGAGGCCAACAACCGGTAGTTTTGACATCGATGGATATTCGCAGGTTTGTACGAAAGTTGATCGAGGGAGAATTTCCCGATTTAGCCGTTCTGTCTACTCATGAAATTATCCCCGCAATCCGTATTCAACCTCTGGGTAGAATTCAACTTAGCTAGCCTTTTGCTTTGCTAGGATCTTTGGAAAGTTTTTATCGTTAGCTTTCAAGAAAATTCTTACTGCTTTTTATAAAAATTGTTTTTTAAACATATTTTTACTAGGTCTCTATGAGAGATCTATTGCCTTTAGAAAGAAAAGTGTGTCATAATTAGCGATCGAAACTATCTACGAAATTTAGAATTTAGGAACGACTTATGGTAAGTCATAAAACCGAAGTGACTGTCGGAAAAACGCACATCACATTTGAAACTGGGGAATTGGCAAGATTGGCTAACGGAGCCGTACTCTTGCGCACGGGCGATACAGCTATTCTTGCAACAGCCTGTATGGCAGCAAATGCCAATCCAGAAGCCGATTTTTTTCCTCTTCGCGTAGACTACACGGAGCGATTTTCCTCAGTGGGAAAGACCCTTCAAGGCTACATTAAAAGAGAGGGTCGCCCTACATCGACAGAGACTATCATCAGCCGTCTCATCGACCGCCCATTAAGACCGATGTTTCCGGAAGGATTCATGAATGAGGTGCAACTCATTGCACAAGTGCTCTCTTTTGATGCGGAAAACCAACTTGAGCCCCACGCAATCAATGCCGTGAGCGCAGCTTTACAAATCTCTGACGTACCTAGCGGTAAAACGGTAGCTGCCGTTCGTGTAGGCTACATGAATGAACAGTTTATTATCAATCCTACGATCCAAAATCAGGAAAAATCTAAGCTAAACCTTGTTTTGGCAGGAACACACGAAGCGATTTTGATGATCGAAGGGGGATGTACCTTTCTTTCTGAGGAGCAAATCCTTGAGGCCATCAATTTAGGTCATAATGAGATCAAAAAAATTACTCACGCAATTGATCAATTAGTAGAAAAGTGTGGGAAAAAGAAGGCTGATTTCATCAATATGGCTCCTCCCCAAGCCCTCATAACCGAGATTGAAACTCGTTTTGGTGCTGAGCTTAAAGAGGCCCTTTTCCAATTGAAAAAAGCGGAAAGAAGCGAAGCTGTAAGTGCTGTTGAGACAAAAATCACAGAGGAACTAACCCCTAAAATTGAAGAAATGGGAGTTCCAGCAAAGCGTCTTCAAGCCGCGATCAAGATTGCCAAATCAAATATACTACGAAAAGAGGCTCTGACCCATAACAAAAGAATTGATGGGCGCTCTTTAGATCAGGTAAGACCGATCTCAGTAAAATTGGGTCTATTCAACAGAACTCATGGAAGCGCACTGTTTACGCGTGGTGAAACTCAAGCGCTTTGTATTGCTACTCTAGGTTCTACGACTTCGATGCAGAAAACCGAATCTCTTTATGGAGATGTAGTGGAAAGATGTTATCTTCAATACTCTTTTCCTCCTTTCAGTGTAGGAGAAGTAGGAAGACTTGGCTCCCCTGGTCGTCGCGAGGTAGGACATGGAAAACTCGCTGAAAGGGCGATTCTAGAAATCATCCCAAGCCAGGAGAATTTCCCCTACTCCATCCGTATCGAGTCCAATATCCTTGAATCTAATGGCTCCTCATCTCAAGCTTCAGTTTGCGGTGGATCTCTTGCCCTTTTAGATGCAGGGGTACCGATTAAGGAGCTCGTATCGGGAGTTGCCATGGGTCTAATCCTAGAAAAAAATCGTTATGTAGTCCTTACAGATATTTTGGGTACAGAAGACGATTTAGGAGACATGGACTTTAAGGTTGCCGGCGGATCATCGGGTATCACCTCGTTCCAAATGGACATCAAAGTCGAAGGGATTACCATCGAAATCATGAAAGAGGCACTCCTTCGCGCCAAAGAGGGTCGGATGCACATTCTTGATGAGATGAAAAAAGCGGTCCCCTCAAAACAGAAAGGGCTCTCTAAATTTGCCCCCCGTTTGGTCAATATCAAGATCCATCCAAATAAGATCGGAACTCTGATTGGTCCTGGTGGAAAGCAAATCCGTCTGATCCAGGCTTTGGGTGTCACTGTAGATGTGACAGACGAAGGAATGGTCACCATAAGCGGAAATGACGCAGAGGCGGTAGAAAAAGCGCACAAAATGGTCTCTGATATTGTAGCTGAAGTGGAAGTAGGTAAAATCTACACCGGTGAAGTCGTATCGATTGTTCCTTTCGGTGCTTTCATCGCGCTACCTGGCCAAAAAGAGGGTCTTCTTCATATTTCCGAGATTGCTCACGAAAGAGTCAATACTGTTGAAGAGTACCTTAAAGAGAAGCAGCATGTCGAGGTCAAGGTTCTAGAGATCAATGACCGTGGACAAATTCGTCTTTCAAGAAAAGTTCTTCTTCCAAAAGAGAAGAAAGAGACTCCACAAAACAACTAGTACCGATACTGTTCGTACAGAAAAAAAGCCCCTTTTATTAAGGGGCTTTTTTATTGGTCTCGAGGATTATTCCTCGCTTTTCTCGATAGTTGTATTCGTTAACATTGTGTGGGCTTTATATCAGTGTTGAAACTTTTAAGCTCAACAGGAGCCACTCCTCGTCCTGCCAATAGAGCCTCCTCCTCGGTCTTAAGGCGACACTCTTTCTGCTCGAAGCTAAAATTGCCCTCCATAATCTGGACAACATCGTGATTGTCGATAGTCTCATACTTGATTAAGGCATCGGTCATCATCTGGACTTTATCCTTGTGGGTTGTGAGAATCTCTTTAGCTTTTTGATAACCGGCATCAATAATCTTTTTCACCTCTTGGTCGATTAATTTAGCGGTCTCCTCAGAAAACTCTTTTTTCTGCGTCATCGTATACGGGTCACTGCTCGACTCCTCGTAGTATACTTTGCCGAGAATATCGCTCATCCCCCACTCGCAAATCATCGATCTAGCAAGGCTAGTCGCCATTTTAATATCTTGTCTTGCTCCAGACGAGATATCGCCCACAAAAATCTCCTCGGCAACCTGACCACCCATAAGTACTGCTATATAGTCAACGGCCTCCCGTTTCCAATAACTTAGTCGATCTTTTTGCGGTCTAAATGCAGTATGTCCTAAGGATTGTTGCCTTGGAATGACGGTTACCCTTTCTACAGGATCGGCATTTTTCAAACACAGTGCCACGATTGCGTGCCCCGACTCATGATATCCTGTAGAGCGAACATCCTCTTGGCTAAACTTCATAGATTTACGCTCTTTGCCAAAACGGACCTTATCAACCGCCATCTCCAAATCAGCCTGAAAAATTGCCGCTCTCCCTTTTTTTGCTGCAATAAGAGCCGCTTCATTCATCATATTAGCCAAATGAGCACCGGCTGTCCCAGTAGTCATCTTAGCTATAGCTTCAAGATTACAGGAAGGATCCAATTTATATTTGGAGGAATGTACACGCAAAATCTCAGAGCGCCCTTTCAAATCGGGAAGGTTCACAAAAACCTGCCGATCGATTCTTCCAGGTCTCAAAAGCGCTTTATCTAAAACATCGGGACGGTTCGTGGCGGCAATCAAAATGATTCCGCGTGCGGGATTCATCCCATCCATCTCAACAAGTAGCTGATTTAGGG
>CAYFOX010000031.1:9975-11446 GCA_964344875.1 uncultured bacterium
TTTAGGGTCTGCTCTCTTTCATCATGACCTCCCCCGTAACCTACGCCTCTTGAACGACCCACCGCATCAATTTCATCGATAAAAATAATACACGGGGCATTTTTACGAGCTTGCTCAAAAAGATCTCTTACGCGACTTGCTCCCACACCTACAAACATCTCGACGAAATCAGAACCGGAAATAGAGAAGAAGGGGCAATTTGCCTCACCGGCAACCGCCTTGGCAAGTAGCGTTTTCCCTGTACCCGGGGGGCCTACGAGAAGAACACCCTTAGGAATTTTTGCCCCGAGTTTCACATATTTGGAGGAATCCTTCAAAAAATCTACGATCTCGATGAGCTCCTCGCGCACCTCATCAATTCCCGCTACATCTGAGAAAGTGATACGATCTAAGGAGGGAGTCAATAATTTTGCCGGAGATTTCCCAAAACTCATAGCTCCCCCACCAACCCCTTTCATTTGTCTGGAGAAAATAAAGTAGAGTAAGGAAATAATCAGAATAAGGGGCATAAGGGTAAAGATATAATTTATATACCCGGGGGTAGGCTCCTCAGTTTTAAAGGTCGTATCTAAGACCATGTTTCTTTGTTGCGAATAGACTGTAAAAGAGCTGCCTCTATAGCTTGAACACCTTTTTCTATGTCCTGTGCAAGAATTTGTTAATCTGCGAGAAAAGTTCGTCGAGTTTTTCCTGAGTTTCGGAAAGATTTTGGACGTTCAGCCTCCACTCAGCCAAATAGTGTTTATAATTTCTTACAGAACGCGTTGGTAGGAGGCGTAAATCTTGCTCCTCTTTATTAAGGTCATCAATCGTGCTCTTCACAGCTAGTAAAGCATCGGGTAGAGCTAAGCTTTTAGCCCCTTTTAGACTGGAGCGAATCCCTTTATGATATATAGAAATTTGTGGAGAGAGAAGAGTATCAATGATCTGATCGAGTTCTCCTCTAAGACGCTCCTCATTTCCCCCGTTCAAAAAGGAGGTTTCAATTTGCTGATAGGTTTTGTTTTGCACCTTTGGAGGCGTACGAATCACTATCCCATTGGTTCTTTGAAATTTACCCGATGCACTGCTTTCCTTTAGATCATAGGATTTTCCCACAACGGTGTAGCCTTTTTCTGTAATGGGAACCCCCGAAATCTCCAGAAAAACATTTGCCACATCCCGTACCTCTTGGGCAGTTTTATCCAAATCGCTAGAAGCAGTTACATAGGTCTGGTACTGGTCAATTTCAGATTTTAGAACCTTAAGGTAGGCATAACGATCCTTAGCGTTTGTATCTAAAGTATCATGAAATTTTCCCCTAAATGTGACCATGTGATCACTTTCAGGAATTTTAAAACTATAGTTTGGATCGATCAAACCTAGGTTTAATAAATGCTCTACTTGATAATTAAATGCTATAGACGAGGTTTTCTTCTCAGAAAGATTTTGGAGGGTAAGCATCATAAAAATGGCACCTAGGATTAAAAGG
>CAYFOX010000032.1:0-1553 GCA_964344875.1 uncultured bacterium
TCATCGCCTCAACAAACTGCCCCCTCCTACTAAAAATATCACCAGCACACAACGCCGAATAATATCTATACTGCTCATCTGTACCATTATCCACATAATGTATAAACAATTTTAATGCCTCCTCTTCCCTACTAACATTCAACAACATTCTCGCATAATGAAATTTATAATTTAACCTTTGGTAAAAGAAATTGAGGCCAAAATGATCCCCTCCCTATCCCCCCTTGTAAGAGCTTTGCCCTTTAGAACACAGCCTTTATTAGCTAAAATGCCCCCTCTAAGGGGGATAATTTCTTTTAGTCAAAATGCAAGATTTTTTGATAAACATCTCCATAACCACAACAGGATGAACAGGTTAAAATTTCAAAATGTTTCTCGATTCTTCCATGATTTTCCCTCTTTCTCGGAAGAACTGCATAAAAAAGAGGGGTTTGATCACTATATCATAAAAGATCTGTTGTCCATTTTCCAGTTCACCTTTTCCCCCAATCTCTCAGTGCGCGAGAATCTGAAAAAGGCCCCCTATCCCCTGCAGAAACAGGTCAGCTTTTTGATTTGTATGGAAAATCTGGCCTTTTTAAAAAATGAGGAGGGGTTAAATTTCCAAGATATTCAAGAACATCCTGAGCTATCCAAACAGATTTTAGAAGCCCAAAACCTGAGTCTTTTCAAATTTCCGCAAGCTGTAATTGATGTTTTAACCGGCCCTTCCTCTATTTTAAAAGAAAAAATAGCAGAAGAGCTTTCCAGTCTACATGAATACCAGATTGAGTCCTTTTCCCCTATTTTTCAAAAAAATCCTGGTATCCTAGAAAGTCTGTGCGCCTCTCAAATCATTAAACCTCGACAAATCTCTTTAAGTTTTTTCCCCTCCCATGCTGCTTTCATCGATTTTGTCAGAAAACAACCTCAAACCGGTCTTGAATTTCTTGGAGAAAATCTACGTAACCAAGATCTATTTTCCAAAGAAGAGCTTTTGTCCATTGCAAAGGCTCACCAAAACCCCTATCTTTTCACAAAATTTTTTCTTTTTGATCCAAAATCTCTTAAAATTTTGGACGAAATGGCAAAAAACTCACCCTCAACAGACGCCCATAGACAATGTATAAAAACCCGACAAACAATAAAAATTGAGAAACTAGCATCCACTCTTTGTAAAATGTTTATTATGGCTAATGTACTTATCGTAGGTGCAGTCCTAAAAAAAACCTCCTAAAGATCTAATAAGCTCTTTCTTACCTGCTTGAAGAATTTTAAAATACTTTATCTTTAAAGATTAAATAATTCACTCTATAATCAAAAAAACGTTTTCATTTAGGCCCCACTCTAGGTTATGGTTTTTTATGTTTACTAAATCTAAGCTTTTCGTCTACATCGCAGCTATTTCTCTTTTTTTCTTAAAACACATGGACGCAAAAGAGCCCAAAACTCTTGTCGTGATTCTTGCGGAAACTAGGGAAGCGGATAAAACATTTGAAAACTTTAAAAAAAATGTCCTGGATCCCCTTAAAGCCGATTTAGCCGTTTGTATCGGCGTAAAAAAAGGACAACCT
>CAYFOX010000032.1:1563-2364 GCA_964344875.1 uncultured bacterium
TTGTTACCCATGCCAAGTACCGGTTTTATTATCCGGAACCTGATGACTACGCAACCGCTTTTGATGAAGCTGCAGCTGTTATTGCTCAACAAAACCCTGAATTAGAGACTTTTTTTCCGTGGCGTGATTTTCTAGATATTAAAGATCAGTTCTTGGGAGGCATAAAACATCCCTCAAAAGAGCATCCGGGATCTGCTGGTATACTGATTTTTTTTCGCTGGTTTTTACTGCAGAATATTTTAGAAAATGGGCTTTTGCAGGAGTATGATTTTTTTGTAATTACCAGAAGCGACCACATGTATGTTTTACCGCACCCCTCTATGGAATTTAACAACGAAAAAATCTCCATTCCTACAGGACAAGGATATGGGGGTTTAACCGATAGACATGTCGTACTACCAAGAAAATTTGTCGTACCTTACCTTGATATTCTGACTAAGATGGTTACAAATGGACAAAACTACATACAGAAAATGCGCAGTTGTATTTTGTGGAACTTGGAAAGATTTATAAAATTTCATTTACGCAACCATGGGATATTAAAACATGTCCAACTTTTTCCTCGAATCATGTACGCGATGAGGTCCGAAGGGGGCTCGACGCGATGGGTTTCTGGTCAATTTTCACAGCAACATGGGTATTACATCAAATACCCTAGTGAATATCAAGAAGCAGAACGGACAAAAGCCAAATTTTTGAATAGTGGTGTCCTTCTAGAGGATTTTTACATAACTCACACCACAAAACTCTACCAAAACAGATCCTCCAAAAAAACCTGAACTCTTTTACTTATTTTATTAG
>CAYFOX010000032.1:2374-8218 GCA_964344875.1 uncultured bacterium
CTTTTCTGTCGTATCGCCTCTTTTTTCATTTATTTCTCCCTTATGTAGGCAAAAGAGGCAAGAACGCTTGTTGTGATTCTAGCCGAAACAAGATAAGGCGATGTGATATATGAAAACTTTAAAAAAAACCTCCTTGATCCTTTGAAAGCCGACTTAGCTGTTTGTATTGGTGTAAAAAATGGGCAAACTCCAAAGGATCCCTTATTTACCCATGCAAAATATCGCTTTTGTTATCCTGAACCTGAAGACTACGCCACAGCTTTTGACGAAGCGGTCAAAGTAATAGCTCAACAACATCCTGAAGTACAAAGACCTTTCCATTGGCGTAAATTTGTAAAAATACGAGACCAAATTCTTGGAGGAGTGAAAGATAACCGCTTTGAGCAACGGGGATCTCTAGGGATATTGCTTTTCTATCGTTGGTTTTTACTCCAAAATATTCTCGAGCACAAGTTGCTAGATGAATATGAATTTTTTGTGATCACAAGAAGCGACCATTTCTACGTCCTACCGTACCCCTCACTTAATACTTTAACAGATAAAAAAATCTCGATTCCTAAAGGAGAAGAACACGACGGTGTTACTGATAGACATGTCGTTTTACCAAAAAAATTTGTCGTATCCTATCTTAATATTCTCAATAAAATGGTTACTCATGGGCTGGACTACATGAGTAAAATGTGCATCCACATCAGATGGAATTTAGAAAAATTCATAAAATTTCATCTTGAAGAGCACCAGATTTATCCTTACGTGCAGTTTTTTTCCCGAAAAACTTTAAATCCTTTTTACAAATGTTTCCTTGAAAACCCTTTGATAAAAAGTATGTAAGTTCTGGAGCTTCTCTAGAGGGGCTAGTCCCCCATCTCCTTTTTACATTCTGGACGCCTCAAGAGCCAAAGCCGATCTTTCTACTGCTTGTAAATAGGAATAAGCAGCTATCGGACTATTGGCAAAATGGGAGGTAACCTCGGAAAGTCCGTTCGAATATCGATTCAGGTTTTTAGCGTCGATTTGCTCTATATCACCAATCAGAATCACTTTAGTTCCTATACCTGAACGGGAAATCAGCGTCTTGATCTCATGGGGAGAGCAGTTTTGACACTCGTCGATGATCAAAATGGATCTTTGAAAAGAGCGGCCGCGCATGTGGGCAATCGCCTCCATTTTAATCTTAGGTTGATTGCTCACCCATTCGGCTACATCACCCACATCCTCATTTCTAGCCTCTTTGATCGTCTCTATGTTATCAAAGTAGGCTCCAAATAAAGGTTTTAACTTGTCTTGGGCAGTACCCGGCAAGTGCCCTATATCGGGACCTAAAGAATGTACCGGACGGGTAACAATCAGATGTTTGTAAATTCCTTTATCAAAAACCATCTCAAAAGCTGCAGCCATAGCCAAAAGAGTTTTCCCGGTGCCGGCCCTTCCTATAAGAGATACTAAGGGGATATCTTCTGCTAAAAGCATGTCGAGAGCAATCTCTTGCTCTATGTTTTTTGGTAAAATTCCTCTAGCAACCTTGGACCCTTTGCGACGGATGGGGAACAACTTTTGCTCTCTTGGATGAAAGCGACATAAAAGCTGAGAGTTTTCCTTAGCCAAAAGCAACACATACTCATTATTAAAAAAGGTCTCGTTAGGTAAGTGCACAAACCCGTCTATATAAGAGTGATCGATCACCGATTTATCCACATGGATAGTGCGCATCCTGGAGACGGGATCGATATCTTTTCTGGGGGGTTGAAAATCATTAGCCTGAATTCCCAAAACCTCTAACGAAAGGCGAGTCGCTACCGATCTTGAGACAACAACAAGATTATCGACCTCATCTTTGAGAGCAAAAGCTAGGTGTACTATACGATTTTGGGGGAGATCAGAAAGGTGGGGGAGCCTTTTTTTATCGATTGAGCCTATGAGCGTATCGACCCTAACAAGGATCTCATCTTCAATAATCACCCCGTGATTGATGTCGCCTGTTTTAGAAAGTTCGCTCAAAAATTGGAGCTGGTCGCGGGCGATGATACCGTAATCGGTTTTCTGCCCTACATGTTTGTCGAGATCATCAATAACAAAGCTGGGAATGACTACATTAGAGCGCTTAAAGTGCTGGATTACATCCACATCGTATAACAGAACAGTTGAATCGAGAAGAAAAGTTTTGCGCCCGTGGCCCATTCAAACTCCTTTGTTTGTTACCTTGTCTTATGTCCCCTTTTGCACGCTAAAATCAAGAGAAAAAATCGAGTTTGACAAGGTCGCTTGGAATTGAGTATAGTTTTTTAAGGAAACTTTGAATAGCCCATGAAAATCAACCAAAGAGTGCTGCACATTCCCCCCTATATCTCCTGCAAGTGGAGTGAAATCGCTTCTATTAGAGTCGAGACTATTGAGGGTAAGGATTTGCTGCACGTACATCTCCTTTCTGGGGCAAAAGCCACCGTTTTAAACCTCACCCAGGACGAAATCGACCTGATTTTCAAAATGCACGTCCATCACCTTGAAGAGGTAGCCGAAGAAGAGGAAAAATTCAAAAACGTCAAAGAAATCCCCTTTTTCTCCAATCTCTTTCAGGCCCCTCCCATGGATGCCAACGTCGCCACCTCTTTTGGTGCCCCCATCTCCTTCCACCTAGATGCAAATGACCCAAGTTCCCTTTTTCAAGGGCACAATCCCCAATTTTCTCAATCTCCTCCTCTTCCTAAAGAAATCCTAGATAAAATCACCCTTATTGCAAAGGCTATCGGGGGAGATATGATTAAAGAGGTGGAACCTGTAGAGCTTTGCAATTGCTTTTTTTGTCAAATAGCTCGTGCTCTAAAAAACGAACGTACTGAGGATAGAAAGCCACACGTCCCTAAAAACCTTCCTAAAGATTTGCTCAGAGGGGGGATAGATCCCGAATGGATGGTTGATGAGGTGGGGCCACATATGTTTCGAGTGGTAAGTCGTGAAGAGCCGGAGGTGATCTACCAGGTCTACCTTGGAGAACCGATCGGCTGCTCCTGCGGCTCCAATCGTTGTCAACACATCATAGCTGCACTAAAAAGCTAATAGATTCGCGACTACGCTTCTTTTTTAACCTAAACTTTTCAAAAACTGTTTGATTCAAATTTTACCTTGCATTACTATTTTAAAAAACTTTTCGTTGCAAAATTTTTTTGTACACCTTTCGACATTCCCAAGTGGTTCAATTCAAAAAACTCTCAAAAGCTATTTTGGAAGAAAAAAACTTCTGTTTTTTAGTGAAATGAATAAAGAAACGACTTAGAGATCGGTTGTTCAGCAAAAAACGCTAGAGAGAAAAGCTGAAAAACTCATAGAATGTTGTTATTCAAGGAGTTTTAGGTATGCGAAGCGTTTTTTCCTGCTTGGGTTTACTCACCGTTTCTACCCTGCTGATCGCTGAGGACGCAAATCAAAAAAAGGGGGCCTCAAAAGATGTGGCAGTCACCACAACTGTGCAAAAGTCTGCCCCAATCAAACAGGCTAAACCTCAAGACCAGGCTGAAAAAGTTTCCCAATTCAAAGCATTTACTGGAAAAGTTGTCGGCAACAGTGTGCGTCTTCGTCTTTCATCTGAACTAGACAGCCCTATCATCAAAGAACTCGCGAAAGGAGATCTATTGGTTGTCACGGGAGAAAAAAATGAATTTTATGCTGTTGAGCCACTCCAAGACATGCACGCCTACATTTTTAGAAGTCTAGTGCTTGATGGTGTCATTGAAGGAAATCGTGTCAACGTGCGTCTTCTACCCGATTTGGAATCCCCTATCGTTGGACACCTGAGTGCCGGTGACAAGGTTGAAGGAAAGATTTGTGAAAAGCAACCTAAGTGGCTAGAAATCTCAGTACCTAATAAAACACGCTTTTACGTTGCTAAAGAGTATGTCGATTACGCTGGTGGCCCTGAGCTCAAGGCTATTCGAGACCGCAAAAAAATGGAACTCGCTAAGCACATGGAAAAAACAGAAGGTTTTACGCAATTAGAAATGTGTAAACCTTTCAACGAAATCGAGTTCGATAAAGTAGCACACAATTACCAACTCGTATCTTCTGAGTATAAGGATTTTCCTGAGACGGTTGAAAAGGCCAAAGCGAAACTAGGAGAAATGCAAGATCTTTACTTGCAAAAGAAACTTGCCTACCTTGAATCTAAAGCGAATCAAATCTCCAAAGAGATAGCTCGTAAAGAACAAAAAGGGGCTGAAGAGTTCCCTGTTATGAAGCATCGCCCCCGTCAAGAGGGACCAGCTGCTGTTACGGCAAATGAGGTTGTGCAACAACAGCAAAGAGAGACGAGCTGGGAGCCTATTGAAGAGAACCTTTATCTCTCTTGGGCCATGAGCCATCGTAACAAGTCTATCGAGGACTTTTACCAAGACCAAAAATTGCGTTCGTTCAAGATCTCCGGAGTTTTAGAATCGTACGTGGATCCGGTAAAGAATAAACCCGGCGATTTTATCATTCGTGATAGAGACTGCCCTGTAGGTTATGCTTACTCTACACTTGTGGATCTAAAACCTCACATTGGAAAACCGGTGACCTTTCATGTTGCCTCTAGAACGAATAATCATTTTGCATTTCCTGCTTATTTTGTCCTTAGTGTAGAATAAGATTCTTCACAACAAAACAACTTATAAAAAGTCGGTTCGTGGAACCGGCTTTTTTTTTATGCAAAACTGCCTATAACTATGCACCTTCAAGATCTACGCGATGAGCTGTTTGCTATCGACCTCCAAATCCAAACGTTGCACCTAAAAAAACAGTCTCTAATAGCTCAAATAACAGAGGCCAAAAAAGGGGAGATTCCCTTATTCTCCCCGAATGTTGAAAAAGAAAAAGAAAAAAAACTCCTCCTTTGTTTGAAAAAAGAGATCAAACAAGCCTTTATGGACTCTTGTGCTTTACAGCTACAGAAAACGAATCCTGATCCAAATTTTGGAGTAGATCCCGATGCGAAAGACTTAGAATGGCTCAAAAAATATGCGCCTGGTAACGACTCGCTTGTCAGGTTCCTTTTTACCCATAACACTCTAGAAACCCAAGAGTTTGTGCCTGTTGTTCTCCAAAAAAAATTGAAAAAGCACCCCATCGGTTCCAGCATAGCGTGTGTTGTATCCACAAATGAAACATTTTTTAGGAAAAATATCCACCTTTACGGAAATAACCCCAGCGACCTTGCGATTGTTGCTCAATTCCTAGAAAACCTAGCGGCTCATGTAAAAACTGAGGTTTATATTTAAATGAAACTATTCCCTAGAGTAATTTTCCGCTAAAATTTGAGGTGGAGTAGGGTCGAATTGCCTCCCCTTGCAAACCTTTTGTATAAATTTCCAAAGCTTGAGAAAAGGTGTAGGGTTTAGTCAAAAAATCGAGCTGGAAACTGGTCGCTCCCCCATCCTTAAGCTGATGAAGATGGGTTAAAATAGAAAAGGGGGTTTTGGAGAGAACAACCGATTTACAGAGCTCATGATACACATCATAACGCTCCTGATCCTCTCCTTCGATCTCCAAGGTTCTATATCCACACACTTTTGAAGTGGGGCATCCATTATGCAAAGCGGTAAGAGAGCAACTCTCGGCGATAAAAAGAGGTACATCTTTATATACTATTACCTTCAAAAACTCCCCTACGTCAGAACCTAGCAGAGTAAAAATGTTTTCTTGATCATCTTCAATAGAGATAGTACCTTTTGAGAAACCCATCGATTGCAACTGAAGGACTGCCTCCTTGTTCAATGCATACACAGCAAAGTCTGCAGTGATATCCAAGGGAATCTCTTTAGCCTGTTTTTTTAAAAAACTTAGAGCTCCTATATTTGGGCATTCAAAATGCCTGAT
>CAYFOX010000032.1:8228-11410 GCA_964344875.1 uncultured bacterium
TATTAATAGGTATTATTTCATCAGGTATTGATGAAAAAATTGATGAATTAAAAAGCGTAGTAAGTACGTCGCCTGTAGATTCAGGTAAAAGAGATGCCTTAATTCGTGATTTAACGCAGGCTTTTGCATTAAGACCTTTTGAAAATGATAGAGAGAATGAAAAAATACAAGGTTTTTTTAAAAAACTTAGAGCTCCTATATTTGGGCATTCAAAATGCCTGATTCCGCAATCCAATGCGTATTGAATCATAGATCGAATGTAGGGCTCATCCCAAGAACGCAAAATGAGGGGGAGAGCTATTCTTAGAAGAACATTTTGCTCTTTAGACTTAATATAAAGCTTTTGCAAAATATCTGGGCCATTTTGGGACAAAAAAGCCTTTTTTGGCTCAAAGATACACTCATCCGGCCGTATTCCACTCTCTAAATCCAAAAAGGGGAAAAGAGACTCCCTATCTATTTTTACAATCCATCTTGATTTTTGTTTATCCCGTTTTTTACCTAGATTTTTTTCCCTTACATCTACGGGTTGCACCTCTTTTTGCTGCTTAGATTGATGGATGTTTTGTATTGCCTCAACAAGATCTCGCTTCCATTCCTTCAGGATAGCTTTTGATAAAAATACGTACCCTGGCACCTCTATTTTGGTAATTTCAAGGGCTGTTTCAATCGTGCCTAAAAGAGAAAAGGTTTGCGATAAAGAATCTTGAAACCCTTTTTCAGAGGGACTTTGGAGAAAATCACACACTTTCTCCATTCTTAAAAACTCTTTATGGTTTTGAAAAAGGGTCCAAACTAGAGTTTTTTTCTCTCCTATGTAGACAATTTCTAATTCTAACTGTCTTTTTGCTAAACTTTTTTTCAGCGGTTGAGCTAAAAACTGGTCCACAGCCCTTTTGAGTCTATTCGAACGAATTTTGTAGATTCTATCTCCTTTGGAGGGAAGGTTTAATCCTGAAGGGAGATAAAAGGATAGACGAGCCTTACCAGGATGTGAAAAAAAACGCTGAGTACCCTGATAGATCTCTTGTAAAGAGAAGGAGACCTCCTGATTTTCATAACGGCTTTTCAACGCTTGTAAATCACTTTTTACGTTCTCTCCATGTTGCGGTTTTGAGTGAAATAAAGGTGCTTGACCCACAATCTTCATTCCATCGTGAGCCTCTATTTCGCTGTTTGCAAAAAATGTGATTTTTCTCCCTTCAATATTTAGGACCTGACCGATTTCCACACCCTGGTGTGTGGGATTATTTAAATCGATCACATTTTCCTGATAGCGATTTTTAAAAAACAGAGTAGTTGGACTTCTAGAGAAGCTGAACTCTTTTTCCTCGTCGAAAACCTCTAAAAGTTTAAGGGTGGAGGCCCCTATCGTTTTTTTGGGATTCTCCCTAGGGACATAGGTATCCAAAGCTTGCCGATATCTTTTGACGGTTGTTGCCACATATTGGGCATCTTTTTTTCGCCCCTCTATTTTGAGGCTATCTATACCTGCATCAATAAATTGCTCCACCATTTCCAACGTATCGAGGTCTTTCATACTAAAAAGGAACCCGTGACCTGGCTCAGAAAGGATTTTATAGGGCTTTCGGCACGTGTAAGCACATTCTCCCCTATTTCCGCTTCTCCCCCCTTCAGTACCTGAAAAAAAACATAGACCGCTATAACTATAACAAAGACTTCCATGGCAAAAGGTTTCCAGTTCTATCTCGTCGCTGGAGTAAGCGGAACGAATTTTTTTTATCTCCTGGAGCGTCATTTCGCGTGCTAAAACAACGCGCTTGAAACCAAGCTCTTTTGCTACGTCTACCCCGTGAATATTGTGGATGGCCATCTGAGTGCTCGCATGCATTCTCAATCTGGGAAAATGTTGTCTAATCAATCGGGCTACGCCTAGATCTTGCACAATCACTCCCCCAACACCCAAATTTTCAAGTTGGCCCAAAATAGGAACTAAACTCGAAAACTCTTTTTGCTGAATCACAACATTCAATGTAACAAGAATTTTACAATCATATTCTTTAGCAAGAGGGATGAGATCACTCAGATCCTCTAGGGAAAAATTGTCGGCTCTTTTACGTGCGTTGAACTGCTTAAGACCTAAAAAAATCTCATCGGCTCCGGTTAAAAGAGCCGCTTTGAAAGCCTCCTTAGAGCCGGCGGGGGCTAAAAGTTTTGGGCATTTGAGTTTAGGAAATGAAGCTTGCATCCTAGGACCTGTAAAAAAAAGGAGGGGGGTATTTTCGCAAAAAAAACCTCTTAGGTCAATAAAATAACCAGCGACTCGTTTTTATTTCCCTTCCGTTGGCAGCTCTTTTGCGGAGAGCTCTAAATCCTCTAAAGGTTGAATATGCAGATCCTGATTTGCAGCACCCATCTCTTCAAACTTACGCGCTGTCACTAAAACCCTTTTTTCCATGGATCCGATAAATTTGTTATGCGCCTCGACTGCTTGATTTAGGGCTTTCGACATCGATTGAATGTGCGTTGTTGCATCCAAAAGCCTCTTATGCAGCTCTTGCCCTAACTCTCTTACCCGCTCCAAATTCTCTCTTAAACGATCCTCTTTCCACGAAAGAGCTACTGTTTTCAAAAGCGCAATCAAAGAGGTGGGTGTGACTATTAAAACATCCTGACGAATCCCATACTCCAGCAAAGTGGGATCCACTTTAAGAGCATCCGAAAATAGCCCCTCTGTGGGTAAATAAAGCAAAACAAACTCAAAACCGTCACGTAATTTAGCGTATTTTTTTCGCTTCAAATCATCAATATGCTCCTTGATACGACGCACATGGGCCGCCATTTTCTCCTGATAAACTTGAGGATCGCTACTTTCAAGAGCCTCCAAGTAAGACTCCATAGGGGTTTTGACATCAATCACCACATGTTTATTTTTAGGTAGCCGCACAACCACATCCGGTCTGAAAGCCCCTTTCCCTTGTCCCACAACCTCCTGCTCGGTAAAATCGGTATAGGGGAGCATCCCCGATGCCTCCATAATCCTTTTGAGTTGCACCTCACCCCAAAAACCTCTAACATCCGGTTTTTTCAACGCATGTAGCACCGCTTGCGTCTCTCTTAATAAAACGGTATCACTTGAGTGAAGCCTTTTGAGCTCCTCAGCGAGTTTTGTCGATTCTATTGTTCTATATCTCTCCATCAATTGAAGCTGGGCGTCTAAA
>CAYFOX010000033.1:0-3784 GCA_964344875.1 uncultured bacterium
TTTTAGTTATTTATGGCCGAGTGGGTTTTGGTAAAACCATCCAGTGCCACCACGGCGGTGGCCGTATTGTTTGGCCGCTCATTCAGGGATATGCTTTCTTGGATCTAACTCCTAAAACAATCCATATCTCGTTAAAAGGGGCGTTATCTCAACAAAATATCCGTGTGAACATCCCCAGCACTTTTACAGTGGCTTTGGGAGTAAATCCCGAAATCATGCAAAACGCTGCTATTCGTCTATTAGACCTGGACGCACGCAGCATAGAGATGATGGCTACCGAAATCATCACCGGTCAACTCCGTTTGACGATAGCCTCTTTGCGTATTGAAGAGATCAATCAAGATCGGGAACGTTTTTTAGAAGCAATTAAAGATAACATAGAAGAGGAGCTCCATAAGATCGGATTAACCCTTCTTAATGTCAACATTACCGACATCACGGACGAATCGGAGTACATCGACAGTATCGGAAAAAAAGCCTCATCAACCGCGGTCAACCAGGCAAAAGTTGATGTTGCTGAGCAGGAAAAGCAGGGTGAGGTGGGTAAAGCTTCTCAAGAAAGAGATTGTAGAATTCTCGTCGCCAGTTACAATGCCGATGCAGTACGGGGAGAAAATGAGTCGGCTGCAGAAATTGCCACAACAAACGCTATGCTTGCAGAAAAAGAGGCAGAAGCAAAACGTAGAAGTCAAATAGCACGAGAGCAAGCCGAAGCAGAGATTCAAAAAGCCAAGTCCCTTGCCAACACACATAGGCTTGAGGCTGAACAGATCGTTCCCCAAGAAATTCAGAAACGAAAGATTGAAATCGAAGCACAAGCTGAGGCTCAAAGTAAAATTTTAGTCGCTAAAGGGGAAGCCGAGGCGATTCTTTTGATCAAAGAGGCGGAAGCTTTAGGAATTCAAAAAATTCTGGACGCAAAGGCCCGCGGATACAAACAGCTCATAGATGCCTGCAATCAAGATGCCCAGAGCGCTTCTACAATGTTATTGATGGAAAAGCTCGAAGCGATGGTTTCTTTGCAAACTGAGGCAATTAAAAATATCAAGATTGATAAAATCACCGTTTGGGACTCTGGGAATCAGGGGGATAATCAAAAGTCCACAACCTCAAACTTTTTAAGCCAATTTGTGAAATCCCTCCCCCCCCTACACGATGTTGCGGGGATGGCAGGGTTGAAAATGCCCGATTATCTTGGAACAATAAAAAAACCTCTGGAACCTTCAGAAAAAGAGTTCCAAATACAGTAAAAACAAAAGACTTTAGTCGCTTTTTTTGCCCTTTTTTGGGCCAAAACAAGCGACTGAAGTCCTATTTAGTTGGAAAAAACCATCTCTGTATTACCCCCTTTTTTCTTGAAAGCTGACCAACACAACTCCCGAGAATTCCTTGATCTCTCTTCCCATCGGCATCGCTTTTACAATCACCTGCTGTAGAGGTGCTTTGGGCTGGCTTTCGATCGCCTCTTCAAAAAGCTCAATAGGGTAACTATCAAAGAAGGGTTTAGTACCCATCACAAGCGTCTCTTTCCCCTGTAAGGGATAACAGGTAATTTTAGGTTTTGCGCTGATAGGCCATAAAGATCTATCCAAACCGCGGTAGCTATTAAACGACACGAGACCCAAAGCCCTCGAGTGGGGGACTCCGTCCTTGGAATTTGGCCACCTGTATTCACCACTAAAAGGCAAATAACAACTCCCCCTTTGCTCATGTAATGCCTTCAGTGCTTTATCGAGCCGTTGAATATCTTTTTTCGACGAAAAATTTCTGATATTGCTGAGTGGAATTGCACCCCCCTTTGTTTGATTACGAATCAAGTACGCCCTAGAATTCCCTAGAGTCGCTGTATACAAAACCGCATTCGCATGATCAATAAGACATACAATCCCACCGGCTCCCTGTTGTGTAAAGGTGCGGTTGGATAAAACGTTAGCCTCTAATTCATGAAACGTACGCAATAGAACTTCTTTTGGGGAAAGCCCCTGAGCCACTAAAGCTCTGATAACCACTTGGCAGCGCGATTGTAGAAAATCTGCGACGTCCCTACCTTGAATCCCCTCAAAAAGGGTAAAAGCGGTCATGGGATTTGTAGGATCAATTCTCTGATCGATTTGCCTAAACTCTGTTTTGTTGCACTCTTTGAAAACAAAACACTCCTTGCAAATTACGCCATCTGTCCTTTTTGCAAGCTCAGAGCGCACTTTACGCTCATATTCTGCCGGATCTATTCTTAACGTCCCTTTTTCAGCTAAAGCTTTGAAAAGATTTTTCATCAGCTTTTCTCCGTCTTCTTGAATAATACGATCTTTGGAAAAAAGAGATCCCATACCCCTTCTTGAGGTGCAGCCCATCCCGAAAAATTCGGTAATGCTATCAAAAAACCCCTTTTCGCTCTCCTCAGGAATCTTCCGAGCGCTACTGCAAAAATCGAAAAAGGAACCCCCTACTTTCTCTGTAGAGCTTCCGGTTTTTGTACTCATAGTTAAACCTCCATAACTATTTTTTCCAGTATAGAGGTTCAATCTATATAAGTAAAATTTTAATTTTGCATAAAGAGCCAAAAACCCTTCTTAACAGTGTTGTAAAATATTTTTTAATTTTTTTCATCTGTCGATACTACTCTTTAGATGCCGCTTGCTCTTGAGGGGATTTTTCCCCTATAGTGTTGTAGAAAATTAGAATTTTTATGAAGAAAATCATTTTGGGTTTTGACCCAGGAACCGAAAAAACCGGGTGGGCACTTTTAGCACAACAGCAAGGGAAGATCCATCTGATTGAAGCGGGATGCATTTCTCTTTGCGCTAAAGTTTCGTTACAAAAACGGCTTGGGGAATTATTTCGGGAGGCATCACAGATTCTTGAGAAATTTTCTCCCGATCAAATTGCAATCGAATCGCAGTTTGTCGGTTTGAACCCGAAGGCGACGATGGCTATCTGTATGGCAAAAGGGGTGATTCTTGCGGCTGCAGACCAGAAAATTATAGAAGCTTTCGAGTATTCGCCCCAAGAGGCTAAAAGAGGGATTACAGGAAAAGGGAACGCTTCAAAAGAGGAGGTGCAAAAAATGTGCAGGCTCTTATTTCAACGCCCTTTTGAAACCCCGTTTGACACAACCGATGCGATTGCGCTAGCCTATTGTCATCTCAACCGATCAAAAATGGGGATACCATGATAGAGTGTATCGAGGGTAAATTGATAGATCTGAACGGACAAAAAGCGACCCTTTTTGCGTTTGGAATAGGGTATGGAATTTGGATCCCTTTAACAACATTCGACAAAATCTGTCATCGTTTGGGCGAAACAGTTTTGTTGTATACTTCGCAGATCTTTCGTGAGGATTCCAATCGGCTTTTTGGTTTCCTGGAAAAAGAGGAGAAAAAACTTTTCGAAACCCTTCACCCACATATTGGCCCAAAAACCACCCTATCCCTTCTGGGACACCTTTCAAAAGAGGTCTTGAAACGGGCAATAGAGTTGAAAGAGGTGCAGACTCTGATCAAAGTTCCCGGAATCGGAAAAAAATCGGCTGAGAGAATTATTGTCGAGCTAAACGGTAAGCTTGACCCCTACTCTCAAGAAAACTCTTTACTTGAAGATGGAGTCCAAGCTCTTGTAAACATAGGTTACTCAGCTGTAGAGGCAAGAAAAAAAATCCTCAAGGCACAAGATAGTGTCTTAGAAAAAACCGATCTTCAAGAGCTTTTGAAAGTTGCCCTGCAGACAAAAATCTGCTAATATTATCGCCTTATGAGCGAAAAAAAGACTATTACAGCCATTGCCACTC
>CAYFOX010000033.1:3794-8527 GCA_964344875.1 uncultured bacterium
CCCCCTGGGGACGGCGGGGTCGGGATTATCCGGATCAGTGGCCCTGAGGCTGTTAAAGTTGCCAATAACATTGTTCAAATGGATCTTTTACAAAAAGAGAGCCATAAGGTCCATTTTACAAAAGCTTTAACCCCCTGCAAAGAGATCCTAGACGAGGTATTGGTCTTCAAAATGTGTGCACCTCGTTCTTTTACCGGCGAAGATGTGGTAGAAATCCAGTGCCACGGAGGGCAGCTTATTTGCAAAAAAATTCTTCAATCGGCCCTGGATTCGGGTGCTGTTCTTGCTCTCCCCGGAGAATTCACTCTAAGGGCCTTCATGAATGGCAAAATCGACCTTGCCAAAGCCGAATCGATACAGATGCTCATCCACGCCAAAAATACGGCCGCCCTCAAAGCGGCGAAAAACCAGCTTGAGGGGCGCTTATCCCAAAAAATTCTTTTCTTCCAAGAAGAGCTCTTCACTCTTGCTGCGATTTTGGAGGCCTGGGTTGATTATCCTGAAGAGGGGCTTGAATTTTTGACAACTGAGGAATTTTTGGAAAAACTTCAGGGGATCATTTTTTCTCTAACAAAGCTGGAAAACACCTTTTTTTGCGGCAGCAAGCTAAATACCTCTACTAAACTTTGTCTGATTGGGGCTCCCAACGTAGGAAAATCCTCCCTTTTGAATGCGCTTATGGAAAAAGAGCGGGCTATTGTTACCCCGATAGCTGGAACAACGCGTGATCTTATTGAGGGAGAGATCCATCTTTTTGGTCACCATTTTACCCTAATTGACACCGCAGGGATTAGAGATACCGACGAGACAATTGAGAAAGAGGGGATTCGCCGCTCTCTTGAAGCGATAGATAAAAGTGATTTAGTCCTTTTCCTTCTCGATGGGTCGCGCCCAATGACTCCGTCCGAAAGCGCACTTTTAAAAGAAATGGATACACAAAAGACCATTGTGGTTACCAATAAGGCGGATCTTCTCCCTTACTTGGAGAACTCCTCCCCCTTAGCAAACCCTCAAGGAGTCCTAATATCCGCAAAAAACCTGACCGGTTTAGATACTTTAAAAGAGCTTCTAGTCGATTGGTTAGAGAGGCAAAACGGGCAGCTCTCAAAAGAAGAGGTCATTTTGGTTCAAGAGCGACACTTCAAGGCGATCCAGCAGGCAATCGACTTTTTGAAAACTGTCGAAGAGGGGCTAAAGAATGGGATTGGTGGCGAGCTTTTAGTCATGGATCTCAAATCGGCGATCCACTCCTTATCTCTGATCATCGGTAGAAATGTTACCGAAGAGGTCCTTAACCAGATCTTCAGCCACTTTTGCGTTGGGAAATAGTCCTGATGAGAAAATCTGAAAAAGCCTCGCTTATTTTTGCTCTGCTCAACAGCTACTACCCGAATGTGGATATCCCACTGAAACACCGTTGCCCTTACACCCTTCTAGTCGCTGTTTTGTTATCCCAACAGAGCACCGATAAAAAAGTCAACGAGATCACACCTGAACTTTTTGAAAGGGCCGATTCGCCCGAAAAAATGGTTGATTTGGGGACAGAAGAAATACAAAAAATCATTCGCCCTATAGGCCTTGCTCCACAGAAAGCAAAAAACCTCTTTGCCTTATCAAAAATGCTACTGGAGAATTTTCAGGGAAAAGTCCCGCCAAGTCTTGAAGAGCTGATGCAGCTACCCGGAGTGGGCAGAAAAACGGCCCTTTGCGTTTTAGCCCAGGCCTTCAATCAGGACGCCTTCCCCATAGACACGCACATCTTGCGACTTGCAAAACGTTGGGGACTCTCCAAATCTCAAAATCCTCTTCGAGTGGAAGAGGATTTAAAAAAACTTTTCTTGAAAAGCTCCTGGTCAAAGGTGCATTTGCAGATCATTTTTGCGGGAAGAGAGTTTTGCAAAGCCTCTCCCCATGACCCGCAAAGATGCCCTTTTTGTTCCAGCCTGGTCCCTTGCAAGAAGCTCCTAAAGTGAGGCGATCGGCTGCCCCATTTTGATTAAAACCTCCCCTTCTGGAAAATGGAGATCCTCCTCTACAATAACACCCTCTTTTAAAAGAAGAACGCACATAGATCCGCCAAAAGAAAAATGTCCTATCTCGTCCCCTTTTTTTACCTCATCGCCCTCCTTTACCTTGAGGTGAATCGTGCCCACAAATGTCGCTCCAACTAATACCATCGCGTAGCTTTCAAACTCTAAAAGAACTCTTTTATTCTCGTGCAAAATCGACAAATTCTGTTTGAGTGCAATAGGCGAAACCGAAAACAGAGGACCGTTCATCCTTTTAACCGATAGAATTTTACCTCCCAGCGGGGCATGCAATCTATGGTAATCTTGGGGAGCCAGACGGACTGTTAAAATTTTTCCCCCCTCAAATTTTTTTGCGATATTCTTATCTTTCACAAGCCTCTCTAAAGAAAAATGTTTTCCTTTTACATCAAACGTTTTCTCTTGGATTACTTTTACCCTGCCATCAGCAGGACTGATCAGCTTTTTTTCATCAAGGTGAATAGGACGCGCACAAGATTTCAGCCTCCTTTCAAAAAAGTCTGAGAAAGTGGAAAACTCCTCTGCAAGAAATTCGCCCCTATTCACCTTGTATTTTTCGATAAAAGGGTCGATAGATTTTTTGCTGTAAGCGCTTTTTTGAAATTGTGCATAGGCCCAGCCCAAAAACGGTACATGGGCTAATAAAAATCGGGCAATTTTGCTAATGAGATTGTCTTTATAAAGCCACACCAATGCATTTTTTGCAGGGGGCTCTTCTTCAAGTATCTGTTTGGATTCTCTGTCGAGTAGTCTAATCGATGTCATAAAAATTGATTATATCTTTCAGATCGTTTATGCTCAAGGATCAAGAATTTGGGGTTTTTTCATGATTTTCGACCTTTTAAAACGGATATTTGGCACACAGCAGACCCGCATGGTCCGCAAGTACTTCAAAATTGTTCAAAAGATCAATAAAGAAGAAGAGAAACTCCAACCTCTTTCCGATGAGGCGATCCGCGCTAAAACAGCCGAGTTTAGAACCCGCTTAGGGAAGGGCGAGACAACCGATGATCTTATGGTTGAGGCTTACGCTGTTGTGAAAAACGTCTGCCGCCGCCTTGTAGGGACCGATGTTCATGTGTCAGGTTACGATCAAAAATGGGACATGATCCCCTATGATGTGCAGATTGTAGGAGCGATTGCAATGCACCATCAAACGATTTGCGAAATGCAAACCGGAGAGGGAAAAACGCTTACAGCCTCCATGCCCGCCTACTTGCATGGCCTTACCGGCAAGGGTGTGCACGTTGTGACCGTGAACGACTATCTGGCTAAACGGGACTGTCAAT
Source organism: uncultured bacterium (assembly GCA_964344875.1). Lineage (GTDB taxonomy): Bacteria > Chlamydiota > Chlamydiia > Chlamydiales > RGXB01 > RGXB01. Next base: position 7,132 of record CAYFOX010000033.1, read on the forward strand.
GGATTGGGGTCATCTTTAGATGGCTTGGATTGGATGTTCGCGCCTTGACAAACGAAACCTCTCCGATGGAAAAACAAGACACTTACAATGCCGACATCATTTATGGTACCGCTTCTGAATTCGGGTTTGATTACCTCAGAGACAACTCGATGGCTCAAGATGTCCAAGAACAGTGTCAAAGAAAACACTACTTTGCAATCATCGATGAGGTGGATTCGATTCTTATCGATGAGGCGAGAACCCCTCTCATCATCTCTGGTCCTGCCGGAGAAACGCGTCAAATGTACGATGAGTTAAAAGAGGATGTCAGCGACCTTGTGGCTTTGCAAAAAAGGTACTGCAACACCTTGGCCGAACAGGCTAGAACCATTTTAGACAAAATGGGTCTTTTCAAAGATTTAGAAGAGCAACCGAAGCTTACAAAAGAGCAAACGAAGCTGAAAAATGAGGCGATTCGCCTCCTTTGGAAGGTCTCTAAAGGGGTCCCTACCAATAAAATTTTATGCCAGGCAAAAGAGCTCCCTGACATCCGTGCCGACTTAGAAAATCTGGAAACCTATTTGCATGCTGAAGTCAATAAAGAGGAAAAAATCGAGCTCTTAACCGACCTTTACCTGATTATCGATGAGAGATCGAATGATTTCGAGTTGACCGATAAAGGGATTCACGCCTGGAAAGGGGGAGCCGAAGACTTCACCCTTGTTGACCTCACAGAAGTTTTTCAAAACATCGATGAGATGCCCCTCTCAGAAGAGGAAAAAATGAAGGAGCGGGTGAAAGTACGTGAAGAGGACTCTTTGAAAAAAGAGCGCGCTCACAACCTGCGTCAGCTTTTCCGAGCCCATTTGACGATGGAAAAAGATGTGGATTATATCGTTCAGGAAAAAAAGGTCATCATTATTGATGAAAACACGGGCCGTCCGCAGCCGGGTCGCCGTTTTTCTGATGGATTGCATCAGGCAATAGAAGCAAAAGAAAATCTACCCGTCCAAAGAGAAACACAGACCTACGCAACTATCACTTTGCAAAACTACTTCAGGATGTACGAGCGGCTTGCAGGGATGACTGGTACTGCAATGACCGAAGCGACCGAATTTAAACAGATTTATAACCTCGAAGTTTTGCAGATCCCCACCAATCGGCCTAACCAAAGAGCCGATGCCGATGACGAAATTTACATGACCGAAAGGGAAAAATTCCAGGCGATTCTCAAGGATATTCAGGAAAAACATAAAATCGGACGCCCGGTACTTGTGGGTACGGAGACTGTTGAGGCATCAGAGAAATTTTCCAGAATTTTACAACAAGCCGGTTTGCCACATCACGTGTTAAATGCAAAACAGCCCGAAAAAGAGGCTGAAATTATTGCGATGGCGGGGCAAAAAGGGGCAATCAC
>CAYFOX010000033.1:8537-9467 GCA_964344875.1 uncultured bacterium
TCACCGTCTCTACCAACATGGCAGGACGGGGAACCGATATCAAGCTGACCAAAGAGGTGGAATCTTTTGGTGGGCTCCATGTCGTGGGAACGACCCGTCACCAATCACGCCGTATCGATAGACAGCTTCGCGGTAGATCGGGGCGTCAAGGAGACAAAGGGAGCTCTAAGTTTTACGTCTCTTTTGAAGATCCTCTGATGCGTCTGTTCACCTCCCCGAAATTGAGTCAGTTTCTGGTTCGCTTCCGTCCTCCTGAAGGGGAAGCTATTACCGGAGGGTTGATCAATCGCTCGATCGAAACAGCTCAAAAAAGGGTTGAACAGAGAAACTATGCGATCCGCAAACACACTCTCGAGTATGACGACGTGATGAATTTGCAACGTCAAGAGGTGTATGCTTTCCGGAACGATATCTTGAAAAATCCTAACCCTTTTTCTATCGGGAAAAAAGTTCTTGAGGGAGTTTGCTCCATTTTGGTCGAAAAAGAGTTTAAAGAGACTCCACGAATCGATGCAGAGAAGATGCGAAAATTTCAAGAGACCGTTTTTGCTCATATGCCGATTCGTTTTACCGAGGAAGAAATCGAAGCACGATACGAATCCATTCAAGAACTTGAGGCCCTTTTTGTCAAAAAAGCGGTCGATATGTACGTAAAAAAACTCGATCATGAGGCAAAAATGATTGCCATGATTCAAACAGCAGCCGGTAAACAAGTGGAGCCCCGCTCGGTTTTACAGGGCGTTTTGCGAAATGTTTTTATACGCAACATCGATCATCTATGGCAACAGCATCTTCTTTCAATCGATCATTTGCGTACCGAGGTTGGTCTATTGACTATTGCGCAAAAAGACCCTCTCTTAGAGTTCAAGCATGAAGCCTTCCGCCTCTTCCTGCTTTTCCGCGAAGACCTTTATCAGGAAATTACTCATG
>CAYFOX010000033.1:9477-11065 GCA_964344875.1 uncultured bacterium
CCGAATTCGGAAAAACTCTTGCAAAGTTTGAAGACCATCTCGATTCGAGAAATGCCCGGTTTTATTTCGAGCCAAAATTTGGAAACCATTGATGTTTTGATGGAACCGCATGCCTTTAAGCAACCCTCTCACCCGAAAATCGTAGAGCTTGAAACGGCACATCCCTAAACAAACTTCCCCAATAGATCTCTTTTTATCCTTTTTTAAAAAGAGATCTATTCAATCAGATGCCTTGATCTCTAAGTATTCTTGCCTGTTCTTCCTTTTTTTACCCTATGCATGGGCTACAGAATCCAGAATACCGACAGAAATCAATGAGCGAAACATTTTCTGCAAATCACCCGAAATTTTTGTAGTGGAGAATTTTGCTGACGATACCCTTTGTGAACATCTTGTGCGTGTAGCACTCCCTCATCTGAAGCAGTCTACAGTTGTGGATTTGACGGGAAAATCGCACGGAGTGATCGATTCCGGCCGCACAAGTAGCGGTATGTATTTTCCCCCGATGCTGCAGGATAAACACATCGATCATCTTGAAAAAAAAATTGCTCAGCTCACCTCCCTTCCACAAAAAAATGGGGAATGGATCCAGGTATTGCGTTATAAACCTTCACAGGAGTACCGCCCCCATTACGATTTCTTCGATCCGCAAACACTTGGGGGAGTAGAGACGCTCAAGCGGGGGGGGCAACGCGTAGCGACATGTATTTTGTATCTGAGGGAACCTCTTGTTGGTGGAGAGACTGTTTTTCCCCTTCTTGGGGTATCTATTCCCCCAAAAAAAGGATCTTTACTTGTTTTCTACAATTGCGATGAAAAAGGTCAAGTGTTCTACGAAACACTTCACGGGGGCGCGCCCGTTATAGAGGGGGAAAAATGGATTGCCACCAAGTGGATACGGCAAAAAACTTTTCACTAACACTTTAAAGATATTGAAAAGACAAGTAGGCTCTGGTATACACTTAAACATATTTAAAGAGTTTGTTTGACTTATGGCGTCCAACAGTTTGTCCTCCCGATTTGTCGGGTTTTTGCCGTTTCTTTTTCTCTTTACCTATTGTTTTGCAGATCCGCAGCAGGTTGTGATAGTCAGTTACGCAGAATCGGATGCAAACGGCTACCTTACAACTGCAGGCAGCTGTAGCGGTATAGCTCGTGCTAATTATTTTCCCGGGTACCTTTCTGGCACAACCCCATTAAATCTTTATGGACCACCTATTGCACTTTATGGTGCACGCCAAACCGCAGACAACCCTGGGCCAAACGTGATTCAATCTCTCATCCCTACCTCAAGATCCTTTAAAGTGCCTCTTCATCTAGGATACGATAGTGGATCTCCGGCAGATTTGGCAGATGAGATTTTATCAAACACACTCTACAGCGGAAAAACAGTATTTATCGTATGGGACTATGATGCTATTCCTAGTTTGATCAATGCCTTTGGTTACAGCTCCCCAGCCGCCCCAAATCCAGTAGCCTATAACAGAACCTACATTTTACAATTTCCCATCAACTCTCCCTTTCCACTCACTCTATGCCAAAGTTTAAACACTTGCGATAGCGGATGTACCCCCCCGCCACCTCCACC
>CAYFOX010000034.1:0-2395 GCA_964344875.1 uncultured bacterium
GAAAAAAGGGGAGTACGCATTTCTTGATCAATTTAGACGATAATTTTTATCGCAATCCGCATACCTTTTTAGGTCCCTCAGAGCATTTTATCCGCTTTTACAGACCCGGTTACGATCGTTTTTCCTTTTTGTACAAAGGAGCTCTTGTTGAGGCAAACCGTATTGGTGATCTCCCAATTTTTGAATACCCAACTTCGCATAAGGCATCATTTGAAGACTATTTGATAGAGGGGGATCGGTACGACCCTTATGCTTTTTGGCCTACGATTGGGCCACATGATGCCCACTATTTCAATGAAGGGGTCCACTACGAACTCTACAAAATGCTTGGCGCAAATGTTTGCGTGCAGCAGGGGGTTCAAGGGGTCAAATTTTTGGTTTGGGCTCCAAATGCCAAACGCGTTTTTTTATCCGGGGACTTCAATTATTTTGACCACGTAATGCACCCCATGCGAATGGTGGGTTCTACTGGAGTTTTTGAAATTTTTATCCCAAAAATCCCCCTTTATCAACGCTATCTTTTCCGTGTACATACAAAATCGGGGCAGATTTTTGATAAGCTTGACCCGTTTGCTTTTCAAATAGAGCATAAAGCCTCTCCCAGTGCCGTTGTTGTTGATAAATCGACCTATAGTTGGGGTGACCAAGCCTGGATCGATAGGCGCCGGTTTTATGATTTTAAAAATCGTCCTATGAACATTTATGAGGTTCATCTTGGAACCTTTCATCATGACGCAAAAACCTATATCGATCTGGTCCACCACCTGGTCCCTTACGTAAAAAATATGGGCTATACCCACGTAGAGTTTATGCCGGTGACCGAGTACCCGCTTGATGAATCTTGGGGTTATCAGTGTTCAGGCTATTTTGCACCCACATCCCGTTATGGCACCCTCGATCAATTTAAAGAACTGGTGGATGCCTTTCACAAAGCTGACATCGGTGTCATTGTCGATTGGGTAGGCGCCCATTTTCCGCATGATGCACATGCCCTCGCTTTTTTTGATGGGACCCATCTTTATGAGCATGATTGCCCTAAACGGGGTTGGCATCCTCATTGGGGGACCAAGATTTTTAACTATGGGCGTAACGAGGTAAAAAACTTTCTCATCGCTAGTGCCCTCTACTGGTTGAAAGAGCTCCACGTGGATGGTCTGCGATTAGATGCCGTCGCGTCGATGCTCTATTTGGATTACGGACGCAATGACGGGGAGTGGTCGCTCAATCAACACGGGGGGAATTCGGATCTCGAAGCTATCGAAATGATCAAGCACCTCAATTCAATTGCGCATGAGTTGGCACCGGGTTGTTTAATGATCGCCGAAGATTCATCCGACTATAAGGGGGTAACGCACCCTTTAAACTGGGGTGGTTTAGGATTTGATTTGAAGTGGCAAATGGGATGGATGAACGACACGCTGCGTTTTTTCTCATTGGATCCGATTTATCGACGTTTTCACCATAACGACATCACATTTTCTCTTCTTTATTACTACACCGAAAAATACCTCAAACCTTTGTCCCATGATGAGGTGGTACACGGCAAAAGGAGCCTGATGGAGAAAATGCCAGGGGATCCTTTTTCAAAATTCAGTCAGCTTAAGTTATTGATTGGGCACACCATGAGTATGCCCGGAAAAAAACTCTTTTTTATGGGATACGAGATTGCCGATGGTCAGGAGTGGTCTGAAAAAAGGACGCTACCCTGGCACCTTCTAGATCACGATTTTCAAAGAGGTGTTCATAACTACGTTCGTGCAATCAACCACCTATACAAAGAAGAAGATCCATTATGGCTGCATGATTTTGAGCATTTCGGTTTTCAATGGATCGAGTTTTCCGATCTTGATCGAAATGTATTTTCGTATATCCGCCGAGGCTCTAGAAAGACATTTTTGGTAGTTGACCACATGACATCGAGTTACCATGGAAACTATGTGATCTGGATATCGGGAGTCAAAAAAATCACCGAAAGGCTCAACAGCGATGATGAAAAATTTCACGGTAGTGGAAAAACAAACCCTAATCCTGTCATTATCTTTAACGAACATGGACAGCCTATCGGAGTTGAGATCCGTTTGGCGCCACTCGCTAATATGATATTTGAGGTGGATTTTGAAGGTCACACAAGCTGAATACGAAGAACTGATTGAAACTCTTTGCGATCATGATCGACGCTATTATGTAGAATGTAAACCGGTCATTTCAGACTACGAGTATGACCAACTTACAAAAAAACTTGAGGCGATCGAAGCTCTTCATCCTGATTGGATTGTCCCTTCTTCACCTACGCAAAGGGTTAATGAAGGGGAATCAAGGGGCTTCAAGCAAGCAGAACATCTCGCCCCGATGCTGTCGCTTCAGAACACTTATTCGCTTGAGGAGATCCAAGATT
>CAYFOX010000034.1:2405-2794 GCA_964344875.1 uncultured bacterium
GATTTTATTGATCGTGTTAAAAAACTCACTCAGTTGACCCAACCCACCTTTTCCTTAGAGCTCAAAATTGATGGTGTCGCTATTGCTGTACGCTATAAGAAAGGGTTTTTGATTCAAGCAATCACCAGAGGTGATGGTAAAAAGGGGGATGACGTTACTCATAACGTAAAAACAATTCCAACTTTGCCGATGCATCTGAAAGAAAAAGATATCCCCGATCTTTTGGAGGTGCGTGGCGAGGTTTATTTATCAAAAAATGATTTCCTTTTGATGAATGAGCAAAGACAAGAAGAGGGGCAAGAACCATGGGCTAATCCTCGCAACGCCTGTGCCGGCTCTTTAAAACTTCTAGATGCAAAAGAGGTGTATAAAAGACATCTCAACTTAAT
>CAYFOX010000034.1:2804-3879 GCA_964344875.1 uncultured bacterium
CCATGAGGTCCCATTCCAAAGTGAAGTTCATCCTTATTTAAAAAAACACCATTTTCCGATCCTGGATCCAAAATTCTTGAAAAAAGCCCATTCTCTAAAAGACATAGAAGAATACATCCATTTTGTAGCAAAAAACCGGCATGAACTTGCGTTTGATATCGATGGGATTGTAATCAAATTTGACGATACGAAGTACTATGAGGCGATGGGGATGACAGGTAAATCCCCCCGCTGGGCCGTTGCGTATAAGTTCGCACCGGAACAAGCTGTTACGAAAGTGCTGGGAATTACCATACAAGTAGGCCGTACGGGAGTTTTAACCCCTGTTGCAGAATTGGAACCGGTTTTTTTAGCCGGCTCCACGATTAGCAGAGCTAGTTTGCATAACGAGGAGGAGGTTGAAAGAAAAGATATAAGGGTTGGTGACACCGTATTCATAGAGAAGGCGGGGGAGATCATTCCACAGGTCGTGAAGGTGGAGTTGGATCATCGCCCTAAACACAGTGAAAAGTGGACGATGCCAAAAAATTGCCCCTACTGCGATACGAGGGTTGTGAAGATAAAAGGGGAAGTTGCCGTACGCTGTCCTAACAATCTGGAGTGTCCTGCACAAGGGATGCGCAGATTGACCTTTTTTGTTGCCAAAGGGGCGATGGACATTGAACACCTTGGTGAGAAAGTGGTCGAAAAGTTATTTGAATCCAAAATGGTGCAACGCCCGAGCGATTTTTACAAGCTCACCAAAGAGGATCTACTGAGTCTACCGGGCTTTAAAGAAAAGTCGGCCCAAAATTTATATGATAGCATTCAAGAGTCAAAAAAAAGATCCCTTGATCGTTTTATTCTGGGTCTTGGTATACCTCATGTTGGCGCACAGTCAGCTTATCTTCTGGCCCAAAGGCTAGGTTCACTTAAAAACTTCCTAGACGTCGATAAGGAATCACTTTTGAAAATCGATGGTATCGGGGAGAAAACCGCGGACGCGATCGTAGGCTATTTGAAAAGCTTACTGCATAAAGAGGACATTTTATTGTTGATTGAGGCTGGAGTTGAGCCAACTGTGGAAAAAAATGTT
>CAYFOX010000034.1:3889-4449 GCA_964344875.1 uncultured bacterium
AATACCGACCACCTTTTTTACACAAAGACGTTTTGTCTAACCGGGACACTTTCAAAGTATACCCGCCAAGAGGCAAGCGATTTAATCCACCAGCGAGGGGGTGTTGTAGTCAATAGTGTCACCAAAAAAACAGACTATCTTCTCGCAGGTGAGGAGGCGGGGTCAAAGCTTGAAAAAGCAAAAGCGGCGGGAGTGAAAATCGTCGATGAAGAGTGGTTTGAAAAGCACCTTTAAATGAAAAAACCACCCTAAGGGGTGGTTTTATCTTTAGGTTAAGATGAGCGGTCTATGGACTTGTCCGGTGAGTGTACTGTGGTTGAATCCTTGAATGTCGACCATCTGTAAAGATCCGATGAGTCTCTCATCTCCGTCCAAAACAACATTTTTCCAGCAACGGGTTGTCCCTTTAAGCTGCCCATTTTTATTGACACCCTCAACAAGAACTTCCATTTGGGTGCCGATCAATCCCATACGCTCCTCGGCTGCCTTCTTTTCATATAGGTCCAAAAGACGATGAAGGCGCTCTTGCTTGACCTCTTCAGGCACATCGTCGGCCCAAC
>CAYFOX010000034.1:4459-7034 GCA_964344875.1 uncultured bacterium
TGGTAGGTCTCTTCAAACTCTGCGTCTGTTTCAGAGCAAAATCCTACAATGATATCGGTCCCTAATTTTGCATTCGGTGCTATCGACCTGAGCAAGGCAACCTTTTCCAGGTATTGCTCTTTCGTGTAGATTCTGTGCATTTTTTTCAAGATACGATTGGAGCCGGCTTGGAGTGGGAAGTGGACAAATTCACAAACAGTCCTTAAATCGCGCACTGCCTCCATTAGCTCGACGCTAATGTCAATCGGGTGGGAGGTCAAAAAGCGGACACGTTCCAACCCTTCAATTTTATCAAGCTTGTAAAGAAGATCGTGGAAAAAAACGCCGTTTTGGGGCTGGTCCTTGCCGTAACTATTCACATTTTGGCCTAAAAGGGTGACCTCTTTGTACCCTTTTTGCACCATGTCACGCACCTCTCTTTCAATCTCCTCGTGGGGTCTGGATACCTCCTGTCCACGTGTGTAGGGGACGACACAGTAGGTGCAGTACTTATCACATCCACGGATGATGGAAACATAGCCCTTGATCTTATGCTCACGCTCGGCGATCGTGTAGTCGAGGGCATCGTATTCTCCCTCAGTACGGATCTGCTGCCGACCTGAATCGATCACATCGTCAAGAACATTATTTAATTCCGAAAGGTTGTTTGTCCCGATGACAAAATCGACGTGGGGGAGCTTTTTAAAAAGGGTCTCTTTTTTGGCCATCGCCATGCAGCCGGTCACCCCAATCAGCTTGTTGCGCATCTTAGAGCGCCCCAGTTGCCCCAGCTTGCCCATCACCTTCCTCTCGGCAAGGTCTCGGATAGAGCAGGTATTGTAGAGCAAAAGATCGGCCGCCGCCTCGTCAAGTACTCTTTTTAAACCGCGTCGTTTGAGCTGGCCCACCATGACTTCACTTTCAAGCTCGTTCATCTGGCAGCCGTACGTTCTTATAAAAAAAGTTTTTGGATCTTTTGTTTTCATAATTTAAAAAGATTACCCTAACATCGTTTTCTCAACAAGGGACTTAAGGCGAGAGGATAGAAGAAGCTTGTCTTAAATCGAAAAAAGGGGTACTATTGCCCCCAAAAAGGATCGAAATGCAACCCAACTTGAAAATGACCAAAACATTTCAACGATCTGAAAGTAAAAAAAATACTTTTTTGATCGACGCGAAAGGTAAGACTCTTGGGCGCTTGTCTTCAGAGATCGCTAAAATTTTGACAGGCAAGCACAAACCTGTTTTCACTCCTAATGTGGATCTAGGTGATGCTGTTGTAGTCGTGAACGCGAGAGATATCGTCGTTACCGGCACAAAAGAGGTAAATAAAATTTATGGTTACCATACTGGTTGGATGGGAGGACGCCGTGAGGTTCCTTTCCGTACCATGAAAGAGCGTAACCCAGGCTATATTATTGAGCACGCCGTTAAGGGGATGTTACCTAAGACGACACTTGCTCACGAGCAGATCAAAAAACTCCGTGTCTTCAAAGATGAAAACCACGGAATGACTAATGAGATGATCACGCTTTAAGGATAAGGACCGGTTAAAAAATGCAAAAACTCCAAGAAGTAGTCGCAATCGGAAGAAGAAAAACAGCTGTTGCAAGCGTCCGTCTCCGTCCTGCTACCAAAAACGAGATGCTCGTAAACGAGCGTAAAATGGATGAGTACTTTCCCATCCCAAGCCAAGTCCAAACTGCTTTGGCACCCTTAAAGGTTGCTGAACTCTTAGACAAGTACGACATCTTTGTTCGTGTTTGCGGTGGAGGTTTGATGGCACAAGCCGAAGCGATCCGTTTGGGTGTTGCTCGCGCAATTTTGATGGAAAACGAATTCCTCCGTTCACAACTCAAGTCCGAAGGGTTCCTCCGTAGAGACCCGAGACGCAGAGAGCGTAAGAAGTACGGACAACGTGGTGCACGTCGTCGCTTCCAGTTCTCAAAACGTTAGTCCTATTCGGTATACGAGAATCACCAAAAAAAGACCCGCCTACGTGGCGGGTCTTTTGTTTTTATTAGCCGTTTAAAAACCGTTCTTTTAGATAAGAAAAATATCTTTCAGCGCTCAGGGGTTTTTTTGTCGATTTTTGCAAAAGATCTTGTAGATTGAACAGGCTCCCATGAATATGTATATTTTTTTTGAGCCAATCGCGTAATGGTTCTAGCTCCCCTTTTTGTAAACAATCCTTTAAGGGAATCTCATTTTTTAAACATGCATATTGGTCGGCTGCGTACATACAGCCTGTGAGGTAGGTGGGGAAGTAACCAAAATAGCCTGAAGCCCAGTGGATGTCTTGCAAGCATCCTTGTGCATCATCTTGTATATCGAGACCCAGGAGATCTTTTTGATATTCTCTAAAGACCTTAGGTAAATCCTCGACCTGTAGTTGACCTTCAATCAGTTCTTTTTCAATTTTTGTTCTAAAAATAATATGTAGAGGGTAGGTGAATTCATCTGATTCAATACGGATAAAATGAGGCTTCACCTCGTTTATGGATTCATAAAGAGGATCAAGCTCAAGATGAGAAAGTTTTAGCTGTTCTTTTAGCATAGGGAGCATCGATTCAATAAAAGCTTTTGATTTACAAAA
>CAYFOX010000034.1:7044-10878 GCA_964344875.1 uncultured bacterium
AGGGTAGGTGAATTCATCCGATTCAATACGGATGGGGTTTGGTAGAATTGCGTGTCTTGATTTTACCATCTCGTCAAAAGAGAAGGGGATCTGTGGTAGGTTATTTTGAAATAATTTATAGAGTAAATCAAGAAAATCGGTAGATCCTCCAATACAGGCTTCAAAAAGTTTGGACTGGCTTTCGTGGACAGTTAACGAGAGCGCCTGATTGAGGGGATAGAGTTGTTCGTGGGGTAGCTGAGATTCGTAAAGAGCGTGACCAAGTTCATGTAAAGTCGAGTAAAGGGCTTCAAAAAGATCTTTGGAATTGTAGCGTGTTGTCAGGCGGATATCGCCTGGAGAGATCATGTCGCAAAAAGGGTGGGTCGATTCTTGAAGCAATGATTTGGGAACGATTTTTTCCACGATGAAGCCGCATATTTTTTTTTGTTGATCGATTGATGCAGGAAGTGCAAGAGGAGAATTTCTAGGGTAGGTTTTCTGTTTAAGGATATTTTTAAGCTCTTTTTCTAACGGTTCAAAAAGGTTTTGAATTTGGTCATAAGTCAGATCTTTGTCATAAAAGGACAAGAGTGTATCGTAACGTGTTCTCCCTTTTTTTAGATGGTCAGCTACTTGTTGATTCAGGTGTATCATCTCTTTTAAATCGGCTTGAAATAGGGAAAAATCTTTTTTTTCGCGAGCCTTTCGCCAAGATTCGGTAGCTACCACAGAGTGTCTATTTAGCCGCTCCACAAGATCTTTTGGAAGGGAGTATTTTTCGACTAGATCCTTTAGAAGTTCTTGATGCCTTTTTTCTTGGGGATTGAGGGAAGGAACATTTAAATAACTCTGAATTTTACCATCCAGAATCTTATCTTGCAAAAGACTCTCGATCAAAGCTGATTGCTCTGCTCTAAATGAGGTTGCTATTTCGGGCATGAGAGTTTCTTGATCCCATGAAAGAAGTTTTTTTGTGGAATTTAGATAGATGATTTGATCTAAATGAGCCTTGAGAGAATGTGACATAAACTTTTTACCAATATGTGTGATCCCAAATATAAGATAGAAGTTTGACCTAATATCATTAAAGGGCGAATTCCTCTTTTGAATTGAAATGTTTGCGCTCCAACTAGCACGGGGATCAAAAGAATTAAAATAATTTGGAAAGGCTTTGATACATCTTGAAGACTCTGCGGTTTTATGGATAGTTTGATCTCAAACGGTTTTTCAAGGGTTCTCCAAGCCAAGGAGGAGCTGTTCTTTTCTAGAATCTTTTTTGCTAAAAAGACCCTTTTTTGTGGCTCGAAATGATCGGTAAAATACAAAGATTCATTTTGGCTATAGAGATAGGCCTCTTTTTGTCCGTTTTGAGAAAAAAGAACTTTTTCGTTGTGATGTAGATCAAGGACTTGGATAGGATTTGAGTTGGTTTTGTAAGAGCCTTCAACAGAAGCATTCTGGATTTTTTCCTCATTGAACCCGTCATAAAAAGTGTAAAATATCCCTTCAGAAACCGCTAGACCTAAAGAGATATAAAGAAGTGGTTTGAGCAGTGCTCGGCGACTGATCCCCTGTGCTAGAAAAGCGACTAGTTCCATGCGCATTTGGAGTAGTGTATAGGTAAGGCACGAGGACATCAATAGAGCTAAAGGGGCTAGTATATAGGAGTGGGCTAAGGTGATTCTCAAAACATGTTCCATAAGCTCAATGATGAAAAAACGATTTTTCCCAGCCATCTCCAGGTGCATGGCAATAAAGTTCACCATGAAAATGCAACAAAAAAGGAGATATGAGCCAATAAAATTTTTCAAAATCTGGCGAAAAAGATACCGAAATGGGGTCATTTAAGCTCCCTTTGTAGGCGGTAGAATATAAACGGGACGGGAAAAAGGGGAATCAAAAGATACCACAAGAAAAAAGGGTAAATTGAGGAACGGATCGTCAGGTAAAAAAAGTAGGTCGTCACGGCAACAAGGATGCTTATCAAGAGTTGACTGTCTTGTGAGCGACGGTTGCGGCTTATTCCGAAAATGGTTGCGAGTAAAAAAAGGATAGCTGGCAAAAGTGAGACTGATATGCGTCGACAAAATTCGGACAATGAGATAGAGCCCCTTAAAGGGTGGTGCTCCTCGTAACCCGTGGGAAAATGAAAAAGGGTCGGGATATCCTGTCGATTCATGTATCCGTCATTCAACTGGGTTAGAATATGCCCCTCCTCCTGAGAAAAAACCTGCAGGATCTCTTTTGAAAAGAACCCTTTTGCCTCGTCGTTTTCCACATGCTTTAAAATGCAAAGATCTAAATGCTCAGCCCCCTTTTTTTGGCCAGCAATCAATAAGGTTTGGTCTAAGGAATCTGGACTAGTTTTGATTGTTGTCACAGCGATTGGGTAGGATTTAGGCTGAAAATGTTTAAAAATAAGGCTTGGGTTTTGGTAAATGGCATCCAAGACAATCTTCTTGCCCAAAAGCCGATATTTTGGGCATACATCAGCATTCAGAAAAAAAACGAAAAGGAACAGATGCAACGCAATCAAAAGCGGAGGTGTCATGATGAAGATACGCTTAAGCCCAAGCGTAGAGTAGGCTGTCCATTCTCCAAATTGAGAGAGGCGGTTACTGATTAGGTAACCCGTAATAAAGGCGGCAAGAGGGCAGGAGAGTGTGAAAAAAAAGGGGGTATTGTAGAGGATAAATTTTCCTAAAAGTCCGATTGGGGCTCCGGAGTCAAGAAAAAATACGAGCTCTTTAAAACGGAATAAAAACGACAAAAGCGTTAAAAAAAAAGTATAAAAAAGGAAGGTGGGGATAAACGCTTTAAAATAGGTGCGCCAAAGTACAGGCATAGGTTCACAGTATCGAAGATATCTGGTATAATTGACAAGGTGCGAACGTTAAATACACTGAAACTTCCTTCTGGGCTGAATAAAAGTGACCCCATCTTAGTGGGAGTCTCATTCGGTCCCGATTCGATGGCCCTTTTGGTGAGGCTTTTACAGGCAAATTTCTTGAATATTCATGTAGCTCACGTGCACCACGGCTTGAGAAAAGAGTCTGATGAGGAGCTAATAGAGCTGAAAAAATTTTGTGAAACACGAAAAATCCGATTTCATTTCGTTCATTTACAACCAGAGGTTAATAGGGGAAATCTTGAGGAAATACTTAGGGAAAAAAGGTTTTGTTTCTTCAAAAAAATTTATTTTGAAGTGGGTGCAAAAGCTCTTCTGCTGGGTCAACAGGCAAATGAGCAGGTGGAGACGGGGCTTAAACGCCTCTTTGAAGGGGCCCATTTTACCCAGCTTAAAGGGATGGAGTTTGAAAAAAATTTATGGGGTATGCGTGTCATCAGACCCCAGCTTCAGGATTGGAAAGAGGATATTTTAGCTTTTCTTGATCACCATAAAATTCCCTATGCAATCGATTCTTCAAATCTCAGCGAGGCTTTTTTACGTGGCAGGATGCGTAAAAAGATGCTTCCTGCACTCAAAAGTCAATTTGGCAAAGAGATAGAAAAAAACATACTTTACTTTATGGAAAAAATTAACGATTGGGGTGAACATCTAGAAAAAAGGGTGGAGTCGGCCTATGAAAATAGGATAACAGGTCCCTATGGTGATTTTTTTTCTACTGAAGATCTGGAGGGACTGGATCCAGTAGAGCTCGATTATCTTTTTTATAAAGCCCAAGTGAAGCAACGCACAACCCGCAAACGGATTCTGGAGCATGTAAGCCAAAAAGATTTTGGCAAAACAGTCTCGGATGAACAATATGAAGTCCACCTGGAGCAGGAGGGAGTTTTCATTAAGAAAAAGGGTGTCGCCATAGAAAAAAGTTTTATCGAAAGGGTGGATAA
>CAYFOX010000035.1:0-10747 GCA_964344875.1 uncultured bacterium
ATACAAACCAGTAGTGTTAAAATAAAAAATCGCATTAAAAAACCTCTTAAAAAGAATTCTAGAATGCGAAAATTAATTTTTCAAATTATTCTTTATTTCAAATGAATTAAGTCGTAGTTAACGGACTTAATTAAAAGGTGGTATCTACTTCTATGACCTAAACACGCCGTTTAGATAAATTGATCAGATTAGCTAAATTTATTTGACATGAGTAGCAAAATAAAAATTAGGGTAGCCAAAAAACTGATTGAATGTAACAGAAAAATTGAGATTTCTTCAACAGAAGTCATTTTCTAAATCATAAAAATTTAAGGTGTTTATGGCAAAAAAATCAAAGAAAGATTTAGGTTCAAAGAGAGGGGGGACAGAATTTCATCAAGATCTCCCATCAAAACAAAGTGGCTTAGTACAAAAGCCAAAACAACAAACTATAGTTCCAAATCAAAAGAATTACTAGAATATAGCCGATTTATGATCGGCTGATCAGTTTCTCTAAAAGAACGTAGAAAACAATACCTACGTTTTAAGAAAAATATTGCCAAATCGAATTCTTACACAAAACCTGAGGAAAAAAAGTTTTTTAAAACCTAAAACTTTAGTCAATTGTCCTTTCATTTAGGGGGGATGTTTTTTTTAACGCCCCCAAAAAATTTTATACAAGGAGCTTCATTCTAACTAAATTAAGTCGATGTTTCCGGAGTTAATAAAAAGGTAGTATCCGCTTCTATGACCCAAACTCTACATTTGGTTTGCTTCATTACAACAGCTGGATTTATTACCCGTGCTACGCTTTCCGAGTAGTCAAGATTCTTGGGGACAGCTAAAATTAGAAGATCGTACCCCCCTTCTTCAATTTTGTTTACAATCGCATCTTCATACGAACGCGAGCGCACCAAGAAAGTCTGGGGTTTCATCCCTTTTTCTACCGCAAGAGCTTGTGCGAAATCAAGGGAAGCACTAGCTTTAGCCTCTTTAAATGCCAGTTTCGAATGCAAACTAAAACTAAAAGGGACCTCGATAACATACAAAAGATCCATTTTAGCCCCTGTAGCTCTGGCCGCCATTAATCCTACTTGAGTAGCTTCCGAGTGCGGATCAAGCGTACAAAGCACTAAAATCTTTTTGATCTTTAGCTCTTTATACCCTTTAAGCTGCACTTTTTCAAGCTTAACACTACCGGCGACATCGAGGGCATATTTCTTCCTCAAAAAGGTGTACATCAATACCCCTATCGAGATCCATATCAATCCGAGGAATCGACCATCTGGCTTGGTGATAATGATCCCGATTAAAACGGAAAGGGTAGAGACGGCACCAATAATGGCTGTAATCGGATACTTTTTTTGTCGTATAGTGATATTGAATGGGATTTTAAAAGGTCTTGCCAAATCGGGCTCTTTATAACGCATTTTCAAAAGAGCCATGTGCGCACTAAAAAAAGCGATCATAGCACCAAAATTGTACAAATCAGCCATAAAATCGAGCTGACCTTTACTAATCAACACAATCAAAGAGGCTAAAAAAGCAAAGAATACAAGGGCTATATAGGGACTTTTAAAGCGTGGGTGTAAAGTATAGAAAAACTTGGGCAACTGAAAAAATTCTCCCATGTTGAATGCGAGTCTTGAGGCTCCTAAAAGTCCTGCGTTCGCTGCAACAAAGAGCAAAACAGCTGCCAAAAGACCTACCCATGGGGCAATAATTTCCGTGCCGAACGGAAGACTTTTCACAATTCCGACTATCGGATCTTCTAAATATTTACCTGTGAGTTCTTGTGGAGTCATACTAGAAAGCGCAACCGTTGAGAGCCCCAAATACATCACTAAAAGGGTAACCATAGCCAATAAGATCGCTCTGGGAATGGTTTTCTCAGGTTTTTTTGCCTCTGATCCAAGTTGAGCCATCGATTCGATACCAGTATAGGCAACCATAGCCATCCCTACCCCTTTTCCAAAATCGAGCCAACTTGGTGAGTATTTTGTATTAGGTCCGTTGATCGCTAAATGTTTCCAAAACTCAGAAAAATCGACGACAAATGTAAATCCAATTCCGATAATAATCACCTGTGTCACAATGGCGAGAAGACTGAGCACAAGGCTCATTCTTGTTGAGTGTTTGGCTCCAAAAAAATTTAACACAGTCAAAAAAACAATCAAAAATACTGTAATAGAAAGCTTAATTGGCACTATTTTAAGGAGGGGAAAAAAAACTGCCAGGTAAGGTGAAATCGAATATGCAGAGATGGAAATTGTGACAATATAATCAAGCATCAGACCCCAACCGGCTATAAATGAGATAAGGTCATTAAAATTTTTTCTCGAGAAAGAGGCAGAACCTCCAGCTTCAGGAAGAATTGAGGACATTTCGGCATAGGTTAAGGCTGTACACATGAAAACAAAACCTGCAATCATGAGAGCAATAGGTGTAGCACCCAACGCAAAGAGGGTTGTGATCCCCAAGGCATAATAGATAGATGAGCCTAGATCTCCGTAACCGATGGCAAAAAGATCGAATACTCCCAAAGTTCGACGTAGTGTGCCTCTGTCTAGTTGTGCAATTTTATCAGCCATAATCGCTTAAGTAAAAGAGATTTATTAAAAGTGCAACAGAGTTCTTTTTAAACTATATCACCTCAAGTTTGTTTCTTTCGAAATTTACGCCTTGAGAAAGCTTCTAGACGCGACTTTCTAAAGGAGCTGAAGCCCTTTTTTTTGTATAAGAGGAGCTGGTAGGGCAAAAAAAACCTCTTGTTCAGGCTCTCCGAAAGTGTTTTTTGAAACATCAACGAGAGATTCAATTTTTTCTACCACTTGGTTAAAAAGCTCTTCGGGAACTGACGCTCCGGATGTGAGAACTACCTTTTTTTTGTTCTCAAAAATAGGATTTTGAAGCGATTCAGGACCCGAAATTAAACGCACCTCCACCCCTTCGTGAGCCGCTATTTCGGTCAAACGGACCGCGTTCGAACTCTCCGGATCCCCT
This sequence comes from uncultured bacterium, assembly GCA_964344875.1. Taxonomy (GTDB): domain Bacteria; phylum Chlamydiota; class Chlamydiia; order Chlamydiales; family RGXB01; genus RGXB01. The sequence goes on from CAYFOX010000035.1 coordinate 2,983, forward strand.
ACTACTAGAACTAAATCTGCTCCCGGCAAAGCTTTTTGTAAAGCTGTTTGCCTGTTCGTTGTTGCATAACAAATAGAGGAGGTGGGGAGCATCTCTAATTGAGAAAATTTTTGGTGAATCGCATGCAAGATTGGCTCCAAATCAATAGTACTCAAAGTGGTCTGCGTTACCAAGGAAACGGGAAGTTTGCTATTAAAAGGGATACGATCGACATCGGATAGGGTTTCTACCACGAATGTAGTCTCTAAAGACTCGCCGATAACTCCCTTGATTTCCACATGGTCTTTATGTCCAACTACAATTGTGGGGATACCCATTTTTTTAAAGCGTATAACCGCAGAATGGACTTTTGTTACTAAGCCGCAGGTGGCATCAATGACACGAAGTCCCCTTTTTTTTGCCTCTTCACGCACTGAAGGGGGGACACCGTGAGCAGAAAAAAGCAAAACGGAACCCTCGGGTACCTCCTTAAGATCATCCACGAAAATAGCCCCTTTTTTTTCCAATGAGGCCACCACAAAACGGTTATGGACAATTTTGTGCTTCACATAGACAGGAGCGCCAAAAAGCTCTAGAGCCTTCTCTACCGATTGGATCGCGCGCACGACCCCGGCACAAAAGCCGCGCACTGCAACAAGAACCAGTTCCACTTAACTACGCTTCCACATCTGCTGCACAACGGAAACCATAGGTTCTATTGGAAGCCGAAGGGCTATTTCTATGACGGTGAGAGCAACGCAAATCATCTTTTAAGCTCTTCCAACAACCCCCGCGCAAAACCCTGTAAACACCCTGTTGGGGACCTTTAGGGTTATCCGATTCATGCAACGATAGCTCATAGTAGTTATACTCATACCAATCGCTACACCACTCATAGACGTTTCCGGCCAAATCAAACAGCCCAAAATTGTTCTCCTTATAGCTCATTACCGAAGAGGTGTCTGAGCTAAAAAAGTTAGCCATCGATCTCTCTACAAATTGGCCCGTCGGATAGACCGCTTCTATAGATCCACCTCTAGCAGATATTTCCCATTCGGCCTCTGTCGGCAAGCGTTTGCCTACCCATTTGGCATAAGCCGTTGCACCATACCAAGTCACCCCCACAACAGGGTGCTTCGAATAGCCGGGCTCGACAATAAATTTACCTGCATGACGCTTGACACGGGAGTCTTTAAGGTGAATGATGTCATTGTTATTCACATCTTTTTCCCCCCCCATCGCCTCTAAAAACCGGATGTATTGCTCATTAGTCACAGGATGTATGTCGATCGCAAAACTGTGGACATAAACCTGGTGCTGAGGACGCTCATCCCTTGCTCCGGTCTGAGATCCCCTTGCATAAAACCCATTGGGCACTATACTCATTTGCGTCAATAAAGGAGTGACCTCAATATCGGTTTTTGTCTCCTGTTTAAAAAGGGCTACATTTTGATCCACTTTAAATTTGGCTAAAGGGTCTGGATCATATGAAGGCCTTGCAATCACGCTTTCTTGTAATTTCGGCTGGGGTATATCTACAGAGTGAAAGACAAGTTTCTCTTTTTTCTCAGGTGCTGCAACGGAGGCCATCACAGGTTTGTCGACCTGAAGGACTCTTGAGATAGCATCTACTGGTGTGGCAAAAGCACCGGTTTTTTGTTCAAAATAGGGAGCGAGCTTTTCCGGACGATCCTGCGGTTTATACTGCAAACAAGCGCGCACCATATCGGTCCATTTTTCAGGCAAAGAAAAAATCCCCTCTGGAAATTTTTTCTGCATCAAATAGAATGCTAACGATCCAAATGCATACTGGTCAGCAGTATAATTGACATGACTGCCGTGCCTTTGCTCCGGTGCAAAAAAGTAAAAAGCGCTTAAAAAAGAGTCCTTAAATTTGGAATCGTGATGGGGAATCTCCTCTGCTACCGCTTTGTAGATCCTGGGCAACATTTTTTCTTCGGTGAGTAGCCCCGTTAACCCAGCATCAGTCAGAACAATTTTCCCCTCTTTTCCCATCAAAAGATTGGAAAACTTCAAGCCACGGTGCGCCATTTGCTGATCTTGAAAACGGTGCTGGTGCAAACGGTCTAGAGCCTCTGCTATTTGCTTGAGAATGTTTGTGATTTCCTCCTGATCGAGTTGAAAATTGACTAGCTTTAAATAGTCCAGCAGGGTCTGAGCATTCCCCTGGTCATTCAACACAAGATCACTCACAACATAATAGCTCCCCTCATGGCAACCGACATACCTGTAGGTAGTAAATCCCTCACCCTCGATTTTGGATAGCTGTTCTACTCCCTTTTCAAAACGTTCTATAAAAAAACGGTCCTGAGAAAGAGACTCATCGAGAATTTTTAAAGCAAAAAGCTTTTTCAAAAAACGGTGCTCAGCTAGGTACGTATGTCCGAGCGGGCCATTTCCAAGCCATCTTTTTAACTGATAATCTCCTACAAAACGTGGTTCCATGGAACTCCTAGCTTTTCTAAATCGTCTATTGGTTCGCTACAGCTCGAGGGGGTGCACACGTAAACGGTAGTTTTATTATTGATACACGATTTCCCCTCAATCGCCGGAATCAACTTTGTCAACAATGGGTGACAGACTACCACAGAGGTAAAAGGGTGACAGAAGCAATAGTTCGTATTATCTTCAAGATCCTTTTTTAGAAAAATAGTTTTTTTATCTTTTGAGACAAAATAGAGCACATTTAGGAAAAAACAGAGCATCGACGCAGGATGATGCGTCAGTTTTTCTACTCCTAACCTCAGGATCGATTCGGCTTGTTTTAAATACTCATACTTGTGACTTATGTTATACAGACGTAAAAAATTTTCCGCCATAAGAGCATTCGCCGAGGGTTCCACCCCATCTAAAAAGGGTTTAATACGCACCAAATAGGTGTCGTCCAAAGCAGTGCTAAAATATCCCCCCTCTTTACAGCTGAAAATTCTATTAGCTTCATCAATCAATTGGTGGATCAATGGATAGCTTTCCGGAAATTCACCCGTTTCAAAAGCGGTAAGAAGCGCTTTGATCAAGGTGGCAAAATCTTCCAGCAGAGCTTTACCAACAAATACATCCCCCACAAGCCCATGGTGTAGCCTATTACCAATATAAAAGCGCTGTAGGATCTCTTTCACAAGCGATACTCCAGAATGGATCAGCGCTCGATCTTTAAGATAACAACCGGAGCGAATGCGCGCATGAGCTAAGTTAGCATTTGCACCCAAAAGAATTTTTCGATCGATATCTAGGGCGTCTCTCTCTTCGATTACGTCCCACAGTTTTTTTTGCACCGAACGGAAAAGCCCCTTTTTTTCCTCAGGGATTTCTTTTAGCAAATAAAGGATGTTATCCCCATCAAAAATCCCCTGCTGTGCAGCTCCTAAATAGGTAATAGCAAAAGCTAGCTCTTCCTGAGAAAAAAGGTCTTGCAATTCTTCGTATTTAAATAAAGAATGCCCCCCCTCTTCCAACGCGTGATCGGCACTTAAAGAAGAGGCGTAGCCCCAATCGGTTTTGAGAACGTTTTCAAAAAACTGGTTGAGTTCATAAGCAACCTCACGGTACAAAATTTTTCCCGTTTCAAAGTACATGTGCGCATACGCCTCCATTAAAAAAGCGTTGTCCGACAACATTTTCTCAAAATGGGGTTCTAATCGCTCCTCATCTGAAGTGTAACGTCTAAAACCACCCAAAATAGGATCATATAGTGGACTAAAGAGTTGCTTTTCAAGAGTCGTTTCGGCAAAATACTGCGGTCTTTGATCCTCGAAAATTTCCGATAGGTGGATAAATGAAGAGGTCTGAAATGAGAGGGGGAATTTTACATCGCCCTTAAAACCACCATGTTCACGGTCAAAGCTCTCAAAGAGAGTTTTTAAAATTTCCAGCTGCGCCTCTTTGGTAGGCATAGGAGAAACCACATCTTGGGTAGCCTCTCTATAAATCTCTACAAGATGTTCTGTCTGATCAAAAATAGCCTCCTTATCCTCGGAATGCCAAAGATGCTTTAGCTCAAGAAGAATATCGTTAAGACCTATATATCCATCAATCGTCATTGGGGGTAAATAGGTAAAAACGTAAAAGGGGGCTTTATCAGGAGTAAGAATCAAATTCAAAGGCCAGCCTGCAGGGTGCTGCGTAAGAAGTTGAGCAAAATCCATATAAAGTCGGTCGATATGAGGCATTTCCTCTCGATCCACTAGAATGGGGATGAAAGAGTTGTTTATAATTTCGGCTATAGACGAATCTTTAAACGACTCCTCCTGCAATACCTTACACCAGTGACAACTTTTGTACCCTATCGATAGAAAAACGGGACGATCGGACTTTTTAGCTGCCATGAATGCCTCTTCGCACCAGGGTTGCCAAAATACCAGGTCATCCGCATGTTCCTTTAAGTAAGGAGATCCCTGATCCCTTAATCTATTTCTATTGATTTCCATTTGCACCTAGAGAAGTTGCAGATATTTTGCCAGTTGCCAAGCAAGGTATATCATTGCCAGAAAAGCACCTACCATCACAAACCCGGGAATTGAGCGTCCCGATTGACCTGCGTTGTTGCGCATCTCAAGGGTTCCTATTCCGTAAGCAAAGTCATGCTTTTGCGGTGTGTTCTGAAAAAGATGGGGGTATTTTTTTTCTAAATCGGTCATGTCCATTTCGAGATAGCTTGCGTATTGTCGTAAAAAACCAAATCGGTAAATATCGCTTAAACCGGAGGCCTCTTTACCCTCCTCCAAAGCTACAAGATAGCTTTCCCTAATCGAGGTAGAGCTTTCAACCTCCTTGATAGAGATTCTCTTATCCTCGCGTATAGCCTTGAGAAGGCGACCTAGTTTTAACATTTCCTCTTGCATCGCTTTAAGCACCCTATAAACCTTTGAAGAGTTTTAACTTAGCAAGTTTCAGATTATTTGTGAAAATGATTGGTTGTAAAGAGTATAAGAGGATGTTTAGGGTTCTTTTTTTAATACCCGATAGGAAAAACTCTTGTGTTTTTTCATTTGTGGGTTTGCTAGGATTGAAACATGGAATTCGAAGGTTTGTATATTGGATCCGATGAGGCGGGTAAAGGGGATTTTTTTGGTCCTCTAGTAGTAGCAGCGATTGCGATCAATGAAGAGACAGTCGAGATATTAAAAACTATCGGGGTAAAAGACTCTAAAAAATTAAGCGATGCGAAAATCGATCTTTTGGCATCTGTTATCCGCCAGAAAATTCCGTACGACCAGATCGTACTCTTTCCTAAAACTTATAATGAACTCTACACCAAGTTCAAAAATCTGAACCACCTTTTAGCCTGGTCCCACGCTGCCGTGATCAAAACTTTATCCGATAAAACAGGGGCTACGCAAGTTCTTATCGATCAATTTACTCAAGAGCCTTTAGTTGAGCAGTACTTGAAAAAAAAGGGGGTAAAACTTGATATAAGGATGTATCCCAAAGCAGAAGCGGATATTGCCGTCGCAGCCGCCTCTATTTTAGCCAGAAATGCATTTGTCGAAGGGCTACAGGCTCTGAGCGATTCCATAGGAACTCCTTTAAGAAAGGGGGCTTCGGTTTTGGTTCAAAACCAAGCAAGAGAGCTGAAACTGATCCATGGAGAAGAGCTTTTTCCCTCCATAGCCAAGCTCCATTTTAAGACATACAAAGAGCTATCTTGACCTTAAAATCTTTTGGATGAGAAAGATACATCCCGCTAACATACCCGCATAAAACAGCATAATCACTCCCTTGGTTAAGGCCCTAGGGGGCCTATTTTGATAAATTATTTTAACATATAGCGAATATCCTTTAAAGATTTAACCTTTTTTGTTAGCTATTAAGGGATAGTACCCAATAAAAGTGGAGTGTATGGCTCGTTACCTATTAATATCGGCTACAAGCACCATCGGAACCGAAGTCGCAAAAAGACTGCACCAAAAAGGTCATGAACTCTTTCTCACCTCGAGAAGCGAAGAAAAAATAGCCCCTCTTTTGGAGTTAACGCATGCACCCTACGCCATAATCGATCCTGCTAATTTTGAGGGGGTACTCAAGGTGGCACAAGAGGCAAAGGCTAAATTGGGAGGCTTGGACGGGGCGGTGAATTTTGCGGGTTCTTTGCTTTTAAAAGGGGCCCACTCCACCTCGTTTGAGGAGTACCAAAAAACAATAGAAGCATCGCTCACAAGTGCTTTTGCCCTTGTTAGAGCCGCTTGCACTGTGATGGATCAGGGGGGAAGTATTGTGCTTTTATCCTCAGCGGCAACTCTTGAGGGCCTCCCTTTCCATGAGGCGATTGCGGCTGCCAAAGGGGGAATCAATGCGCTTACCCTCTCCTCAGCTGCTACTTATGCCCCAAAAAAAATCCGCGTAAATGCGGTAGCTCCAGGACTCACACGCACCAGCCTGACAGAAAATCTTTTCGCAAATAGTGAATCACGGCAATTTTCTGAAAAAATGCACCCTATCGGTCGTCTAGGGGAGCCCAAAGATATTGCGACAGGAGTAGAATTTTTCCTTGATCCCCAAAATGATTGGATAACAGGGCAAATTCTAGCAATTGACGGTGGACTGAGTCGCATCAAAAAGGGGGGTTAACCCCCCCTTTTTTAAGAAATTCCTCACCTAACAACGTGATTTTTTGTTTCCAAGCTTGGTTCGCATCTCTGGATTGGTGATCCATTGGTCTACGGTATCTAAAAAAAGACGATTTTTTTCCAGCTCCATCCCAATATAACGAAAACAAAAGTCATTTACTTGGCAAGCGTTAAGCATAAAATTAAAATCGTTTCTTTTTTTAATGTCGATATGGATAATAGAAAGTTTATTTGCTTGGATGGCATCCAGTAGAAAATTCTCATCATTAAGGTGAGAAGAGCCCACATCGAGAAGATAATTATGGTTGTGCCCAATTGCGGCTAAAGCAATTGAAGGGGTTCTAATCCAGCTTTTGTTGAGCTCCTGATAAAAACGGGGAAAAACTGAAACAATATTTTTTAAAACATCCTCTTTATACGGAAAAAAGTCAGCCAATTGAGGACTTATACTCCAGAGTATTTTAAAGAATTCCCTCGTAAAATCTAAATCTGGACGAGAAAAAAGCACACTGAAAAAACTTTTCAAGCGGATTGTGTTCATCTGTTCGTCTTGCTCATAAACCGCCTGAACTTGATCTATCGAGTACAAAATAGCGACTTTAAATTGACTTAAAGGCATACCTTGCAACTTTTTTGGAGAGATCTTTTCCCCCTCTTTTAATCCAAAAAGAGCCATTAATTCTGCCTGTGAGGATCTAACGCTAAGGTCGCGTATACTTAATCGTTCAAAAAAGAGCTGATTTAAAACAAATTCCGGATCGGTTTTTAAACTGAAATCGAGAGTTTCCCAATTTTCCCATGGGAGCTGTCCGTTTCTTATAGCCTCAATGACCGTGAGAGGATCCGATTGCAGCCATGGAGCAAGGGTTTTGAAATCTCCCCCCCTTTTCAAAAAGCTTTTTGCCATATTGCGCTCCCATGCAATACCTCTCGGCAAAGGGGAACCTTCAGGATTTTTTGCTTGTAATGTCTCTTCAAAAATCTGATACATCCTTTTGGAGGATAGTGCAAAAGTAGGTAACGCACCCCCTTTTACCATAGAGGCAGATCCTGGCAAAGGGTGGTCCAATCTGTCCATTACGTGGAGAAGGGCGTCATCAGGCAACAAATCAAATAAACTCGGCGCAGGCATGGAAGTTGTTGGGGCTGTCATAGTGATCTCTTAATTATAAAATTTCATATATTATAATGCGCTAGGC
>CAYFOX010000036.1:0-721 GCA_964344875.1 uncultured bacterium
CTTTATGTACCGCCTAAAAAGTTTTCTTGCGAGGGAAAAAAGGCAAGGTATGCAAAAGTCCCCACAAACAAATAAAGGCTACCTAATCTCATTAAAGTTCTTCTTCAGAAGAAGGTTTTTAAGGGATAATAAAATTTTGGTTTTTAAAAATAAAGGTTTTTTTTGCCTATTTTTAAAGAATTGTATAGATTTACATGAAAAAAAGGGCAATAAAAAGACTCGCCATAAAAGCGAGTCTTTTTATTTGTGTCTTTTGCTTTTTTAAAAAAGGCTACTTTAAAAGCATCAACGAAAAAGCGAAAGCAAAAAGGGAGAAAGATTCAATTACAACGATTCCGACAAAAGATTTACCGAAAAGTCCAGGCTGTTTTGCAATCGATTGAATCGCCGCAGCAACCACTTTTCCTTGGAAAACAGACGAACCTAAAGGGGCAAGTCCGGTAGAAAGGCCGATAAAATCGCTGAAAGTGGAGTCAATGTACCCGCAACTATGGCTGCGCGCATTAACACCATCAAAATAGAACCGAATAATCCCTGAGAAGAGGGGAGAACCGCAAGGGAGATGTATTTTGCATGCCCCTCATCCGTACGAGCCATAACCCCTTGTGCCGCAGAAAAGCCTATGGCGCATCCTAACGAGCTGCCAAAAAGGGAAATGCCTAAAACCAGAGCGGGTCCCGCCATAGCATATAAAGTTGGTGTCATAAAGTAATTCTCCTTT
>CAYFOX010000036.1:731-2412 GCA_964344875.1 uncultured bacterium
AAAAAATTCAAACGTAAACCATGGATTGTTCCGCTCATCAGAGCGACCATGATATTCAAGCCGTGGCCAAATAATAGAATAAAAAGGCCCACAGCATAACCTAGATCCTCAGCAAATTTATTGGAGGTGCTTGCCAAGATGACCCCTGTGAGTCCAAGAGCATACAAACGCACATAAGAAATCACGTCGGCAAAAATTTGCACAGCGTGGGTAATCTCAAAAATCCCCGATAGTTTCCTTTTAAATAGGGCTACTATGGTTGCAAAAGCTATTCCAATGCCAATAAACTGAAGGCCATAAATTGCGGCATTTTCTTCCGAAATTATCCCCAGTTCATTCAACAAAGTTGACACACCCATGTAGGTGGGGAAATATAAAAATGCCCCTACAGCAAACAAAACCCATCCCATACTTCCGAAGTTTTTTCTAGACCCTCGTATAAGAGATAAAATGATATGCAAAGTTCCTATCAACAGGGAAAATTCCAAAAGATTCCCTAGAAAAAGATCCTCGGATAACTCGTATTGCACTTTACCATCTTTGATTTTTACACCCCTTAGTAAAAAAGCCTCCGGGGAGGTCTCTCCTTTCAATTGTGGATACTCTTTGATCCAATCGTTGTAGACGCTCCCTTTTTTTTCAATCTGGTAGAGGATTTTTTTCTTGGAGACTTGATAAATCAAAGAATTCTTAGAAAGAGGATTTTCAGGGCTCAGCTGCATACCAAAGTAGGATGCGGTAAGAACCCCCCAAACAACACAGGCTGAAGATAAAATCAGCGATAATTTGAGTAGCCTTTTGATGAGCCCTTGGGCTTTACGAAACAGAGTGTTTCCAATCAACGAAGCGATTAGAAACAGTGAGCCATAGCCTGCGTCTGCTACAATCATAGCAAAAAAGAGAGAAAAAAAGATTAGTACCCATAAAGAGGGATCCTTATCCTCAATCGAGGGGACATCATAGACTTTCACAAGATCCTCTCCCACCTTGCGATAGCCGGCATTCTCCATGAAAGTGGGAACCGTCTCATCTGTACGGATACGCACATGCTCCATGTGGACATTTAGCCCTTTGAGGGCCTCTTTCCAATCCTCTTTTCCAGCAGGTGTCCAGGCCTCTATTGCAAAAAGGGCAGAGCCTAAAATATTTTGGGCCTGAGAGCGTGTATTTCGGAGATCATCGTGGTCGAGAAGCTCTTCAAGGTACTCTTCTAAAATCTCTTTGTAGTGAGCCATTTCTTTGAGCTCAGTTTGAATCCTTACCTCTTCTTTCTGCAGATTTTGGTAACGCTCCTTTAAAGAATTGAGTGAATACTCCATCACCATCTCGGTAAGACCGTCCGCTTTCAAAGGATCGGGCCCAATATGCATGAAATAGTCGATAGAGCAGTCGGTATTGATGTAAACTAGGCTCTTAAAAAGCTCCTCTGGTAAATTTTTTTTCCCTTTTTTGAAAAAAAATTGGACTTTGTGGAGCGATTTTTCGCTTATTGCATGCACTGTTTCAAGATCGATATTTCCAAAAGGTTCGATTCTTTGGATCTCCTGTTGCAGAATCTTTTGAGCCTCGACGATACGATCGTATCTGTCTTGCAAATAAATGATTTTTTCGACCAACTCGTAGCGTGGGACTACATCATTTTTGAGCTGATCTACCGGAACTTGACGACGAAGAATTCTCA
>CAYFOX010000036.1:2422-3467 GCA_964344875.1 uncultured bacterium
ATGGAGGGCATCTTCCGCAGCGTTAGAGATCGTAAACATTTTTTTTCCGTCAATCGATTGGAATTGCAGCTGTCCAATCTTTTGAGCGTTTTCTAAAAACTGAACCAAATCCTCAGTGGTACCAATGAAAAGAACTTTTTCACAGGGAATGATCATCTCGCCCCCTTTTTCAAAATCAGCTCCTTAGCTTTTTTTGCATTAGCGATCTGAGCGAGTTGCTGATCATCTAGAGCAATTTTAATTTTTTTAATGTTTGCTTCGGCTCTGGGAATCAGGATCTTGTCAAATAAATTGACTTTGACCGTTACATCTCTCAATTCTTTTTCCAAAATTTTTCGACGTTCTAAAAGAACTTGGTGCCGGCATATCACCTCCATCACCTCTTCAAAAATTCCCCGCAGGCTAAAGGCATTTAAAGGGATCGATCCTACCAGACTCTCTACAGGAGCAAATTCTACACCCATGAATACGGGCAACTCTATACCGGCAATATTCTCTTCGCCCCTTTGAATGGAGAGAACACGCATTGAATCGGTAAACTCTTTCATTCCTGGTTTAGCAAAAAGGGCACTTACAGACATCAACCGTCTTTGTTGTTCGATTTTTTTGGATTCGGATTGGAGTAGCTCTACATCCAGATGGGATAAAACAGATTGCAAAAGAATTTTTTTTAGCTCTAAAACAGGAAGATATCTTTTAAACTGCTCTAGGCTGTTTTGCTGGTTTTTGAGTTCTATTTTGGATAAACGAATTTCAGACAAAATGCAACCTCAGACGCAAACCCAATGGATATCCACGACTTCTTTTTTAATCCCCACTTCCTCTTTTTCAAAGCAGTCAGATAGCATTTTCCAACCCTGATCCAAAGCCTCTTCTAGGGGGATATTCACCTCTAAACTCATAAATTTAGCTCGAAACTGCTGTTGATACTTTAAAAGCTTATTGTCCCAGACTGAGAGTTTGAATCCCATCCGATCGCGCTCTTTGGCTTTCAAGGCATCTGCATATAAACGAATCATTGCATTAGCAAGATGCCCATGATCGG
>CAYFOX010000036.1:3477-10656 GCA_964344875.1 uncultured bacterium
CGTGTAGTTTTTCCAATCACCAGTTGTTTAAGTCGCGAGAGGGATCCGAAAGGCTCAATACAATCGATGTTGAGATAGAATTGCCCCTCAGTGATGTAACCGGTAAGATCCGGAATGGGATGGGTAACGTCATTTGCTGGTAAGGTCGTCGATGCAAGAATGGTCAGAGCCCCATTTCCCTCGATTTCTACCGCCTTCTCATAGCGCATCGCAAGCTGGGTGTATAAGTCGGATGAGTACCCGCGGTTTGCAGGGACGAAATCCAAGGAGATAGCAATCTCTTTAAGGGCATCGGCAAAAGCAACCATATCTGTTAAAAGCACCAAAACATTTTTCCCTTTTAGAGCGAAATACTCAGCGGCTGCAAGGGCTAAATCGGGAACCATAACCGCTTCATTGACGGGATCTGTAGCTAGGTGAGCGTAGAAAAGAGTCCTATTTAATGACCCGCTAGTACGGGCGTTTTGGATAAATTTTTCATATTGGGTCTGCGTCAAACCCATTCCACCTATGATTACAACATCGGCATCGGTTTGATTCGCAATACGGCACAAAACCTCCACGGGTTTCGAGCCTGGACTACAGAAAAGGGGAATTTTCTGACCGCGTACAAAAGTGTTGAACATGTCGATCATCGGCAAGTTTGTGCGGATCATTAAGCTGGGCATACGGCGTTTCATCGGATTAAAACTTGGACGCCCTACATCAATACGCTCATGTCCTGCATCTACCCCCATCTTAAGCTTTCCGCTGCCACTAAATACCGATCCTAAACAATCTTCACTGATCCCAAGACGAAAATAGTCCCTTAAAAAGACCACTTCGTCATTGACGCTTACGCCTCTGGTGGAATCAAATACCTGCAGAGTAACCTTATCTGAATCGATACGTATGACCGATGCTAACGAGCGGGTCGTATCGCGTCTAATTACCTCAGCAAGCTCTCCCATCGCAGGTCCCACAGCTTGCAGGGTGATAAGATTTCCGCGGATGTTTTGAATTCGAGTCTTTTTTACTTGCATAGGTCCAACATCTCTTGCATTCTTTTTTCAATTCTGGCCTTGCCCTCTAGATAAGAATCGGATCGAAAGGCGGTATAATTCAAGTTCTTTAGGTCATTTTGCAAACCAATAAACGACTTTCTTGCCGAGTCATGGTTTTTGAAAACATAAGGGGAAGCAAAGATTTCGTCATAAAGCTTCATTATCTCTATTTGACGCTCTAAAGGACAATAGACATCCTCTTGGTCAAAAGCGTTTTGCTGTAAATAGGAGAAATCAAACAACTCTTTTTTCAAGTAAGTGACATAATCGCTCATTTGAATGGCATCTTCTCCGACGACATCCATCCTCTTTTCAATCTCCAAACCCTCCATAAGAATTTTTCTGGCTGTATCCACCGAGTATTTCCAATTTGGAGCTTGTTTTCTTAAAAAATCGGCAGCTATGTCGATGTTTGAGGACCAGGATAAATCCCGCGAAATAGCCGGATATCTTCTTTGGTCAGAAAGACCTCTTGATAAACAAAGAAAGGTGTCCACTACCATCAGAGTTGCCTGGGTAACAGGCTCATCAAAGTTTCCACCGGCTGGAGAAACAGCCCCGATGATCGAAATCGAGCCGAGTTTTTGATTTGGGGTTTCAATCACTCCAGCCCGCTCGTAGAAAGAATGAATTCGAGAGGTCAGATAAGCCGGAAATGCCTCTTCTCCGGGTATCTCTTCAAGTCTTGCAGAAACTTCGCGCATCGCTTGCGCCCATCGGGAGGTGGAGTCTGCCAGCAATAGAACATTCAGTCCCATTTGCCTATAATACTCCCCAACAGTGATACCCATGTAAATGGAGGACTCTCTAGCTGCAACCGGCATAGATGAGGTGTTGCATATAATTGTGGTGCGCTGCATCAAAGGTTCGTGGTATCTTGGATCCAAAAGATGGGGAAATTCGGTGATTACCTCGACAACCTCACCGGCACGCTCACCGCAGGCAACAATAATCACGATATCCACATTCGCGTACTTGGAGATAAGGTGCTGAATCACCGTTTTGCCTGCACCAAATGGACCAGGTGAACAGGTAGTGCTACCCATAACAATAGGAAACATCGTATCGATAGCGCGCATCCCGGTTTCCAGAAGTCGATCTTTTACACGGGGTTGCCCGGCTATCAATCTATTTTTGATCGGCCATTTTTGCAACATGTTGATAGAAATCTCATGACCATTCTGATCTTGAATCTTGGCTACCGGCATTTCAATAGTATAATGTCCGGTTTTGGCAAGCCAGCTGATGGTATAGGTACCCTGGAGCTTGAAAGGGGCCATAATTTTATGTCTGATGCGCCCTTCAATCACAAAACCGAGCTCTACACCTCGGGAAACCGTATCGCCAATTTTGGCAGTAGGGGTGAATTCCCAATGCCTTTTCCGATCAAGGGTCGGGATCTCAATCCCGCGCTCCATGAAATAGCCCGCCTCTTCAGCGACATCGGCAAGTGGAGATCCGATTCCATCTACAACCAGATTCAACAAACCAGGTCCTAATTCCGCTTCAATCAGCTCACCCGAAAAGGTGACTTTGGCACCTAGACGAATCCCTTTTGTATCCTCAAACATTTGGGCTTTGGCAATATTTGAGGCGATCTCAATAATCTCCCCTTTAATCTCAATTCCCTCAACCTCTACATAGATTTTTTCCCCGTTGATTGCCGGGCCTTCGAAAAGAACACTTACGAGGTTGCCATTAACAGCCTCAACTGTACCGGTAGCAAGTTGCCAAACGGGCGATTGTGTCATCATTTGATCTCCTGAATCCGTTTGAGGAGGAGGTCCCCCCCTTTTTTTGTTAAATTTTGGTCTTGGCTCTCATAAAAGTCGGATAGCACCCAAACCTGTGTATAGTAGGCAAAAAGGGAGTCTAATGTGAAAGGGTCAGTTTGTAAATAGGTTTGGCAAAAATTGTATCGTAGCCGAGAAATCATCTCTATCTCTTTCAAGGGATCTTTAAACGCTACATCCAATAACAGATCTATCCCCTCAAGCCCTTCAGGAAATTCGAAATGCTCCGATTCGTGTTGCGCCTGGATCAGGATAGTCAGAGAATCGTTAGGGTCTAGAAAATCGAAATCCTCTTTAAGCTCTCTTTCCCTCTTTTTAGATAAATAGGCCATCGACGTGATCCACAGCTTTCGATCGTATTCGAAAAAATTGTATAGAAAACCCTGCGAATTCTCCAAAAGCCAGTCGTATGCAAATAAAAGGAGTTCGCGAAAATGGTGGATACGGTCGTTGATATCTTTATATTTTTCAAGATAATCAAATACAAATAAGGGGTAATTTATCTGTTGCTCAAGACAGTAGCCAATTTCCTCAGGCTCTACAGAGCCACCCAGAGAAATTCGATCAGCAGTAAAATAGGACCTTAAATTGATAATGTCGATGAGAACACGTATCTTTGCCAACCTATTTTTATCCTCCTGGGATAGATTTAGCTCAAAGAGCTCATTTAACTCCTTGAGATCCATCTCAGGTTTTGTATCAAAAGTGGTCGGAGGTAAGTAACACTCAAGAAACGTATACATTCTACCTAATCGCTATAAACAAATGCCTTCAAAGAGTCGGACACAAAACGATCAAGCACTTGTTCGACCTGATTTTCCGTAAGTTCGACCACCATATTTTTCTCTTGGATTTTTAAAATGACTCCGCCAAAAACAGAGTCAAATTTTAACTCTCCAAACTTTTCGATCTTCTCTTTCACATTTTGAGCCAGATGCTGGGTCAGCTCTTTTTCAAAGACTCCATCAGGAACAACAAGGGAAAATTTGGAGTATAGAGCCTCTTTTTCTATAGATTCGAGAACAATATTCACAGCTCTTGCTACAACCTGAGTTTTATGCATCTCTTTAGAAAGGCTCTCTTTAAGCTCTTTTTTGAAAAGATTTTGTGTAAGATCGTTTTTGAGTTGAAGCTTAGCCTGTTTTAAAGCTAGCTCTATTTCGACCTTTGCAGCCCGTATCTGATCGGCAGCCTTTTTTGTGGCCTCTGCAACTATAGCCTCAGCCCTTGCGTTTGCCTCATAGAGGATCTGCTCACTTTCGGCGTTTGCGGAGGCAATTGTCTCTTCGGCCTCTGTTTTTGAGGGCTCTAAAGCCTCTTCCTTAATTGCTTGAAGGATCCTTTGGATCGTCTCACTTGTGTTATTCGCGTATTTCATCAGCTCTTCACCCAAGATTTTAGGGTATTGTAACCCTCTGATGATTAAACGACAACCTTTAACTCCTTTGAAAAAACCTCTATTATCCTTGATTTTATAAGATCTTTCGCTTATGGCAAAGATATGCGTAAGATTATATTAACTTTTCTATCCTTCGGAATCGCTCTAAGTGCCCCTTTAGAGGGAACAACCCCTACGCAAACTAAAAAAAGCGGCACAGAAAAAACAAACTACTGGGATTTTGACGACAAAAGCACAGAAGAGCTCAATGTCAGCATGATTGCCTGGGGAGTCGCTCTCTTTGTTGGAATAGCTCTAGCAGCGGGACTCAGTAATGGCCCCACTCCTACCAAAACCCCCGACCTGCAGTAAAACCTCTTTTTGTCCCTATCTTAAAAGATTGTTTTCGATCGTGACGATGATTTCTTAAACCATACCAACAAACAGGGGTGGCTTACCTAGAAAAATCCCCTATTTCGCCCAAAGTCCCAGACATTTTTTTTTAAAAATCGATTTCTTTTTTTTAGGCAGTTGTAGTTAATTCCTACCTCTGGCTTATTAAGGTTATGAGCACATTAGAAGATCTAAAAAAAGTTACTATAGTTGTTGCGGACACCGGACAATTTCATGAATTGAAAAAATATAGCCCACAGGACGCAACCACCAATCCATCTCTTATCTTAGAGGCTATCAAAGATCCGGCCTACCTGCCCCTTTTACAGCAAACCGTGAAAGGCAAAAAAGATGTCTATGACGCCTACATGGACCTTTTCATCGCTTTCGGTGTGGAGATTTTAAAATTCCTCCCCGCAAACGGCAGAGTATCTATAGAGGTGGATCCAAAACTCTCCTGGGATAGAGACGCCAGTATTATATTTGCCCATAAGATTATTGAACGTTTTGGCAAAAAAGGGATCGGTCCAGAAAGAATTCTTATCAAACTTGCCTCAACTTGGGAGGGAGCCCAAGCTGCCTTTATGTTAGAAAAGATGGGAATCCACTGCAATATGACCCTATTATTTTCCATGGCTCAAGCTGCAATTTGTGCAGATGCAGGTGTGACTCTAATCTCCCCTTTTGTGGGACGCATCACCGATTTTTACAAAAAAGAAAAAGGGGTGACCGATTTCGCTCCCGATGAGGATCCGGGTGTCTTATCGGTACGAAAAATCTATAGCTATCTGAAAAAGTTTGGGTATAAAACCCAAGTCATGGGAGCCTCCTTTCGTTCATCAAAACAGATCTTGGCACTTGCAGGCAGTGACTTATTGACGATAGCACCCAAATTTTTGGAAGAGATGCAAAATGGCAGTCAAGAGGTTACTAGAAAACTTGACTTAGAAACGGCAAAAAAAAGCGATGTGGCAAAGATAGAGGTCGATTACGCCAAATTTTCACATCTACACAACGAAGATCACGGGGCGGCATTTTTATTATCAGACGGTATTCGCCGTTTTGCAAAAGATCTGGATACGCTTTTAGGAATTGTAGCAAAAGAGGTATAAGACGGGCTCTCGTTGGAACATCTTTTTAGGTATAGGCTTTTTTATTCTCCTTGCTATATTTATTTTGAACTTGATTGTACACTATTACACTGTACCCTTTCCGTAGCTACACCCCCTCGTCGCAAGTTTTCACCACAGCTTGTGTAAAATTATTATTATCAGACAAAACCTCGACGCCATCGAGGTTTTTTTTCCTTAATTCAATCTACAGGAACCAGATTGAAAGACTTTTTGTAGATTTCAAAATATCTGGGATAAGGGTTACAAAAGGCATCTAGATCTATCATACGCGTACTCAAAGCGAGCATATTAAAACCTAAAGCTCTATATATCCCCCGCTCGAGCCATTCATTCATCGCAGCTGTTCCGCGGCAATCACGGTGGCTATGGGTTAATAGATAGACCAGAGGGGCCATCTTCTCTTTGAGTTCTTCAGCCCCTTTAGAGGGCTCCCAGCGCAAAACATCTCTAAAAAGTTTTTCGCACTCTTTAAGAGTATCTTCTAAAAGGAAAATATCCTGGTGCATTACAAGCCAACGTGAATTTTTTTGAGCCCTGTCTAGAGTTTCATCCAGATCCTCACCGGGTAAGTGACTCAACCAGCTCACATACTTTGAAGTAGCGTACAGCTTTCCCCCCACCTCATGGCGCAGTGAAAAGATAAGAAAATGTGTCTTAGGCCAAACCTCATCTTCCGGAGTGGGTTCACTAAACTCCACGTCGAGATTACGAAAAGCTTTAGCTAACTTGATTCCGTGATACCCATCACCCTCTAGGAGATGCTTTTGCTGTTTGAAATCTTTGAACTTCGTCGCAAGCTCCTCTCGATCTCTCTGTTTTTCTTTTTTTACAATCTCTTTCCAACTTTCTTTTAAAGAAATTCCTTGTTGACACGAGAATACCATCGCCTCGCCTAATAAATGACCTCTTTTATTACGCAAAAAGAGCTCATAACTCTCGTCCCCATTTTCACAAAAACCGCAATAAACATAAGGGTTCACTACCGAGTCCGCTGCATATCCCCCAAGACCACGATTCCAGCGGACAGTATCTAAACCTTTAGCCCGAATCACCTCTTGACTGAAGAGCTCCACAGTGAAACTTGAAACTGGTGAATCTTGATGCGTGAATTGGAAGGGTTTGGTGAAAATATCCTCGGTAGAAGATTGTTTAGATGCAGCCTCGGCTAAGATCGAAAAAACATTTTGGCATACATCTAGCCCTGCAAGAATATATTGGCCACTTAAAATCAAGAAAGGATAGCTAAATGGGGCATGCATTTCATTCCGCCTTTCTCCGAACCGCTCAGCCATTGGGGTACCGGATTCGATAGCCACTTTTTTGCGGATTTTACTTAATTCAGCTAAAAGACCGTGAAAATCTGTTTTGACACCCGCCTGAATAATCTTTTTGGCGACTGTTTCTATAGCCTCTTGCGAAGCCCTCAAAAAGGGTTCTTG
>CAYFOX010000037.1:0-763 GCA_964344875.1 uncultured bacterium
AGACATCGATAGTCGAGTTTTTCAGGCAATCACTATTAAATGCCTATCGGGCATCGAGGGAATCGCTTTGATTGAGGGGAATTTTATCGACCATTTGTTGGGGCGTGAGGGTCTAGGAGCTAAGGGAATCGCAGTCGAGCAGGATCCTAAAAATCAATCAATAAGCATCAAAGTTGAGCTCAATATCGCTTATGGTATTTCTATACCCGAAAAAGCTCAGGAGATTCAAAACAAACTGATCGATCAAATTGTGAAATTTACTGGGCACACTGTATCTGTAGTTCACGTGATTTTCAAATCGATGATTACGGATCAGCTTTTAGATGAGCCAACTTATAAAGAGACTATTTACCAAGACGAGTTTTAGTATGCGTATAGAAACTGCCTTACTAAGCCTTATACATCTTTTTTCATTAATTTTTTTTATAGGGACGGGCTGTATGGCTTTGTCTGCTGCGGTAAGCAGCCCCTTAAGGGGACAAGTTGAGGGATTGATCCGATGGGCGGAGGGGCTTTTAGAACCAAAAACATTGGCTATCGTTGGTTTGCTTTTTTTGAGCTATGGGATTGTTCTATTTGTTTTGCTTCTACTTGGATACCGCAAATCCTTTTTAAGGGTCTCATTGAAGGGTTCCAAGGTTTTGATTGACCGTTCGATCATCCAGGAGTATGTCGCAAATTATTTTAAAACCCTTTTACCGAACGAGAATCCCCCACTAGAGATTATTTTTCATCCAAAGCAAAAACTTGAAATTCTAACGAA
>CAYFOX010000037.1:773-2692 GCA_964344875.1 uncultured bacterium
ATTGAGAATGAGCTGGGGGTACTTTTAGCGCGCAAATTAGGATATAAGGAAGAATTTATTTTGACTTTGCACGAAGCTTAGCCTGGATGTTTTCAGCGTCTTTTTTATGGATGCCCTCTACCTCCAAAAGCGCGTCCAAAGAGGCGTTTTCAATGGCAGTGAGGCTTTTGAAGTGTTTCAAAAGTCTCGCTTTTTTTAGGGGCCCGATGCCCGGAATCTCATCCAAAATCGACGTGACAACCCTTTTTTCGCGTAATTTTTTATGGTAGCTGATCGCAAAACGGTGGGCCTCGTCTCGTATTCTCTGTAAAAAAAAGAGCAATGGCCCTTGAGTAAAGAGCTTGGGAGTCTCAAAATGGGGCTGGAAAACACGCTCATTAGACAAACCCTTGTCATGGCGCCCCTTCTCTTTGGCAAGAGCAATCACATCTACAGTAACAATATCAAGCTCTTTAAAAAGGGCAGTAACAATTCCCAACTGCCCTTTTCCCCCGTCCACCATCACGAGATCGGGTAGATCGCCCTTGCTATAGCGCCTGGTCAAAACCTCTTTCATAGCGCTATAGTCATCTCCTTTGTTAGAGCGAATCTTATAGTGCCGATACCCTTTAGTATCTTTTTTACCATCAACGAAAGTCACCATCGAGGCGACAGGGTTTGTACCGCCAAGATTAGAGGTATCAAAACACTCTATTCTTTCCGGAAGTCTTTCAAGATCCAGCGCTTTTTGGAGATCTCTAAGCATGTCGAATCCCTCATTTTGTTCCAACTGCGGAAGAAAGGAGAGAGCGTTTTCTTGTGCCATTTCAAGAAGTTTTTTCTTTAACCCTTTTTGCGGGACATGAATTTTTCCTTTTATAGAAAAAAGCTCCTCCAAAATATCTCCTGACTCTAGGGGTGTGGGAATCAAAATTTCTTTTGGTCTATTTGTTGATTCGGTAAGGTATTGTGTTAAAATAGACTCTAATGCCTCGTTCTCAGTTGATAAGGAGTCCTCTTTTTCTACAAAAATTCTATCCTTGAGTTGACCGGCTCGAAAAATGAGAATCACGACCGCCATGGTATTACCAACGTAGGCGTAACCTACAGCATCTAAATCATCAGGGCATTGGGCGATAGGGCTTTTTTGGTGCTCTATGTACTGTTCGATATGTTGAATTTTTTTCAGGATATTGAGAGCATCTTCAAAGCGTAGCTCATGAGAGGCTTTCTCCATAGCATTCACATAATTTTTCAAAAGATCTGTTGTATTTCCCTTTAAAAAGCGGACTACCCCTTTCACTTGCTCTTGGTAAGCGGCTTTCGAGCATAAATTCATACAGGGCGCCATGCACCGTTTAATCGCATGTAAAATACAAGGGCGCTTTCTAGAGGCGAGCTCATTGTCACTACATTGCCTTAAGGGAAAATTTCTTGTCAGAAGCTCAAAAAGTTCACGCGTTTTCCATGCGCTAGTAAACGGGCCAAAAAACTGACCCTTCTCCTTGATAACCCCTTTTTGACGCACAAGCTCAATCATAGGCCAATCATCATGCTCACGAATTAAAATACCGATGAAAGATTTATCATCTTTTAGAAGTACGTTGTACTTTGGTTTATGTTGCTTGATCAGACTGGACTCGAGGATTAAAGCCTCTTTTTCTGATAGGGTGATGATTGTCTCGATTTTGTCGACCTGCTCGAGCAGTTGGGGAATCATCTCTCGGTTATCATGGCCGCTAAAGTATTGTCTCACCCTTATTTTTAAATTTTTCGCTTTCCCTATATACAAGACCTGTTTTTTTTCGTCACGCATGAGGTACACGCCGCTTTTAGTAGGTAAATCATCTAGAAAAGGGGGGAGCTGGCTCATAATTTTTTAAAGTACTTTTCTATGGATTGGGATGCTCTAAAAAATAACAATCTGGTCTTTAGTGGAC
>CAYFOX010000037.1:2702-3595 GCA_964344875.1 uncultured bacterium
CCCTTTTTGTATTGGCTTTTGGGATCTTTGCCTCTCCAAGTTTTTTAAGATCTCTTGGGAGCGGGTGATCACTTGGTGGGGAAGGCCTGCTAATTTGGCAACATGGATTCCATAACTTTTGTCAGAGGCCCCCTCGCCTATTTTGTAGGTAAAGTGGATCCCTTGAAGCGTCTCTTTCACCAAAACTTTCAGATTGAATACACCCTCCATCGTCTCCATACAGTCCGTGAGCTCTGCATAGTGGGTGGCAAATAGAAGTTTCGGGGCAAGCGGCGATTTCGCAATATATTCTAAAACAGACCAGGCGATCGAAATCCCATCATAGGTTCCCGTACCTCGTCCGATTTCATCTAACAACACAAAAGATTTTGGGGTCAGGTTATGAAGGATTTGAGCCGTTTCGGCCATTTCAACCATAAATGTGGATTGTCCCCGATAAAGATCATCGTGGGCTCCAATTCTGGAAAAAATCCGGTCGAAAGGGGGAAGAATAGCCGACTTTGCCGGGACAAACAGACCAATCTGGGCAAGTAAAATAATAAGGGCTGTTTGACGGATGAATGTCGATTTTCCTCCCATATTTGGTCCTGTGATCACGGCTACTCTTCGATTTTCTTCGAGGGTAAGTGAATTTGGGATAAAGCTCTGGTAGGGAAGTAGAGATTCTACAAGAGGATGGCGCCCCTCTTCAATTTTTAAAATACTCCCCTCTTGGATAGTAGGGCAAACGTAACCTTCTCTTTGAGCACATCGGGTAAAAGAGAGAAAAAGATCAATTTTTGCTACATCATCAGCGACTTTTTTTATCAAAATTGCTTTTGCTAGGATCTCTTGCACCAGATTTTTGAGACCATGCTCTTCAAGCCTTTTCAATGTCTCTTCAGCACTTAAAG
>CAYFOX010000037.1:3605-8164 GCA_964344875.1 uncultured bacterium
GTGATAAATCTCTCTTGTTGCACAAGTGTCTGTCTTCGGATAAAAGTGGGGGGAACTTTTTGGCTTTGGCCACGACTAACCTCTATGTAGTATCCAAACGCTCTCGTGAAACTCACCTTTAGCGTTTTGATATCCAGTTCACTTCTCAACGCCTCTTGGTAATCGATCAACCATCTATCCCCTTTTTCCATGAAATCTCTTAGGGTGTCGATTTGGGGATAAACCCCTCTTTTGAAAATACCCGAGGAGGAGTTTTCCTCACCCGAGATTGCAAGCTGTGAATCGAGAAGGGTAAAAATTGGGGCTATATCCGGAAATGTATCGATTAAAGAGTAGGCTAATGTCCCCTTAAGCGATTCCATTTTTGAGGGGAGTGGCAAAAGCGTCTTTAGAGAAGAGTGGATTGAGAAAAGCTCTTTCAAGGGATTTTGGGTGGTCAACAGTCGATAGAGAAGCCTTTCGAGGTCATGAACTCCTTTAAATAGATGCATAAGCTCTGTGACTAGAGACGGTTTTTTCAAAAAAGAGAGGGTGATTTGTTGGCGCTCTGCAATTTTTTGGGGCTCTATAAGAGGTTTTTCAAAAATCTCTTTAAAAAGGCGTCCTCCCATAGAGGTGGTAGTATGATCAAAAAAATCGAGAAGACTTGAGGAGATATTGAGGTGGCGATCTGTTCTATGATCAATCAAAAGATGGTTTGCAAGGGTCTCTATTTGAACTGAGGTAAGGGCCTCGATATTTTGTTGATGCTCTTTCAAATAGGAATAAAGAGCCCCAAGCGCGTTGATTGCGGCAATCTTGCCGTTAAGGCCAAGACCATCCACTTGGTGGATTCCGAAGTGGGTTAAAAGAAAACGTAGAGCAGTGTCGTGATGAAAAAAGTGGTTTTTACCAACGGTGACTCTAAAAAGAAAATGCCTTTCGAGTTCTGCTAGAAAAAGGGATTCTTTTTCTTGAAACTTCTGTTCCACCAGGAGCTCTTTTGGCTGTTTTTGAATAAGGAGATCGGTGAGAGCGGTTTTTGAATCCACCTCATAAACACAACTTGATTGTGTGGATAAATCGACAAGAGCCAAGCCATAAGTGTGTTTGAGTTGTGTAATTGCGGCGAAAAATTGTTTGCGTGTCACCTTTGCTTCAAGGGGTCCTACATAGGTTGCTGGGGATTCAATCCTTGTGAGAGCCCTTTTTACAATCCCTTTGGTTGCTTTAGGATCTTCGGTCTGCTCTGCAACAGCAACCATGAGCCCTTTTTGGATTAGTCGCTCAAGATAGGTTTCCAGCATATGTTGCGGAACACCCGCCATGGGAACCTCTTGCCGTTTAGTCAAAGTAACCGAACAGTTATGCGAGAGAGTTTGTGCATCATCAAAAAACGCCTCGTAAAAATCGCCGAGGCGAAAAAGGAGTAAAGCTGTCGGGCAGGTAGACTTGATCTGGTGCCATTGGAGCATCATCGGCGAGAGATTGGCCGTTGTATACGGACCAAAAACGGTCTCTTCTTCGAGCTCGATCCTCATGATTTATTTAGGATTTTTTTGAGGATATCGGTCAATATGGAAGGAGAGGTTTTGACTTCGTTTGATGGAAGCATATCTTGAATGACCTTTATCCATTTTGCAGCCTCAGCGAGCTCTCTTTTCAGTTGATTTTGCTTTTTTTTATTTTCCGGAGTTGGGTTGAGGTTATACAAAGCTATTGTTTCATCAAGCTTAGGGCCGAAAAGGTTTTTGAGATCTTCGGTGAGAGTCGTTTGAGGGGTGATGATCGACGTAGGTTTTTCTAAAGACCCTTGAAGGTAAGGGCGCGCTACCTCTGCGGCAAGCCCGCCTCGAATCGATCTCACATTTTTGTTAGAATAGGTTTTTTGAATCATCCCCTTATCAATATCTGTTATGGGGGAATTGGTGTCTTGAACTTGCATAGAGTTATTTTAAATCCATCTTGGATTTTACTCAATCTTAATCCAAGAAAAAGGTAAAGGGGGCTAATATGGCCCCCTTTGATCACTTACAAAAGGCCTAGTAAAGGTGCAGGATTCAATCTTTTTTCAAAAAGTTGGGACGAGGTCCAAAGCATTTGCTGCCTGTTTTCTTTAAGCGCTATATCAGGATCATTAATGTGCACATGATCAAAAAGAGCATCGATCTTGGGTTTTAGATCCAATAACTCTGCGAGAAGCGGTTCGTGAGGTAGGGTCTTCAGAAGGGAGAAGAGCTCTTTTTCCTGTGGGGTCACAAAGTGGTTCGGCTCCACTAGACGTTTATGGTCTACTGCTTGCCCTTTGACTCTTCGGTAGACCTCAAGCCATTCTTTGAAAGCTAGAGGATCTTGACGAAGCTTTTTGAGCTCTTCTGCTGTTTTGAAGATTTTTACAATGTTCAACTCCGAAGCAGCAATAAGAGCCTCTACCTCCTCTTTTGTATACCCCGCCTCCAAAAGAAGGGTCTTAAGCCTGCTACGGATAAGATGAGCAGGTTCGTGTCGATTTTTTTCCTTGTGGGGAGTTTCATTATACGAAAACAGCAGGTGGCTAATCGTTGCATCGATGTTGAGATCCCATCCCAGCTCTTTTAAAAGTTTCACAATCGATAGAGCCTGGCGTCGTTGGGCGTAAGGGTCTTTGGAAGATGTTGCGAGCAAATTGACCGTTGAAAAAGCGATAATATTATCGAGCTTGTCAATGAGTGATACAATTTTTCCCGTCTCACAAGAGGGGAGTGGGTCACTCTCCATTTGGGGTTGATAATGCTCACAAATAGCGGAGCTTGTTGCGGGGGATACCATAAGGAGCTTGGCATAAAGGGACCCCATCAATCCCTGAAGCTCAGGAAATTCTCCCACCACGTTGGAGTTAAGATCCCCTTTGCAGTACTCTATCGCCTCTATCACATGAGAAAATTCTTTTCCTATATGCGTACGAAAGCTCTCTGCTATTTTCACCATGCGGTCTATTTTATTTTTATAGGTACCCAGCTCCTTTTGAAAAACCACTTTGTCCAGTTTTTCTGTCATTTTTTTTAGGCCAAGTTTTTTATCCTCTTCAAAGAAAAAGGCCCCATCGGAGAGTCTGGCTCTTAGCACCCGACCGTTATTTTCAAGGATATGCTCTTTGGTTGGTGCGTCTAAAATCACACAAGCTTCGTTGGTGATTTTGTTGTGTTTGTAAATCGGGAGGTAACGCTGATGGACAATCATCTCCAATTCGATCAGTTGCGGGGGCAAGGTCAAGAAATTCGGGTCAAATTTTACAAATCCTACCTCGGGATACTCACTCAAATAGATCAACTCATCTATGAGCCGTTCAATACCGGTAGTCCCTTGGGGCAAAGCGCCTAAAATGCGCTCTTTTCTTTTTGAGGGATCAAGAATCACGTAGTGTTCTTCAAGCTTTTGTAGGTATTCTCCGACATGCCCAATCGCAATAGGTTTGTGCATCCTTTGCCTATGTCCCCAAGTGATTTTTTGACTGTGCACTTCGGCAAATTCAATCGGAATATTTTTATCGCCATATAGGCAAATTAGCCCTCTTACAGGACGGGCGAATGGAATATTCGAACTGTTCCAACGCATGGACTTAGGCGTTTTCAACTTCAACAAAATTTTAGGAATCTCCTGCTGCAACAGGGTAGCGATATCTTGGGCAGGTAGCGTTTTTTTGTGGAAAACATAACCGGCATCGATCCAAAGGGTGGAATCTTCGCCACTTTGTAAGGTCTCAATCGAGGGGATATTTTTGCCTATCGAGGAAAAGAATGCTTGAGCCACCGGAGTAGGGGTATTGGAGGGGGTAAAAAGGGCAACAACACTAGGCCCTTTTTTTACCGTTTCAATCGCTTCTGTGGTGGTTTTCAGCTCACGAACAATCAGGGCTAGGCGTCTGTGGGTGCTGTAGCTTTCGAGGCCGGCATGGGTCGCTTTTACTGATACAAAAAATTCTCCCATCAACTTTTCAAGCTCTTTAGAAAGAGAAGGGACATAGTGTGCGGGAAGATCTTCAGTGAAGACCTCTAGTAGAAAATCCTCGTGAGTGGCTGTTGAGTGGTGCACTACGTCACTAAAACGGTGGGAGGATGGCGTCTGTTTTTGATGCTTTAAAAGGGGGAATCCCATTTTTTTTCGTAGTTCGAGATACTCTTTTGCCGTCATTGCAGCGAGCTCTCGAACTTTGAGAATATAGGATTGTCTTTCAGTGACAGAAATAAATCCGCGCGCATCCAGCATATTGAATGCATGGGAGGCTTTGTTTACGAAATCATACGCGGGGATGGGAAGATTTTTTTCAATAAGACGCACAACCTCTTTGGAGTAGACCTCAAAAAGATTGAACCATAGATCGCTCGAAGCCTCTTCCAGGTTATAGCGGCTTGCTTGAACCTCGCGTAAATGGTAAAGATCCTTGTAGGAATAGACGCCTCCAAAAGGGACATCGTAGATAGAAGATTTGTGGTTGATAAACATGGAAAGGCGCTCAAGACCATAGGCAATTTCAACAGGAATCGATTCCATCTCTATCCCAGCTACCGACTGAAAATAGGTGAATTGTGTGATCTCCATAC
>CAYFOX010000037.1:8174-10639 GCA_964344875.1 uncultured bacterium
CCGTCACACCAGACCTCCCAGCCCAAACCCCAAGCACCTAGGGTGGGAGATTCCCAGTCATCTTGAACAAAGCGAATGTCATGATCTTTTTGGCTCAAACCGATCGCCTCTAAAGAGTCTAAATAGAGTTGGATGATAGTTTCCGGCGCAGGCTTCAATAGTACCTGGTACTGGTGAAAAAGTTGAAGGCGGTTAGGGTTTTCTCCATACCGGCCATCTTTGGGCCTTCGTGAAGGATCGATATGGGCGATCTGGCAAGGCTCCGGCCCTAAGGAACGCAAAAAGGTGTGATGGGAGAATGTCCCTGCCCCTTTCTCGGTATCGTCGGCTGCAACAATACAGCAGTCCTTTTTGCTCCAGAATTCATTGAGTTTCATAACGATATTTTGAAAGTCCATAAAAGATACGTGGTGGTTAGAGTGTTTTTAGGCCAAGAAATTCTTGTTTTTTTGAAAAAAGGAAACTTCTCTTGGTGTTTTGCTAGTTTAGGGCTTAGTTTAGCCGTTTGGCCCAATTTTTCTCTACGTGAAATATAGAGAGAACTAGCGATCTTAAAATTTGTTTTACGGGGTTTTGAATGCAGGATAGGAAAATAAAGATGAGGTTGCTATTCTTGAAAAAACCCATTTTTTAGATACTCTAAATAAAAAGAAAAATACTAAGGAGTAGACCTTGAATCTCCCCACGGCGCTAACCGTCTCCAGAATCTTGATTTGCCCCTTTTTTTTAGCTGTATATCTTTACCCTGAGCAGTTGGGGGTGAGAAATATTTTGCAGCCCATAGTGCTGATTGTTTTCACAATATTCATACTTGCCACAGACGCTCTGGATGGATATTTAGCGCGCAAATGGAGGGTTGTTACAAAAATTGGTAAACTTTTAGATCCGATGTCTGATTGTATTGTATTCTTGTCGATCTTTTTTTGCTTTACCAGACCTCCGATAGAGCTCCCTTTATGGATACCAATCACCATGATGTGTAGAGAAATATCGATTGTTTATCTTCGCTCTTTGATCGCTTTACAACAGCAGGCGATGGGTGCAAGATGGACCGGGAAAGCAAAAACCATTGTGCAGTCATTTGCCTTGGGATCGACCCTGTTGGGGCTTCTTTTTTTCTGTTTAGGATTGCTCGATCTAATGACTTTGCAACAGATTTCCCTATGGGTCTTTTGTTTTACTGCCTCTATGTCCATTTTTTCCCTAATAGAATACTGTCTACACTGTAAAGAGGTAATCAAAAAAAGTTTTCAATCCTCTGCTTTTGAGGAATCGTAAACTAGTACTCAGCTTCTAAAAGGGGCTATTTTTTGATACACTTCTAAGTAGGCCTTCGCCGAATTTTTCCAGGAAATGTCCACTTTGCAGGCGTTTTTTTGTCGCTCTTTGTAACTTTCAGTTCCGAACTCTTGCAAGGCTCGCCCCACAATCCAAGTGACCCCTTCAACATCAGCATCAAGGAAGGTGTAGCCGTTCACTGGATTGGAAGGTTTAGCCTCATTCAGGTCAAACACGGTATCGCTAAGGCCACCGGTTTTACGAACAATAGGGATTGTGGCAAAGTAAAGGCTGTAGAGCTGGGTAAGTCCACAAGGCTCGAAATGGGAGGGGATAATACAGAAGTCTGCCGCAGCGAAAAGTTGCTCTGCTAATTTGGGGTTATATCCAAGCACAATCCGTACTCTATTTGTATGCTGCCATTCCTCTTCTAACTCTGTAAACAGTTTTTGCACATGGTGATCTCCGTCTAAACCAACAAGGATAAACACCCCCCCTTTTGATAACACCTGCTTTGCTGCCTCGTAGATTAAATGGGGTGCTTTCTGCTCTACAAGTCGGGTTACAGAGATAAGCCAGAAAGGTGCTTTGGAATCAATTCCTAACTCAATAGTGAGTTTTTTTTTCACCTCAACTTTAAGCTCTAAAATTTTGGCCAGATTACGGTTCTTTACCTCATCGGGAATCTCGATATATCGCTCTATTTCTACCGGATCCAAGCCATTTAGAATGCCAGTAAATTCTTTGGATCTTCTAAGGAAGATTTCGTGGAGTCCCCTTCCGAGCTCAATTGTTTCAATCTCCTTGGCATAGGTTGGAGAAACAGTGGTGATGTGATCACAAGTTCTTAATCCTCCCAAAAGGAGATTAAATCGAAAAGGGATGTAAAGATCTTCAAGGTGTTTGCAAGCGGCCGGGGAAAATAGCCCTGCATCTTGTAGCGGTGCATAGGGTGTGATCCCCTGGTAGCTGAGGTTGTGTACTGTGAGGAGAAAAGCGGGGCGCTTAATATCTCTTTTTACCTCATCAAACAGAACGGGAGCTATGGCTGTAGGCCAATCATGTAGATGGATCAGCGGGGGATTTTTTTTCAAAACAACCAGGATCTCAAAGGCCGCTTTTAGAAAAGCTAGAAAGCGGCTAACATCATCATCATAGCCGTAAATGCGATCGCGCTGAAAATATTG
>CAYFOX010000038.1:0-5696 GCA_964344875.1 uncultured bacterium
AGCCTTTTTTTAGACAATCAAAATCTTGTCTTGGATAGCACCGAGTTGATGGAATAGACTTTAGGGATGAGGTTTTTAAGCCCCATCCACCCCTTTCAAGTCTGTATAAAAATCGGCACCTAGAACCAAAGACGCTGGAAACTTTTTTGTTTTTTGAGACAAAACTTTGGTAAGAATTTCACGTTTGTCTTCTCCAATGACAAGGAAGAACTTGTGCTTACAAATTTTTAAGGATTCAATCGTAAATGTCATGCGCGCATAATTTAAGCCGGGGGCAGTGATCACCAGTCGCTGGTTCTCCTCCAGAGCAGGGGAATCAGGAAAAATCGAGAGAGTATGACCATCGCTACCAAGGCCCAAAAGACAGACATCTAAATAGGGTTTGATAAGCATTTCATATGCATAGGCATTCGTTTCCGGATCTTTGTCGGCAACCATCCTGTGGATGTTTTCGTGCTTTAAAGGGAGGTGTTGCAGGGCATCCATTGCATTTTTATAATTGCTATCAGGATTGTCTGGAGCCACTTGTCTCTCATCCGAAAAGAAAACTACCACACGACTCCAATCTAAATCGGTCGGTTTAAAAGATCGATATAAATCCATTGGAGTCTTGCCACCTGATAGAGCGATGCGAAAAACACCCCTTTCTTGGATAGCTTTTCGCCCTTCAAGAAGGATTCTTTGTTTGAGAGAGAGGATAACCTCATCCTTAGAAGCGCACTCAATAAGCCGTTTTATAGGAATTTCACAAAGCTGCTTCAAAGCCTCAATCTGGATTTGGTTGGTTTGGTCATATTGCAGCTGACGCATCAAGCTTAGACCAATTTGTAAGTCGTCGGTATTAAAGCTAGCCGGGTCAGAGGTTTTATCACCCGCCTTGATCGATGTCAGAATTCTATTTGGCTGGGTTTTGTCCCGTTTTAACAAAAAGGTATGGGTAGGTCCAATCATCTCCAACTCCATGATCTTTCCTTCGCCCAATTCTTTATTTTGTTCCCCCTCCTCAATAATAGCTATCGCCTTATTGTAGAAAATTTTGGTGTGATTGTGGTGACGGGTCTTAAATAGCGGCTCAAGTTTGGCCCAAATCGCAAGCCATTGCGCTAAATAAAGGGATTGGATTGGGATGTCACTGCACCGGAGTTGACAGGGATTATACCGAATTTTTAGTGTGTGAAAGTTGTCAATCACTGGAGCAAGCTGGGGAGCTGTTAATTCTTTGATTAAAATCTCACGTATGGAAAAGGCTCTTGTGTAGGTTAAATCACCAACAGAGGCCCTTTTGGGCACTTGGTGAATATACTTAAGAATCAATTCGGGATCTAAAGCATACTCTGCGTCAAAAATGACTCTGGTAGAAATGTTTTTTAAAGCATCGAAAAAGGGTTTGTGTTCGTTTTCTTTTTGCCAAATAACTAAAAATACATCCAGTTTTGGCAAAGCAAATTTGCTCAAAGAGGTGGCCAAGCGCTCTTTTTGACCCGCGGTAAACTCTATTTCAATAAACTCGCAGAAACGGTTGGAGCCTTTTGCGGTCTCTAAAAAAGTGAGTTTGGCTTTTAAGAATTCCCTTTCTGCATTGGACTCTTCTTTGATGAGAATATAGCGAGATGGGTACTCGGTGATGATATTTTTTGTAAAAGATTCTAAATAATAGAGGTGATCCTCTGGTTTAGCTACAACAAATATCGTTGAGTGTCCCATCGTCTTTTGAGCTGAAGAGGATAAGAGCTTAAATATATCTCTAATTTCGATCCATTCACCAATCATATAACTAAATAGTGCCCCTCTAAAAAGACTTTTTTCATGATTTCGGGCCATGAGCCGGCTGGGTAGAATTCCTCAGCTTTAAGTGGTTCTTTTTTCCATTCCTGGATGATCGGTTCATAAAGCTCCCAGCTGGCAATCAGTTCATCCCTATCGGTGAATAACGAACGATCCTCGCTCATTGCATTGAAGATAAGGGTTTCATATGCCTCGGGAATCGATTCACTGCTGAAATAATCGTCATAATAAAAATCAAGTTTAACCGGCTTTAAGCTAGTTTTCGCAGGAACCTTTGTGCGAATGATTATGGAGATACCCTCTTTAGGCTGAATTTGTATGGAAATGATGTTTTGCTGAGAAGATTGCGGAAATAAGGAGAAGGGGGCCTTCTTTAAGACGATATTCACCTCAGTATACTTGCGAGGTAAAGCCTTTCCTGCAAAAAGATAGAATGGTGTGCCACCCCAGCGGAAGTTATCCACAAAAAGGCGCATTCCTACAAAAGTATCAATATTGGAATTTTTCACCCTTTCATCATCGCGGTAGCCATGAACCGCATCGGTGTTGATGAACCCCTTTTCATACTGGGAGCGGACTATGGCATCGATTTTATTGATCGAACGGAGAACTTTAGACTTCTCCTGGTGAATAAATTCTGCTTCGTTTTTGCTGGGAGCCTCCATGGCAATAAAGGCAAGGACCTGCATTAAATGGTTTTGACAGAAATCTCGTAAACAGCCCACTGAGTCGTAGAACTCAACCCGGTCTCCGACAACAAGATCCTCTGCAGCGACAATTTGTACCGATTCCACAAATTCGGCAGTGAAAAGATGGTCAATAAAATGGTTGGAAAAACGAAAGGCAAATATATTTTGAACCGTCTCTTTTCCAAGATAGTGGTCAATACGGTAGATCTGCTCTTCAAAAAGGATTTTTTTCAATTTAACATCTAATTCCAAGGCGGAGGCAAGATCGGTGCCAAAGGGCTTTTCGATGATGATGTTAGCAAAAGAGGCGCCCCCTTTTTCATGTAGTAGTCCAACCTCTTTCAGCTTTTGGGGAATAATAGTAAAATAAGAGGGGGCAACGGCAAGGTAATAGGTTCTGTTCTCCTGGGTGCCCGATGAGGCCTCTTTTTCAGTTAATAATTTTTTTAATGGCGAATAGTCGCCATCGATATCCAGCGCAAGATAAAAAATTTTATCCACAAATTCTTTTCTTGATTTGCTATCTCCTTTCAAACGCGCGAATTCTAAAAGTCTGTCTTCAACATACTTTCTAAACTCTTGATCAGTATTAGGTTTTCTGCCAAGACCTACAATACAAAAGCGCGAGGGGAGCTTTTTATCTAAAAAAAGGGCAAATAGAGCGGGAAATATCTTTCTTTTTGCTAGATCTCCAGTAGCGCCAAAAAGTACGAAACATTGTGGCTTAGCGACATTTTGCCGAGCTATAAGTTGGGTAAAATCCTGCGATTGAGACATGAAAAAAGCTTTATTTAAGGGTGTTTTTTGAACCTTAAACGGTTTGGGTATTTTGTCGCAATACCCGTTTGAACCCATAGACCTTTTTTCTTTATAAAACTTCAGCGAATCGTGCTAGGCTATCCAAGGTGTTTTTTTCTTTGAAGGAAGGTCTCAAGTATTCCACAGGCTGCCGCCTGGTCAAGATAGTCTTTTCTCCCTTTGCGGGATAGGCCGACAGATCGAAAGGATTCTTCAGCGATTTTTGACGTGAGTCTTTCGTCTACTAAATGGATAGGTTTATTGAAAAAGAGCTCAAGGTTTTTTTTTAGCTCGAGGACCTCAGCGCATAAAGGGCTTTGAGTTCCATCCATGTACAGAGGCCAACCTATAGTGATCTCTTCGATATCTTTTAGTTTTGAGACTTGTTCCAAAATAAGACGTGCAGCCTCAGGAATGGGCCCTTTGTGTTGAATTGTGCATAAAGGGAGTGCCATCGAAGCAACTGTAGAGGTTATAGCAAGGCCGATCCTTTTTTTTCCGTAGTCGATTCCTAATATGCGCATTTTAAAGTGTAACTTCTAAGTTTTGCAGTCTACAGTCCTGAAAGAGAGACGCAGCCTCGATAAACGAGAAGAATAGAGGGTGGGGTAAAAAGACTTTGGATTGGAATTCGGGGTGAAATTGCACACCAATATACCAGGGGTGATCAGCAATTTCTACAATTTCTGTTAAGCCCGTTTCGGGGTGTTTCCCGCTGATGATCAATCCCGCCTGCTCCAAAGCTGCGGTATAATCTTGATTCACCTCATAACGATGTCTATGGCGTTCGTGAATGAGATCTTTTTTATAAATGTTGCGCACTTTGGTATCTTTAGAAAGCTGGCAAGGATAGCTACCCAGACGCATGGTTCCCCCAAGCTGCGTTACGTTTTTACATTCAAGCAGGCTTAGAACAACAGGGCTTTTGGTGTTTTGATCCATTTCTGTGGAGTTGGCATCTAAAATACCCAAAACATTACGCGAAAATTCGATGGTCATCACCTGTAGCCCGAGGCAAATTCCGAAACAGGGAATTTTACCGAGTCGCGCATGTTGGGCTATCTGGATTTTCCCCTCAAACCCCCTTGGACCGAATCCCCCCATAATGATAAATGCATCAACCTCAGGGATCTTTTCCCCTTTTTCCAATTCTTCAGCATCGACTTCGATCAGGTATACTTTGGTATCCTGATTGAGCCCCGCATGGTGCAGTGCCTCAAATACCGATTTGTAGGCATCCTTGTGCTCTAAATATTTCCCTACAACCCCAATCGAAACACTTTTTTTCAGTTTTGACTGTCTTTCGAGCAGATTTTCCCAAACCGTTACGTTTGCCTGATTTGGGGGGCTCAATTTGAGGATTTGTGCAAGAAGAAGATCGATCTGTTGCGCTTTTAGGCTGATAGGGACCTCAAAAAGGGCCTCTTTTACATCGGGTTGATCTATAACTGCATGGATGGGGACGTTTCCAAATTGACTGATTTTTTTTAAACTGTCGCTTGGTACCGGTTCATCTGAGCGGCAGATCACTATGTCCGGGATAATCCCCACTTGCCTTAAAGCACTTAATGAATGCTGGGCCGGTTTAGTTTTTGTTTCTCCCGAACTTTTTAAATAGGGGACGTAGGTTAAATGGATATTGCAGCAGAATTGAGGGTTTTCGTAACGCATCTGGCGCATAGCCTCTAAAAAGGGGAGCGATTCGATATCCCCTACTGTTCCGCCCACCTCAATCACCGTAATTTCGGTGCCGGGCAATTGAGCTAGTTGAATACGCCGCTTGATCTCATCAGTTACATGGGGAATCACCTGTACAGTAGAGCCTAGATAGTCTCCTCTACGCTCTTTTTGCAACACGCTGTCGAGGATCTGTCCCGCAGTGGCATTCGATTTTTTAGAGATTTTGCAGTGGGTGTAACGTTCGTAATGGCCCAGATCAAGATCGGTCTCGGCTCCATCATCGGTGACATAGACCTCGCCGTGCTGGTAGGGGCTCATGGTTCCGGGATCCACGTTAAGATAGGGATCTAACTTGATAATAGATACCTTGAAACCCATGCTCTCGATAATTGAGGAGATAGAGGCGGCGATCACTCCCTTGCCTAGCGAAGAGAGAACCCCTCCAGTGATAAATATAAAACGACCTTGCATAGAGAGATCATACCTATATAGGCAGAATTTCGGCAAGTTTCTAAAATCGATAAATAAAATATTTGAGCAGGTTTTGTTTTAATCATTTAAAGATCAGGTATTTGTTTTGCATAAATTATTCGAATGTATATCCTTAAAATTGAATTAGATCCATTCATCTTGAGGAGGTTAAATCATGGAGATAGGAAATGCTGTTCCAGGTTTTATTCTAGATTTTTCCAAAAGCGTTGTAGAGGTGTATCGTGAAAAAAGAAACCCGACTCAACGAAATAT
>CAYFOX010000038.1:5706-6114 GCA_964344875.1 uncultured bacterium
TTCAAAAAATCATTAGATTTATTTTTGAGGTAGTAATGACAACCACGTTTTACTGCTTTTTAAAACCTAAAAGCTTCCTGGAATCCCGGATATCTCTAACCAGAGGGGCAAAATCGGTGCTGTGTTTGGGAGTTTCACGCTCCTCTTTTTTCTTGGCTGCCGGCTCAGATCTGATTTTTAATCCCTATTTTACCTCACAAAATGGGGTAGCTAGAGTTCTCAATTTAGCCCTAAAAGTGGTAGGCGTCTCGTTTGTTTTGAATGCCGAGGAGGATGGGGAAAGGTCATTTATGTTTGATCTGGCCCACTCTTACACCCGAAACCTCTCCATTTATTTAAATAAAAAATTTTTTCCTGACAGTCCGCCGCTGGCTTTCGAAATTTAACAGGTCAATTCTCCCCCCAATT
>CAYFOX010000038.1:6124-10520 GCA_964344875.1 uncultured bacterium
TTCAAAAAAAGGCTAAAATACCTTTGGACTTTTCGTTCAAAAATGGGCTAATATACCTTTTATTTAGTTGGATTACCGATTGCTTTTGAAACCTTTTTAAGATCCCTATTTTTGCAACGGGGGTTATTTAAGACAGGGGATAAAAATAATTTTTCTCGTTTTCTAAAAGATGAATTTTATCATGGGTGAAAAATGAAAAACAAATTGCGTGTGGGGGTGTTGTTATCAGGTGGACCTGCCCCGGGTGGACACCATGTAATTGCTACCCTTTTCGATCTTTTGGAAGACTTTGGGGAGCTTTATGGAATTGAACGGGGAGCTGAGGGGTTGATTGAAGGGGCGGTGCGTCTTCTCAAAAAAGAGGAGGTGGATCATTTTAGGGCTAGAGGGGGGTTCGATCTTTTAAAAACCCGTAGAAGGAAGATTTTATCCACCGATATTGACGCGATTCGAAAAACGCTCGATAGATTCCATTTTGACGCTCTCCTTTTTATTGGCGGGGATGACACAGCAACCAACGCGTATAAATTGTCAAAAGAGGTGAATACCCTCATAATTCATGTCCCCAAGACCATAGATTTTGATCTAGCCGTACCTTCGTTTGGTTTTGATACCGCAGTTGAGCTTTTGAGCCAACTCATTAAAAATCTCAAGGTAGATGCCAGGTCAACAGGGAAATACTTTCATGTTTTGAAGCTTATGGGGCGCGATACAAGCCATATTACTTTAGAGTGCGCTTTAAGAAGCAAAGCGAATTTTGCCCTCATCACAGAGGAGCTTATGCAAAGGGGGGCAACTTTAGAGCAGGTTGTGGAAGAGATTTTAGATTTTTTCCAAAAAAGGAAAAAAGATTACGGGGTTTTACTGATTCCCGAGGGGATTAGTTTAGCTCTTAAAGAGCTTGAAGAGGATACAGAGCTAGATTCCCATGGAAATGTGGATCTTTCAGGTATGGAATCCCATATTAAGCTTATGCAGCATGTGCAAAAGAGGGCGACTGAAAAAGGGGTTAAGATCCCCCCCTTGAGATTTGCAAACATGGGCTATGAAGCCCGTTGCCAAGATCCTACTCCCTATGATTTAGCCTACACCAAAAAACTGGGAATTCGCGCATTTCAAGCTATTTTGGAGAAAAAAAGTGGTGTTATGGTAGCTGAAGATGGAGCCCATCCGATAGAAAACTACATGATCAATGATCCCAAAAGGGGGCACGTTGTCAAAAAAATTCCTGTAGATTTACACGGGGCGAAATTTCAGCAGTATCAGGCGATGAGAGAAGCTTTGGTCTATGAGGATTAAAACGACACCCGTAAGGGTAGGGCCTGTTGTGATTGGGGGAGGGTCCAAGGTAAAAATTCAGTCGATGACAACGGCAAAAACCGAGGATATAGAATCGACTTTAAAGGAGATTCTAGAGCTTTACGATGCTGGATGTGAGATTATAAGAGTGACTGTCCAGGGGATGAAACAGGTAAAATCTGTGGCAGAGATTCGTAGAAGGATCGAAGAGAGAGGGCTTAAAATTCCTTTGGTTGCCGATATCCATTTTTACCCAAAAGCTGCTTTTGAGGTAGCACCTTATGTGGATAAAGTTCGGGTCAATCCTGGAAATTTCGCGATCGAGTCTTTCAAAGAGCTAATTTCGATTTGTAAGAAGCACAATACCGCGATCCGCATAGGGGTGAATCACGGATCGTTGGCTGAAGATATTCTGTACGCCTTTGGGGATACCCCTCTTGGGATGTGCGAATCGGCTTTAAGATTTTTAAGAATTGCAAAAGAGGAATCCTTTGATCAAATTGTGGTCTCTCTGAAGTCATCCAATCCCCTTGTGATGATGCGTGCTTATCGATTGTTTGTCGAAATGCAAAAAAAAGAGGGGTTTTCTTGCCCTTTGCATTTAGGGGTCACTGAAGCAGGTGAGGGGATGGAGGGGCGTATCAAAGCGGCTTTCGGAATAGGTCCCCTTTTGCTTGAGGGGATTGGCGATACGATCCGCGTTTCCTTGACTGAAGATGCCGTCCAGGAGATGAGTCCTTGCAAGATACTTCAAAATATCCCCCCTTATCCGGGGAAATTGGAGTATAAAGGGGAGTGTAAAGAGGAGGCGATCCTCTATTTGGCAGGATGGGCCGGCACGTTTCTTTTAGAAAATCCTACCACAGACATAGAGGTAAAGACTTTTTTTGGAGAGGATTTTGACAAAAACCTTAAAGAGGGAATTTTACAGGCCGCGCGTATAAAAATGACAAAAGCCGATTTCATCTCGTGTCCTAGTTGTGGTAGAACGCAGTTTAACTTGCAATCGGTTACCCGAAAAATCAAAGAGGCTACGCAACACCTTGCCGGTGTTAAAATAGCGATTATGGGCTGCATAGTAAACGGTCCGGGGGAAATGGCTGATGCCGATTTTGGTTATGTGGGTTCAAAACCGGGTTTTATAGATCTCTATAAAAAGTCTCAAAAAGTCTTAAGTCATATTCATGAATCGGTTGCTTTAGAAGCTCTGATTGATTTATTAAAAAGCGATGGCGTCTGGCAGGAGCCGCTCAAAGTTTAAAAAAAGGTCGCTCAAAGCGACCTTTTTTTTGGATTGGATAGAGCTTAAAACTCCTAGTGCTCCTCATCTTTGAGAGAACTGTTTATCGGATTCCAGCTAGGTTTCTTAAAGGCATGGATAATGAGCGGCAAAGCCACCATAGAAACCAACCCGATAACAAGAAAAGAGACATAAGCGATTACAGACTCGTTTTTGAATTGAGCGGGGGGGATGAAAACCAAAAAGATACCAAAGATCGAGGTAACAATTCCAAGGCTAGCTATCAACCACATCCCTTTATGGGGGTGTGGAATCTGGTAGGCTCTGGGAACATTAGGCCTTGTGTAGCGTAAGCGTACTGCTGCTATGAACATCATCACGTACATCACTAGGTAGATTTGGGCGCTTAGGGCGGTGAGAATCCAGAATGCACTGCTGATTGAGGGCATCAAAAGGTACATAAAAGCTGCTATGGTGACAATAATCGCCTGAAGATAGAGGAGGTTTGTCGGCACCTGGTTATGATTCAATTTTTGAAAAATAGGGGGAAGGTTTCCATGGCGAGATGTGGTGTAGAGACCTTTTACCGGGCCAATAATCCACGCATTGGTTTCCCCAACAGCCCCTGCTACAAGTAGCACTCCTAAAAAGCCTAAAAGCCAAGTCAGGTTGTAGTTGTCGAGGAAAATTTTCAGCGCAGCCATCAAACCGGATGCAAGGTTTATTTCCTCTTTGGGAATCACCCAAGCAATCGATAATGACCCTAAAAGGAAAAGGACAAAGGTGATGGTTGCAGCCATCAAGATTGCAATAGGGTAATTTCGTTGAGGATTTTGCACCTCACCTGCATAACCGCTTGTCACCTCTAACCCTGCGAAAGAGAGAAAAAGACCACCCAAAAAGACTATGTTATCGAGACGGCTCAGGTCAGGCAACAGACTTTCTGTTGAGAGCTGAATTTGTAAAGGTTCCCCGCTCATTACCCAGGATATTCCTAATCCAATTAGAAAAATACCGGGGAGAATCGTACCGGCTATAACGCAAAAAGTGCTAAACCAGCTGGAGAGTCTAATCCCAGAGAAATTGAAAAAAGTCATACCCCAAAAACTTGCGAGAATGACAGTGAGAACATAGTACTTATTCTCTACGAAAGGGGGGTAAAATACATATGCAAGCGTTGTGGCCACAAAAGAAAGGATAACCGGGAACCACGTGACGTTGTGCACCCATTGAATCCAAATGGCAAAAAAGCCCCATTTGTCCCCAAGAGCCTCACGTACCCAGATGTAAATACCCCCTGATTTGGGCCAACCAGTCGCAAGTTCAGCTGCTACTAAAGCTTGGGGTACTAAAAAAGTCAGTGCAACGATTAAAAAGAAAAAAATTGAGCTGTAGCCGAACTCTGCTACAAGCGGCAAGCTTCTAAGGCTTGCCATTACTGAAACGTTAAGCATTGCTAAAACAAAAATGCTTATGACCCGTTTAGAATTTCCGTTTGCTATTTCCAAGAAATACCCCTCGAAAGATGAATATTCTATCCTTCATAGGTTTTCTAAATAGATTTTGTCAACCTAATCTTGAATGTTGTGACCCTTTGACGATGAACCGGTTAAAGATGCAATGATCGCGTCAGACTCATAAAGGGCCACCCCGTTAGATACCAAACAAGGAACTTGCCCTTTTTTTCCTATAGCTAATAGCTCCTCGAGGTTGTTTGGATCCTCAATATCCTTGATCTCAACTAGAGATTCGAGGTCGGGTATAGCTCTATACACCTTTTTGCAGTAGCTGCAGCTCGCTTTTGTATAGAGTGTTGCCCGATAGGATTCTTTTTCGAAAGCACCCCCCCCTAAAAGG